>SKOH01000158.1 GCA_007120165.1 Clostridiales bacterium
ACCAGTCCGATATCCGGATTCTCTCTTAATGGAAAACCAAATCCATCAACCGAGTAAGCGGAGTTTCCGGCGGAAATGGCAAAGACCACGCCGTCTTCTCTTGCATTGGTAATCACTTCATCCACCGCACTGTTGGGCTGATAGAAGGATGCCACAGAGCCTAAACTCATATTAATCGCATCCACCCCGATTTTCAGGGCGTCTTCAATTCCCCGAAGATAAATGTCGTCCCAAGTGGACGGAGTCGCAGGATCCTCACTGAAAACCTGAATATCCACCAACTGGGCCTTCGGTGCAACACCGCTGATACCGCCGTCCGCTGCAACGGTTCCAGCCACATGCTGACCATGATTGTTATTCATATTCTCCACGGTTTGCTGTTCGTCAAAATAATTATATCCGTAAACCACCTTGGGAGTTTTGTATTCTCCGATCAGTTCCAGTTCGTTGATTAAGTCCTGATCAATTACAAGGTCATAGTCATCGTAATCCGGATTAAAATCGGGATGGGTCCACTGGATACCCGTATCCACTACCGCAACTACCATGCCCTCTCCCTGGTACCCGAGATTCGACCATACAGCTTCGCTGCCGATCATCTCATGGGTAAATTCCATATCAGGAGTCGGTTCCGGCTTTTCATATTCATTGGATATAAGTACATCCTTTACATCCGGTACCTGTTTGATTTCTTCAATATCATAACCTTTGACCAGGGCGCTGAAACCGTTTATTGCAACGGTAAAGTTATGTATTACCTCTAAGTCGATACCCCGTCTTTCCAAGTTTCGAATAATCCCCCGCTGCTCTCCTAAGATGCCTCGTTCCAGATTTTTTCTAAGACCCGGAGGAAGTTCATGATATTTTTCCTCCTGAGCCTGACTGGTTTCCATCGCTGCATCTCCGGTAAGCTGTACGATTACCCGGTATTCCTTTTCCGGATCCCATGTGGTGTAGTCGTCAGGATTCAGTCGATTCGGGGTGTCCGAAACGGTATTCTCCTGTTCCAGGTACCGCTCTAATACTTCACTGCGGTCTTGATTGACCGGAGTCGCCCCCAGCATCGATACACTGGATAGTACCATCAGTAAAACTAAAACTGCTGCCAATTTTCTTTTCGAGTAGAACATAAAAACCTCCTTTTGATTGTTGTCTTCCACCGACCGTTCCAAAGCTTTGACTCTCTCACCCCCCGGCAATCTAATTTTTGTTTTATATAAATGAAATAAAACACAATTTAACAACCATAAAAAAATATTTTATACATAAATAATTTTTCATTAATCCTTTTTATTATATATCGAATATTTGGATTTTTCAATTACTTTTTTCTAAATATTATGAAAAAAATTCTTCCAATTCGTATGACCATCGAGCATATCTCTTCTACCCCTTTTCCCAATAAACAACCCCGCGTATTTCTCGTATATTCGGGTATTAATCCAGTACGGGAAAATTTCAATGGATGTTTCTTTAATTTTCCCCATCCCAGCATCTAACGAAAGGAGAATTTTTTATGAAAATTGAAGTTTGGTTCGACTATGTATGTCCCTTTTGCTATTTAGGGAAGCGTCATTTAGACATTGCATTAAAAGAACTGAATCTAACCGGTAGCGTGGACATTGAGTTTAAGAGCTATTTGCTGAACCCCGATATCCCTCCCTATTCCGGTAAAGGCATTGCCGAGCATCTCTCTGAAAAATATGATCTCTCTCCGGAGGAGGCCATGAACAATTTAACCGACGTGAAGGAACGGGCAAGAAGAGTAGAACTGTTCTACGACTTTGACAACATGAAGCTCACCAATACCTTGGATGCCCACCGTTTGACCCGGTATGCCAGAACCCTGGGGAAGGATCATGAACTGGCGGAGAAAATCTTTCAGCTGTACTTCGAAAAAGGAGGACTGATCAGCGATATCCCCAGCCTTTTAAAAACCGCAGAGGCTGCGGGACTGAGCAGGAACAAGGCCAGCGAGGTTCTGATGAATCCGGATGCCTATAAAGAGGAAGTCGAGCGGGACGTCGCTCTTGGCGAAGAACATAACATTAACAGTGTCCCCTACTTTTTAATCAACAATGAACATGTAGTCCCCGGTTCCGAGTCTCCGGAAACCTTTGTAATCATGCTGAAAAAAGCGCTGAAGGAACCGGAAAAGCCGGGTCTGAAGGAAGCGGTGAAAGACCATGACCGATAAAAAGCTGCAGTTTCAGTACCGGATCTACGGGCAGGTGCAAGGGGTGGGATTTCGTGCGTGGTTAAAGGATCTGGCTGAAGAACTTGAGATGGACGGATACTGCAGAAACCGCTCCGATGGTAGCGTAGAGCTTGTGGTAAGTCATGTAACAGAAGAAGAGCTGGACCGTTTGGATAAAAAACTTAAAACCGGTCCGCCTTCTGCCAGGGTAGACCGGATTGAGAAAAATAAAAGTCAGGAAAATATCACCAAAGGCTTTGCAATTTTAACGACCCGATAGCCTGCAAAAGTTTACCCCTATCGCCCATTATAAAGCCCTCCCGCCTATCCAGGGGAGGGCTTTAAAGTTATTGTCTTCTTAAGTCCCGTCACTCATTACCTTGTCCGAATTTGCGGATGAAGGGTCCGAATGGCGGTATTCAGTTCATTTTCCTCTGTTATAAGCCGTTCAAGTACTACGCCGTAATCCGCTGCCAAACGGTAAAGGGCTTCATC
>SKOH01000004.1 GCA_007120165.1 Clostridiales bacterium
CCTAGAAGTTCTCAAAGCCCATAATATCAAAACCACTTTTTTCCTCACAGGAGCAGGAGTCAATCATCATCCCAGCAAAATTCGTCGTATCGTAAGCCAAGGCCATGAAATTGCTAATCATTCATACTCCCATCCGGATTTTCGTAATTTAACCTTCGCCCAGATGGACTCGGAGCTCAAAAGAACAGAAACTGCAATCAAGAATGTTACAGGAATTTATCCTAAAAAGCTTTTCCGGGCCCCCTATGGAGCCTACAACAGTCATGTACTTGATGGTGTCGGAAGAGCCGGATATCCCTATACCATTCAGTGGAACATTGATACCATTGACTGGCGGGGAGATTCTGCAACAACCATTTACAATCGGGTAATCAATAACGCAAAAGCCGGTTCGATCGTGTTAATGCACACCGGGAAAGGGGCAACCGGCACCGTGGCAGCGCTGCCGAAAATGATCAATGAACTAAAACGGCAAGGCTATGGTTTCGTAACAGTCAGCAGACTGTTGAATCCCACAAGCGGAACCACACCCCCAGCAAACTTTTATTACTACACCGTAAAATCAGGAGACACCCTTTATAGAATTTCCCTAAGTGTGGGTGTTCCCATGGCAGAAATTGTTAAACTCAACAAAATTGCAGACCCGAATCGAATTTATGTGGGACAACGGCTGATGATTCCTACAAAAGAGCCCGGAACCCCACCACCATCAACATCATACTATTATTATACCGTGAAGTCCGGAGATACCCTGTATAGAATTGCACTTAATGCAGGCGTCCCCATGGCAGAGATTGTACGTCTCAATAATATTGCCGACCCGAATCGTATTTATGTAGGGCAACGTCTGAAGATTCCGAGTAAAACTTCTACACCGGCTCCACCTCCTGCAGAGTATATAACCTACACCGTAAGGTCCGGTGATACCCTATACAGAATTGCACTGAATTATGGTGTATCTGTGACAGAGATCGTACGAATAAATAATATTGCCGACCCGAACCGAATATATGTAGGACAGCAGCTGAAAATTCCAAGAAAATAATATTATAACAAGAGAACTCAAAAGATTTTAAAGTGCCGGTTACGAAACCGGCACTTTTCATATGTAATGGGGTTAAAGCAGATTTTCATAAATAATGAAAAAATCCCTTTATCTTATTAGTGTATCTTTAAGTTTACTCCTCGATTTAATCATAACCAGCGGGGTATATATACATTATGAAATTGGTTAAGGAAGGTTTTTAGAGGAGCCGGTATATTTTTACTTATAAGTTCAGTTATGTTGTAAAGTGTTAGTTTTTAAAGTTATAAAGGAGGTCATGAAATGAGCAAAAATTTAAAGAAAGGCCTGTTGCTGCTGATCCTTATTATGATTCCTATTTTAGCCTTATACGGTTGTGGAGGCAATGATGAAGAAGAACCTGTGACTGAAACTTCGGAAGAAAATGAACAGGAAGCGGCGGAAGGGGAAGAGGAGGAAGAAGGAGACAGTGACCCGGAGGAAAGCGCGGAAGAAGAGGAAGAAGCCTCGGAGGAGGAAAGTTGGGAGGAACGGGACCCGGAGAGTATTTTTACGGCAATGGAATTTCCTGATAACTTTTCTTATAATATGACTATGGAGTCTGAAGAAGCCGGTGCCTATACGGTAACCTATATGATGATGGGTGAGAAGTACCGGACGGAAGGAGAATGGGAAGGGCAAAGAGTCATTACCATACAGGATGATGAGCATTATTACTTTCTTGATCCTGAAGAGATGACCGCCATGCGTTTTCCGATTGATCAGGCCCAGGCCCTGGAAGAGGATAGCGAAGAAAGCCAGTTTGAAGACTTCTCTATTGAAGAAGACTGGGAAAGGCTGGAACTCGTTGGGGAAGAGACGATAAATGGTGCGGAGACCTATATTGTCCTCGACCAGGAAGAGGATGTGGAAATCAGAATGTGGATTCACAAGGAATACGGCATACCGATGCGAATCGAAAGCAGCGGCCCGAATCCGGAAGATGATTATGTAATGGAAGTGACAAATCTTCAAGTGGGAGAAGTCAGTGAAGAGGACTTTGAAGTGCCGGAGGACTATGAAATCATGGATTTTCAAAATTAATAAAATTAATAACGAAGAAGGTCTGTTACTAAAATGAAAGAAAGAAGGTGCTTATATGGCCAAAGAAATCACTCATGCTTCCTTAAAAGGATTTAATAGGATTATGGGGTTTTTGCACTTGATCCAGGGTTTACTGATGCTCGGATTTGCTCTTTTTATCGACCGGATCGCGGAGTTTCGAATTCCGGTATGGTCCTATTTTCTAACCTTTGATCAGACACAAATGCGGCTGGTGACGGATCCGAACCAGCTGGGAGAGGTTCCCTTCGGGATAATGGTTTCGCTGTTTTTATTCCTGTCCGCAGCCGCCCATTTTATTATTATCAGCCCCTGGGGAAATCCGATTTACAACCGGGACCTGGATCGGGGAATGAACCGTTTTCGGTGGTATGAATACGCCCTCAGTTCGTCGTTAATGATTGTTCTGATTGCATTACTCTTTGGCGTATACGATATTGGTGCGCTGATTGTAATTGTGGCGGCTAACGCATCGATGAACCTGTTTGGCCTCGACATGGAGGAGATCAACGAGAACCGGAGAAAAACCAATTGGAAGCCCTTTGTATTCGGCAGTTTTGCAGGCATCGCCCCCTGGATCGTCATTATTTTATATGCCTTTGGAAATTCGGATCCAGCAGAGGTGCCCTGGTTTGTCTACGCCATTGTGGGAAGCTATTTTGTATTTTTTAATCTGTTTCCGATCAACATGGTACTGCAGTACAAGAAAGTGGGAAAATGGAAAAATTATTTATACGGAGAACGGGGCTATATCATTCTCAGTCTTGTGGCAAAATCCGCATTGGCATGGCTTGCCTTCGCCGGAGTAATGCAGCCCTAAAGCACACATACTACCCAAAAAAAAGACGGTCTGGTTTATTCAGACCGTCTTTACATAGGTTTTGATGATGTTGAAAAGCCCATATTTTACTTGAAAGGGGACAGATCCATTCCGGGATATGCCTGATAAAATTCATCGCCCTCCCCGATCATAATTGCAGGGATGCCGACTTTTCCCTGGGTTTTTACGGAGTCAAAGAAAGGGGCGTTATCCCGCTGGGCTAAAAAAACCTTTAGACTTCTCATACTGTCGGTAATATCGATATACTCAAATTTTATATCGTTTTCCAAAAGATATTCTCTTGCCGGGTCGCAGTCCGGACAAAGGGGACTTCCAAAAAAAGTAATTTTCTTCATGCTGCACCTCCTAAGAAATTTTCCTGCATTACCATTTCATTATATCATACAACCCGGGGTTATTGAAAAGGGCTGAAAAAGCAAAAAGAAATCAATGACTGCGGCAAGTCCCATGTCATCGCCATAGATATCGAACACCTTACGGGGAAAGAAGCCATTGCATATGTGCGGGTAAAAAATGGGAATAAGTAATTACAGACCCGGGAAAATTCAGGAAATTTATCGCGGCCCCTTGACAAATCCTCCGATAGATACTACACTGTGCAACAAGATATTTTTTATGCTGCACACAATTTTTAGGAGGTTTTATGTTGAAGAAAAAACTTTTTACCATGATGATTTTGGCTGTAACAGCCCTATTTGTACTCAGTGCCTGTAGTGATGATAACGGTGAGAATGCAGACGACAATAACGACACCACGGGAAGTCAGGAAGAGACCGCAGGAGAAATGCAACAGCAGGAGATGGATTTAGAAGGATTTGAGGATTCCGATACCTTCCTTCGCATCAATGGAGAAGAAATCACCTTCGCCGAGTATCAACAGGAATTTGAACGAAGCAAAGAAATGGCGGAAATGCAGTACGGCATCGACTTTGACGACGAAGATGCTGCAATGATTCTTCCTCAACTGCAGCACCAGGCAGTGGAGTCCCTAATTACGGAAAACGTGATGTTCCAGGAAGCAAGGGATCAGGGAATCGAAGTCAGCGACGACGAAGTGGAAGAAAACATTGAAGCCTTAAAGGAACAGTTCGATGGGGAAGAAGGCCTCGCCCAAGCTATGGAAGCGGAAGGTCTTACCGAGGAATCCTTAAGAGAATACCTTCGGGAAAATATGATGATCGAAAGTTTACTGTCAAGGAATCTGGATTTAGACAATATTGAGGTTACCGAGGAAGAAAAGCAGGACTATTATGGTCAACTTCAGGAAAGCTGGGAAGAACAGGGGCAGGAAGAAGCCTCCTTTGAAGAAGTGGAGCCCCAAATCACCCAGCAGCTGCAGCAGCAAAAAGTTCAGGAAAAGCAAATGAGCTACATTCAAGAGTTGATTGCCGAGAGTGAAATTGAACGCATGTATCAATAAAAAACAACGTCAGTGATAGGCACTTTACTAGTTATCCGCCATACTGTTCCCCTTGGAATGGTATGGCGGATATTTTTCGGATAAGATTAAATCTTTATTTAGAAGATTTCGGTCAAGGGTGAGGGGATGAGGGATTTTCCTAGGAAAAAAGACTTATTTCCTTGGAAAGGCTCAAATAACCAACATTCCATGATTGAAAAATGGGATTGAATGGTATAAATATAGATAATAACCAAAGTAAAATAAGCCTTAGTTTTTTTAACCATTATATCCCTTTTAGGAAACAAAATAGGATAAGCAGGTTTTAAAAAGCAGGTTTTACAGGCAATTTATTGAAGAAAGGAGCTTTAACTATGAGTCTGAAAAAGATCACATTCTTTACATTGAAATCCTTCGGTTTTTCCTTGGGCGCATCGTTAATTTCAACTTACCTTGTAAAAAAAGTCTTAGAAGATAAGAACAAAAAAAAGAAAACCAATAAGCGCTACAACTAATTTCCCGGGCAGATGGGAGTAAGCGCCCAGGGAGTTTAATAGGGGTAGAACCGGGCGGTTTCTCATGCTGGGGGGAGAAGTAATGAGAATCAGGAAAAAACTATTGTTAATCATGTTATTGATAATAATCACATTGATAACAGTTGTTATTTTTGTAAGCTGCGGCCGTGATCATGAAAATGGGGTGGATGGATCCCAGGCAGATAATGGCAGTTTAACTGAAGAGGAGCAGGGGGAAGAGGCGATTGATTCCGATGAGGATCTTATAGACGCCGATGAAGAGGAAGCTGCAGCCGGTAACGGCGATGAACCGGAGCAGGAGGATCCTACGGAAGAGGAAGAAATTGAAGGAAATGACGAAGAGATCAGTGAAGAAATCCTGGAACTGATAGAAGATCAAAATCAGTGGATGCGGTTTGAGGAAGAGGTTTTTGAATCGATTATCGGCGTTCGAAGATACACCAATTCTTCTCTGAGCTATGAGGACTTCAATGAAGGTATTGATTATTACTTAATGATGGTGGAAGAACAGGTTATCGAAGTCTTTGGACCACCGGAGCGGTCAGTAGAGGATCCTTTCGTTTTTCAAATGCACACCCTGGAATATGACGGACTGCAGGTCCATATTAATGATTATGAGCATGGGCTCTACGCAACGGGTTTTTATTTGCAAAGTCCCGCTATTCCCGGACCCAGGGGAACCGCCGTGGGGCAAAGCGTAGGAGAAGTATTAACCGCTTTTCCCCTGCCGGGGATTGGTAATTATTCCCGGGAGGAAGGACAGGTAATCTGGGGGGAGGAAACCATGTTTTATTCCGCCCATATGGCGGTGATCAGTCATCTGCCCGACGGAACCATCACGGAAGTTCGATATGCAGAAAACAACGGGTTTGCGGGAATTGTCTATCAGATTGATCAGGGCTTGGTAAACTCCATATACTTTTTTGAAATGAATTGACCCCTTATCAAAAAATAACCGCCGGTAATTGGAAATCATCCAACCCGGCGGTCATTATTTACTTAATCATCCCCATTTTCATCTTCATCCCCAGGCAGGGTTTCTTCGAGGGGGTCTTCATCCACCGCATCGTCGTCGTGGACAGGACTGCAGGCGGTGAAGGCAAGAAACATTCCCAGGATCGCCATCAAAATGATGATTCGTTTAATCATGTCTACGCCTCCTTTTACAGGTATTTTACCCTAAAGGACCGGATTTAAACCAAAGGGAAGGTAAACTGTATAAGGGAGAAATTTCCATAAGAAAAGGGAAAGCAGACAGTAAAACCTGAGCACTCTTAAGCGGTTCCCAGAGCCTAGGATAATATTTCAAAAATGACAAAAAAATTGAAAAAAATTCTTAAAAACTGTTTTATGCATATACCCCTGGGTATACATTAAATACGTAAAAATAAACAAGAAAGGGGGAGCATCAATGGAGAAATCCGTGTTTCATGTAGCGCCGAATGACGGCGAATGGACAGTCGATCATGAAAAACTCGGCCGGGCAAAACTGATCTTTACATCAAAGCAGGAAGCCTTGGAACGAGTGATCGATATGACCGAAGAAGAACAGGCAAAAGTATTAATTCACAATGATGACGGATCTGTTAAAGACATCAAACTTCCCGTTGAAGTTAAATAGATACAGTATGTAGTTCTGATGCTATTATATATTTATGTTTCAATTGGGAGAGGGATTCGCTAGTTGGAGTATTTATTCCAGGGGTATGAAAGGGTAATAAAAAGTGTACAAACCGTCCGCAGGGTTGTTTTCAACCGGAGGACGGTTTTTTTAGAGAAAAACTCGATTGATTTTTATAAAAACATGGAAAAATGGAGGTAATGGTCTTGGATAATCAGTCAATGATGATGGGAATGCTCATCAAAAAATACCGGCTGGAACAGAATATGAGCCAGGAGGCGCTTTGTCAAGGGATTTGTGCGGTTTCTTATCTGAGTAAAATTGAAAAGGGCAGTGTAAACTGCAGTCAGGAGATCCTGCATCAACTGATGGAAGTACTGGGTATTGATTTAAACCGGAATCCCGAGGAGTTGTCAGAGCAAAGGGAGGGACTTGATCAATTTTTCCGAAACATGTTTCTTTACAATCTCCAGGAGATGGACCGCTTGATCAGTCAGCTTAATGAATCGAAGGAGATGCTTCAGCATTCATCCCTGGCGGTGGATTATATGTTGGCAACCGGATTCCATCAGCATGTGGGAGCCCTGCACCGGGAGTCGGATCTTGAGGAACTGGGAAGCCTGGTATATGGCCTGCTGGATTATGAGCGCTATATGAGCCCCCATCAAACCCATTTGACCCATTATCTGATCGGCCATTTCGAGATGCTGCATAAAGGGGATTATCAGAAGGCGTTATCTCAGTTTCAGCGGGGTGCAAGAATCAAACGGGACGGCATTATTCTGGAGGGACTGGCATCGGTTCACTACACCCTGGGAAACTATGCCGAAAGTATCCGTCTGGGAGATCTGGCTTTCCAGCAGTTGATGGAAGAGGGATATCTTGAGCGGGCCATCGGCGTATGTTTTGTGATTGCTGCAGCTTATGCCAATGTCCGGGACATTGATAATATGCTGGTTTATTATCGGCGCCTCCTCACGTTGAGCGAAAAGACCGACAACTCCAGAAGAGGAGGAGTCCATTACAACATAGGTGCTGCCTATCTGGCGGTTAGAAAATTTGAACAGGCAAAAAACAACTTGGAAAAGGCCTATCATTATTATAAAGAGGAAGAGCCCAGCTACTATGATAAGTTTTATCTGTTGCAAAAGCTTGCTCTTGCCAGTCATGGACTCGGGGAGCCTGTACAAGCTGAGGGGTATACCGGGGAACTTCAAAAATTGGTTCGGGATAACAGCGAACGCAGCATCGGGGCGTCCATGGAGACCTCTTTGGAATGGCTTATTCAACTATGTATTAAGAAGGTCCCGCTGAAAAGCCCATACTCCATAGATATTTTACGGAGGCTGTATAAACAGGCTAAAAAAGACTCCCATCACGGATTTCGAACTTTTTACGGAGACTATCTGATTGAGGCCTTAAAAGCCCAGCATAAATACAAAGAGGCTCTCCAAATTACCGAGGAGATCTTCGCACAGTGGAAAGTTTCTTCAAAACCATAATAAACCTTTGCTTAGTATAGCTCAAAGGTCTTGATTTTCCCAATACTCCAGGGTATCCCTGTATGATTTACCGTGATAAAATAAATCTATCATAGTAAAGGGGTGATAAATATTGGAGTTGAAACTATTAAAAAATAAGAATTTAGCACTGCTGATTGCCGGTCAATTTGTATCCCACTTCGGCAGCGGCATGCAGAGTTTTGCCTTATCCTTATACGTTTTACATCTTACGGGTTCGGGAACCATGTTCGCCTCGGTTTTGGCCATCAGCATGATCCCGCGCCTTATTGCCGGACCGATCTGCGGGGTATTTGCCGACTGGTTTGATCGCAAAAAAATTATCGTTTATTTGGATTTACTCTCCGCCGCAGTTATTGGAGGCTTGTTTATCCTCTCCCAGAGAACGGAACTTACCATTCTTCATATTTATCTTACGGTAATAATCATGTCCCTGATTTCCGCAATGTTTAGTCCAGCCATCAGTACCGCAATACCCTCG
This sequence comes from Clostridiales bacterium, assembly GCA_007120165.1. Lineage (GTDB taxonomy): Bacteria > Bacillota > Clostridia > Peptostreptococcales > T1SED10-28 > Isachenkonia. The sequence continues at coordinate 8,524 of SKOH01000004.1, forward strand.
GTGGTGACACAGGAGGAACTGGTCGGAGCGAACGCCCTGAACCGTTTTGCCCTGACCCTTTGTTATATGCTTTATCCGGTGGCGGCGGGACTGATTTTCGGGCTGTACGGAATTTCCGTAGTGCTGTTGATTAATGGGATTTCCTTTGTTTTATCCGCAGTATCGGAAATGTTTATTGATCTAAAGACTCCTAATAAGAAAAAAACGAAACCCTCCTATCAGGATTTCAAAACTGATTTTTCCAAAGGAATTGAAGTTATTCAAAGGCATAAACTGATCCGTAATATCATGGGCCTTGCCCTGGCAGCCAATGGGCTCATTGCCCCTGCCATCTCCGTGGGCCTGATATTTGTCGCCAATCAGCTGCTGGAAGTAAGCGACTGGCAGTTGGGGATCCTGCAAACCGCTTTGGTATCCGGATCCTTAGTGGGAAGCATGTTTACCGGGGCCCTTAGTAAACGATACAGTCTGGAAAAATTGTTGGCCTTTGCTGTCATGGCCATTGGTGGACTGATCGTATTTATAGCCCTGAATGCATCGGATTTTTATTTCGCCCGGTTCAGCGTCAATACGGTACCCTTTATCACGCTGGTGGCCGTGGCAATGATGATCACCTCTATTGCGGTCATTACCAATATCGGGGTATCCACTCTGCTGCAGCGGGAGGTTCCCTTGGAGATGCTCGGAAGAGTAAGTTCCGTAAAAGAGACCTTCTCCATGGCGGCGGTGCCCATGGGGCAGATGCTGTTTGGAATCGTATTTGACTATACGTTGGCACCCATTCCCTTTATCGTAAGCGGAGGGATGGTAATTATGATTGGATTCCTGTTTTACCGATCGATTATGGAGAACAGGAAGCCGGTTACTGCAGCGGTAAAAGCCGGATAAAACGGATCTGCCGCTGAGTTATTAAGGTTCTGCCAAAACCCTTACCCTTACGGCATCGGCCTGTTGGGGAAAACTGTCGAGGACTTCCCGGGAGCTGACTTCAACGTAGTCTCCAACTTCATAGTCCTCCGGATTAGGAACACTGTACCAGACCGCAATCAGGTCACGGTCCTCGGAGGCTTCGATACTTTTTTCCAAAAGCTCCTCTTCGCCCAATTCCCTGATATCCTCCCGGTCAATATGACTGATTACATAAATTCGTTCCCCGGTCATATCGACAATGTATCCTTCCTGATGACGCACAGTGGGGTCCAGCTGAGTGCCGCAGGAAGCGGTGAAAAAAACAAGCAGTAAAATAATTGAAATCAATAGACGTCTAGCTGATTTACCCATAAAAATTCTCCTTTCGTTAATTATTATTATAATACCTTTACCCATAGGACGGGGAGATGGAACGGAAAGTTCCATAATATTTGAGTCATTTGTGAAAAAAAAAGGAGCCCGGGGCTCCTTTTAAAGTGGGGGGATTAATCATTATTGAATCGGAAAAGTTTTAAAAATCTTTGCCAGAAGCTTAAATTCTCTCCTTCACCGAGTTCCAACGGGGCTTCTTCGGGAACCTCAATCGGCGGGGTTCTAAAGACAAACTGTACCGAAGCGACTGCGGTGTTTTTCTCCGAAACAAAGGAGACCGGTTCAAAATCCGATGTGTCGTATAAACCTTCCGCCTTTTCCATTTCCTCCTGAATGATACTTGGCAGGTCCGATACTCCGCGGCTTAACTCCGAAGAACCCTCTTCCAGTTCCTCTGCTCCCGCCTCCAGGTCATTGAGACCGCCACTAAGGGAGG
>SKOH01000031.1 GCA_007120165.1 Clostridiales bacterium
CCTTCGTCTAAAGCACTTTCAATTTTCATTTTCCCATGATTTTTCTCGACAAACTCCTTAATAATATTGATGCCAAGACCTGTACCCTTTTCATTCATCGTACCCGGGGTAGAGGTGTTAAGCTCGGAAGACATCAGCTGGACAACCTGTTCTTTCGACATGCCGATTCCGTAATCTTTGATTGTCAGATGGACATGCCCATCCTGCGTTTCAACAGATCCTTCGATGAGGCCACCTGTATGAGAAAATTTTAATGCATTGGAAAGGAGGTTGTAAAGGATGATTTGAATCGTATTGCGATCTCCGTTTATCAATGCATTTTCATCTCCCAAGATGTTAAAGGAGATTTCTTTTTCCTGGGCAAGGTGGTAATGGGTTTTACTGGAGGAGAGCAGTTCATTTAAAATTGAAACCGGTTCAAATTTCATGGTGACATTTTCCATATTTACCGAGACCCAATCCAATAAATTGGTTACCATGGCATAAGTATCCTCCGTGCTGCGTTTTAACTCCTGGAAAATTTCTTTCTCTTCTTCGGGATCAAAGATATTTCGGTCTTCCGAAAGGAGCTCTACAGTGCCGAGCAGGCTATGAAAGGGACTCTTTAAATCGTGACCGATAATGGAAAAAAGCTTCATCTTCGCATCGTTGGCCTTTGACAGTTCCTTACGCTTCACTTCCAGTTTTCTAAATATCACATCATAGGGTTCCCGAATTCCCTTTTCAATAATGGATTTATAAATTAAATAAAAGGAAATGATCTTGAAATAATGGCCGAGAACATTGGAAATTGAATAATTATCGATGTAGATGGTAAAAAACAGTTCCGATAGAATCGTTGCAAAAATCGACAGCTGTAGAAAACGATACAGATTTTTACTGAAATGATTGCGAAATTGCTTAAGGCCGAACAATACACCAATTAGAATCCCAATGATGATTAATTCACTGACTACTTTAAATGCGGTCTGACCTTCCCCCGGCACAAAGGCTTCGGGAAAGTTCTGCCATACAAAAATGGAGAGAATCCCCAGGATAGAAATCAAAGAATAGATCCCTAATACTATCCAATCATTGGCTTTTTTCCCTTTGTGTAAAAAGTAAAACCCTCCGATAAGAGTCAGGCTTTCCATAAACCTGCCGAGGACCCAAAGTTGATTGGCATAAAAGTCGTAATCGGGAAAGACATTCATCCCGGTATACCCTAATACATGAAGAAAGTCGATGTTTGCGATAAAAAGGTAGCTGAGCCCTATAAAATGGAGATAATAGTTATCAATATACTTTCTCGCATGCCAGGTAATGACGAACATCAACGATGCAATTACTATTGTAAACCCTTCTGCATAGTCATGAAAAAGCAGGAAATTCTGGGTGAGAAGATATAGTCCGATTAACAGGGCACCGGCAAAAAAAGCCGACACCAGTTTTTGATGTTGTGATAGATTTTCCATAGTGTCCTCCTAGTGGTTTTTTTCTGAGTAACATTCTTATTTTAGCGGAAAACCCTCCAAAAAGATACCCTAAATATTGTAAAACAGGAATTAAAATTAAATGAAGAAAATAAGTTATCATTAGAAACTTAAATTGAGGAGAAAGATAAATAAGCCGGAAATTGATTGTCAGACGTTGTAAAAAGAAACCAACCTCCCGGGAAATAATTCAAAATATCCGGGGAGATTGGTTTTAATAAATAATTTCAAATTTTTATTGATGTCCTTCTTCCGGCACAATGCAGATAAATTTCAGGGTTTTATCTCCGGTATTTTTAAACTGGTGAAGCTCATTGGCAGGAACAAATGCATAGGAACCGGACTTAAGTGGATTTTCAGTCCCATCCAGAAGCAACGTGCCGCTGCCTTCAATCACATAGTTTATATGGGGCCAGGGGTGTTTGTGTTTGGGAGTAAAGCCCTGGGGACCCACCTCCATGATCCGCATCACATGGCCTTCCCAACCCTCTTTTGGTGATACCGCCACTTTCATCACCGCCTCCTTGACCTCGGGGAGATTCATCTTTTTTGCCTTTAATTCATCAATATGTCCAATTGCCATAATTTCATCTCCTTTTTAACAGCTTTTATAGGATTCTTTACGCCAAGAGCCTATCATAATATTTACCCTAAAGACTTGAAAAAAATCGTTCTCTTGAATAAATTTGGTCGGATAATTACGCAAAATCGTGGTATAAGTAATATAAATTAAAAAAACTTTCAGCTATCGTTTTAAAATAGGAGGGCAAAATGGAAAAAAGAAAATTTACCCTAGGGATCGTATCAGCAGTATTGATTATTGGTGTTCTTCTATGGCAGACGGGAATCGTGAACCAATTTATAGTAAGAACTTTTTTTGCTCCGGATTTCGATGAAGAGTTTTTATCCGAAGAGGACTCCCCATCGGATGAGGATCAAGAGGACCGGGAGGCTGCCCCAAAAGAAGCTGAAGAAAAAGAGACTGAAGAAAAAGAGGCTGAAGAAGACCCCGGGGAAGGGGACCCTGAGAGAGTCTCCATAGTGGATGTGGAGTACGAAATCGAAGTGATTGCAGAAAATCTGGAAATTCCTTGGGAAATTCTTCGCCTTCCCGACGGACAAATTCTTATAACCGAACGTCCGGGACGGGTAAGGATTCTGGATGAAGGGGAAATTGCTACCATCCA
>SKOH01000049.1 GCA_007120165.1 Clostridiales bacterium
GGGATCAAGGAATTTATCATCCACCTCAATAAAAATCGGGAACACATCCACAGCGAAGTCATCTATTTGGAACGGGAAAAAGGAGATATCACCTTAGAGGTGGCCCTGCAGTACACCACCACCTATACGGAAAGCATCTTCAGCTATGCCAATAATATCAATACCCATGAGGGCGGAACCCATCTATCCGGTTTCAAAACCGCCCTTACCCGGAGTATTAATGACTATGTAAAAAAACACGGCATCATAAAAGAAAAAGAGGGCAGTCTTCTCGGAGAAGACATCAGAGAAGGCCTGACGGCCATTATTTCAGTAAAGATTATGGACCCTCAGTTTGAAGGACAGACGAAAACCAAACTTGGAAACAGTGAAGTACGGGGCGTGGTCGATACCTTAACGGCGGAGTACATCAACGCCTTTTTGGAAGAAAATCCGAAAGAAGCCAAGCAGATTGTGGAAAAATCCCTACGGGCAAAGAATGCCCGGGAAGCGGCTAAAAAAGCAAGGGAACTTACCCGAAGAAAAAGCGTATTGGAAAGTACGGCCCTTCCGGGAAAACTTGCGGACTGCTCGGAAAAGGATCCGGCCCTCTCAGAAATTTACCTGGTGGAGGGAGACTCTGCGGGAGGCAGTGCAAAGCAGGGCAGAGACCGAAATACCCAGGCGATTTTACCCCTTAGGGGAAAAATCCTCAATGTGGAAAAGGCAAGACTCGATAAAATATTAAATTTCAATGAAATCAAATCCATGATCACCGCCTTTGGAACCGGGATCGGAAACGAATTCGATATCAGCCGGGCAAGGTATCATAAAATTGTGATTATGACCGATGCCGACGTTGACGGGGCTCATATCCGTACCCTGTTATTGACGTTCTTTTACCGGTATATGCGGCCCTTAGTGGATCACGGCTATATTTATGTGGCCCAGCCGCCCCTTTATAAAATTAAAAAAGGGAAAAAAGTGGTCTATGCCTACACGGAAAAGGAAATGCGGGGCATTGTGGACGAATTAGGGGAAAAAGTCGAACTCCAGCGCTACAAAGGTCTTGGAGAAATGAACCCGGACCAGCTGTGGGATACCACCATGGACCCGGAAAACCGGATCCTTTTACAGGTGGATGTGGAAGACGCCACCATGGCCGATGAAATATTTACCACGCTGATGGGGGATAAAGTAGAGCCCCGAAGAGCCTTTATTGAACGGAATGCAAAATACGTACGAAACCTGGATGTATAAGCGGGTGATTGAACAGGCTAAGGTTTTAGAAATAGGCAAGGAGTGAATGCAATGAAAGAGGAAAAAGGAAACGTACTTCCCATAGGAATTGAAGGGGAAATGAAAAAATCCTATATGGATTATGCCATGAGTGTTATTGTGGGAAGAGCACTTCCTCGAGTGGAGGACGGCTTAAAACCCGTACATCGAAGAATCCTGTTTGCCATGAAGGAACTGGGCTTTACACCGGATAAGGCTTACCGGAAATCCGCCCGAATCGTCGGGGATGTACTGGGTAAGTACCACCCCCACGGAGATACAGCAGTATATGATGCCATGGTTCGAATGGCTCAGGATTTTTCCACACGATATGAACTGATCGACGGCCATGGAAACTTCGGTTCCATTGACGGAGACAGTGCGGCCGCCATGCGTTATACCGAGGCGAAGCTTACCAAACTGTCCCTGGAAATGACCAGGGATATTGATAAAGAAACCGTAACCTTCAGCAATAACTTTGATGATACCCTAAAGGAGCCCGATGTACTGCCCAGCCGTTACCCGAATTTACTGGTAAACGGTTCCAACGGTATTGCGGTGGGGATGGCAACATCCATACCTCCCCATAATTTAGAGGAAGTCATTGACGGCGTCATTGACTACATCGATGACCCGGAAATAACCCTGGAAGCCTTAATGGAGTCGATACAGGGTCCTGACTTCCCCACGGGTTCCACCATTATGGGCCGGGAAAGCATTAAGGAAGCCTACCGGACCGGACGGGGAAGAGTGGTGGTTCGGGCCCAGTCGGAAATTGAAGAGATGGCCAATGGGAAGAGTCGAATTATTGTGGATGAAATTCCCTATCAGGTCAACAAAGCAAAGATGATTGAGCGAATCGCAGACCTGGTGAAACTGAAAAAAATCGAAGGCATTTCCGATCTGCGGGATGAGAGTAACCGGGAAGGCATCCGGGTGGTTATTGAACTGAAACGGGACGTCAATCCCAATGTGGTGCTGAATAAACTCTATAAGCACACGCAGATGCAGGATACCTTCAGTATCATCATGATTGCCTTAGTGGATGGACAGCCGAAACTGCTGAATTTACAAAGTATGATTCACCACTATGTCAATCATCAAAAGACAATTATACGAAAACGTACGGAATTTGATCTTCGAAAAGCCGAGGCCAGAGCCCATATCCTGGAGGGTCTAAAAATTGCCCTGGATCACCTGGATGAAGTAATTAAGCTGATTAGAGCATCCGACAGCCCTCAACAGGCCAAGGACGGGTTAATGGAACGGTTTAATCTTTCGGAAAAACAGTCTTCGGCAATACTAGAGATGCGTCTGCAAAAACTTACCGGCCTGGAGCGGGATAAGGTAGAGAGTGAATACCGGGAAATTAAAGCGTTGATTGATGAGTTAAAAGCCATCCTCTCCAGCGAGCAGCGGATTTTAGAGATCATCAAAGAGGAACTCTTGGAGATTAAAGAGCAGTTTGGAGATCCGAGACGAACCAAAATTCTGGATGACCCGACGGTATTTAAAATGGAAGATGTGATCGAAAAGGAAGATGTGGTGATCACCCTTACCCACTTCGGCTACATCAAACGGCTTCCCGTGGATACTTATAAAAGCCAAAAAAGAGGAGGAAAGGGAATTTCAGCCCTGACCACCCGGGAAGAGGATTTCGTTGAACGGATGATTGTCACCTCCAGCCATGACTATTTATTTGTATTTACCAATAAAGGAAAAGTATATCAGATCAATGTCTATGAGATTCCTGAAGCAAAAAGACAGGCAAAGGGTACCGCCATTATCAACTTGCTGCAGCTGGATCCTAGCGAAAAAATTGCGGCGGTGATCCCGATGAAACGGGAAAATGATTTTCAGCATTTATTCATGGCAACCAAAAAAGGCCTGATTAAAAAGACCAAGCTGAGCAATTTCAAGAATTCCAGAAAATCCGGACTGACCGCAATCAAGTTCAGGGAAGACGATGAGCTGATCAGTGTACGCTGCGGTAACGACCAGGATGAGATCATGCTGATTACCACAAAGGGTAAATCCATCCGTTTCCCCCAATCGGATATCCGGGAAGTGGGAAGAAGCGCCATGGGAGTAAGAGGCATAAGACTGACCAGGGAAGATGAAGTGGTCTCCATGCAGATTTTAAAAGAGGGTAAAACCCTATTACTGGTCAGTGAAAAAGGGCATGGAAAAAGAACGGAACTTTCCGAGTACCGGATACAAAGTCGGGGAGGAAAAGGGATTAAAACCTATAGAATCACCGAAAAAACCGGAAATGTGGTAGGGGCAAGACAGGTAACGGAAGAGGAAGAAGCCCTGGTAATTACCAACGACGGTACGATGATCCGCTTTAGTATCCTGGAAGTTTCCAAAACCGGACGGGATACCAGCGGGGTCCGGCTGATTCGGACCGATGAATATAATAAAATTGTATCCCTGGCGATTATGCCCAAGGTGGAAAATCCGGAAGATGATATGGAGTAACCGGTAGATGAAAAATAACAGGGCCCTCTTTTTCTATGAAAAAGGGGGCCTTTGTAATTTTAATCATCGATTAATCGTACTTGAAAAACAGATTGAATCCTTTAAAATAAAGGAAAGGACAAACTTTTAGTAAAATTTTTCTTTTCATTATCGGTATTTTATAGTAAAGTAGATAATATATATTATAAATGGGGGAGATGTTATGTCTTTGAATATAAAGAAAAATTTTGAACAGGACCGGGGAGTCTGGGAAATGGAATTGAACGGTGAAATTGATATATACACCGCAACGGAGCTGAAAAGCACTTTTCAGGAAATGTTCGAAGAAAAAAAAGAACCGGTGGAAATTGACCTTGAAAACCTGGAATACATCGACAGCACAGGCCTGGGGGTACTGATCGGCGCATTAAAACGTCTGAGGGAAGAAGATAAAGATATTTCATTGTTTCACGTGAAACCGAACATCCTTAAACTGTTAAACATTACAGGGCTCAACAAAATATTTATTATTAAGGAGTGAATACCGTCCTATGAAGCAAATGGAAGCTAACGATATCAATAGAGCTGTAGAACATCATGGGGAAAAAATAGAACTTTCCATTCCCAATAAAGCGGAATTTGTCAGCGTGGTTCGACTTACCTTAGTGGCAATTGCCAACCGTGTGGGATTTAATATTGAAGAAATAGAAGACTTGAAAGTGGCCATCGCCGAAGCTTGTACCAATGCCATTACCCATGGAAAAAACTATCCCTCTGAAAGCATTGCTATTACCTTTATATTAAAGGAAGACCGCTTGGAGATAGAGGTTAAAGACCAGGGGGCAGGCTGCGTTGTGGAAAAAATCAAAGAACCCCGGATTGAGGAATTAAATGAAAACGGATTAGGTATTTTTATCATCAGATCTTTAATGGACGAGGTAGAGATTCATTCTGAACCTGATCAGGGAATGACGATTAAAATGACTAAAACGATAGGGTGATGATTTATGAAAAAAAGTCCGAAAAACCAAAAAGATTCTACAGATCAGGTCATGAATTTAACCAGTAAAGAACTCTTTCTTAAATATAGGGAATCGAGGGATATCCATATACGTAATGAACTGGTCCGCCGATATCTTTATATTGTAGAAATCCTGTCCAAAAAATACATTAACAAAGGGATAGAATACGAGGATATTTATCAGGTGGCTTCCCTGGGGCTGATCTATGCCATTGAACGCTTTGATCCTTCCAAGGGTTTTGAGTTTTCCAGTTTTGCCACCCCAACGATCATTGGGGAAATCAAAAAGCATTTTAGGGATAAAGGCTGGTCGATCCGCGTACCGAGAAGAATTCAGGAGCTCAGCAAAAAAATCAATACCTGCAAAAATGAACTTCATCAAAAACTGCAAAGAACTCCGACAATAAAAGACATTGCCGAGTATCTTAACTGCACCGAGGAACAGATTATGGAAGCCATGGAAGGTTCCCAGGTGTATACGCCGAAATCCCTGGATTTGACCTACGATAATGACGGGGAAGACAAAGAGATGAAATTTATGGATCTGATCGGGGAAATCGATAAGAACTTTGATAATATTGAGAACAAAGACTTTTTGGATAAAGTCATCAATAAACTGAATGAAGTGGAGAAAAAAGTTCTCCGGGACCGTTTTTTCAATAACCGGACCCAGATGCATGTGGCTGAGGAATTACAGGTCAGCCAGATGACCGTATCCCGTATGGAGAAAAAAATCATAGAAAAATTCCAAAAAGAGTATAAAAAAACCACGGTGTAGAATATCCTTAAAATAAAAGCAGAGATCTTTTCTCTGTTTTTTTAATACCCTAAAAAGGTAAAACACGGTTTTTCCCTCTGGGTATCCCAGCCCCTCTTATAACCGGTCCTTTAGGGATAAGGAGAAAAAATGATAGATTTTGGGTTATAAACTTGAGAAACCGGCTTCATAAAATGCTATAATTTGAGGATAAGCAGTAAATCCGAAAAAAAGATGATGAAAGGAAGGGATTTCTGATGATGGGAAAGGAAAGAAGAAGGGCCATTGAAAAAGCCCTGGGAGAAGGTCAGGAACCGATTAAAGGTACGGAATTTTCAAAGAAGTATGGGGTTTCCAGGCAGGTGATCGTACAGGATATTGCTCTTTTAAGGGCAGAAGGAAAAGAAATTATTGCGACCCCTCAAGGCTACCTGCTTCCTAAAAAACAAACCAGCAGATTGGTAAAAACCATCGTATCCCGGCATAAAAGAGAAGAGGATCTTAATGAAGAGCTGACCCTGATGGTGGACCTTGGGGTTCGAATCATTGATGTAATAGTGGAACATCCCGTGTATGGAGAAATTCGCGGGAATTTGAATATCCGGAGCCGATTGGATATTGAAAATTTCATGAATCAGCTGGACAGGGAAGAAGCAAAACCCCTTGCAGAGCTCACCGATGGTATTCATATGCATACGATTGAAGTGCCCAGTGAAGCCGTTTATCAAAAGCTTTTGAAGGCCCTTCGAAAAAAACATTACTTGATTGAATAAAAAAAATGTGATATATTTTTACGGTGACCTGACAAGACAGGTGTAAAGAACAAAATAAGGAGGAGTAGGATTGAAAATTTCAGGAGAAACCGTGACAGTAAGAAATTACATCACCAAAGCATTAAACGGCATGGCACTGGGCTTATTTGCTTCGTTAATTATCGGACTGATCTTAAATCAGATCGGGGAAATATTAAATATCGAAATGCTTCAAAATTTCGGTACCGTAGCCCAGCGGTTAATGGGACCAAGTATCGGGGCCGGTGTGGCCTACACCCTGGGGGCCCCGGCCTTAGGGATTTTTGCATCGATTGTAACCGGAGCCCTGGGGGCCGGTACCATCCGTTTGGAAGATGGTCTGGCAACCATCGTTATAGGAGAACCGGTGGGGGCTTTTATTGCTGCCCTGATCGGGGTGGAAGTGGCAAAATTCATCACCGGAAAAACAAAGGTGGACATTGTACTGGTACCGGCTCTGGTTATTATCACCGGGGGACTTGCCGGGGTTTTTATCGGTCCCGTGGTAAGTTCGATGATGTACTACATAGGCGAATTCATCAACACCACCACGGAACTTCATCCGATTCCGATGGGGATTATTCTAAGTATTACCATGGGTATGCTCCTGACGCTGCCCATCAGCAGTGCTGCCTTAGCCATCTCTTTAGGACTGGAAGGGTTGGCCGCGGGGGCTGCACTGGTTGGCTGCGCTACCCAAATGATCGGCTTTTCCGTGATGAGTTTTAAAGATAACGGCATAGGCGGATTGATTGCCCAGGGTCTTGGGACCAGTATGCTTCAAATCCCCAATATTGTTAAAAAACCGGTTATCTGGCTGCCCCCGATTATTGCCAGCGCTCTGTTGGGTCCGGTGGCCACGGTGATATTTGCGATGGAAAGCAACAGCATCGGTGCAGGCATGGGCACCAGCGGACTGGTGGGGCAATTCGGGACCTACGCCCGGATGGTCGTGGAAAACGGCGATCCTGCGGGGCTGGTATTTATTAAAATGGCCACGCTGCATTTTCTCCTGCCCGCAGTGCTTACGCTGCTGATCGCAAAATATATGCGAAAGAAAAGTCTCATAAAAGAAGGGGATCTGCGGCTTTCAGAGTCCCAGTAACCGAAGCTGCAATAAAATATAATCCGGAACTTTTATAAGTACCTATCTTTTCTAAATCCTAGGGTGTATAATTTTCCTAGGATTTATTTTTATTAAAGGAGGAAAAGAGCCTATGAAAAAGTACGGCAAGTCAATACTATTATGGATTATCGGCGTATTGGTAGTTCTGGGCCTTTTTTTATCGGAAATATTAACCTGGATTGCAGATTTTCAGTGGTTCGGTGTACTCGGATATGAAGAGGTATTTATAAAGGAATTTATCACGAAGGCACAGATTTTTGTACCGGTATTTTTGGTATTTATCGGTGTATATACGGTGTATGTGCTGTTTTTAAAGAAAAATTATTATAAGAGCTTTGTGATTTATGATAACGGATTTACAGAGCGCCGGGTAAATCAGATTTTAGGAATTCCGGTAATCCTTTTTGCTTTTTTGGTGGCCGTAAACACCGCCGGTAATTTATGGTTCGAAATTCTGGTATTTTTTAACCGGATACCCTACGGGGTAGCGGATCCCATATTCAATAAGGATCTGGCATTTTATCTTTTTCAGCTGCCCCTGTACAATCAGATCATCAGCAGCTTGTTTGGAATTATTTTAGCCCTGGTAATGCTGACGGTGATATTCTACGGACTGATGTTTCTTCTTCGAAAGCCCACCCTCTACGCCGCCAAGGAGGATTTAAACTTTCGGAGCAGTTTTATGACGAAATTTATCAAACTGACCTTAAAACAAATGACCGTGGTGGGAATATTGGTATTTGCCCTTCTTGCCCTGCAGTTTTATTTAATGGGTTTTGATATTCTAAGGTCTTCCGAAGGACTGATTTATGGAGCCGGATATACCGATCTTCATATAAGACTGCCGCTGCTGCGGGTACAGATGGTGGCCTCCGTTGCTGCCGCAGGTCTGATTTATTACGGTTATTACCGTAAAAATATGAAAGCGGCCCTTAGCGGTCCGGTCTTAATTATTGTGATCGGAGTGGCGGGGGGGTTGATCGCTGCCGGGGTACAGCAGTTTAGTGTAACCCCCAACGAGCTTAACCGGGAATTTCCTTATATCGAACATAATATTGCCTTTACCCAGCAGGCCTATGGGATCGATAATATCCAGCAGCGGAATTTTACGGCGGATAATGATCTTACCCTATCGGATATCCAAAATAACCCCGGAACCATCGATAATATCAGAATACATGATCATCGTCCCACCTTGGAGACGTACAATCAGATTCAGGCCATACGGCTCTATTACCGATTTTTGGATGTGGATATTGACCGCTACCAAATCGATGGAGAATACACCCAGGTATTTTTAGGACCCCGGGAGCTGGATTTGGAACGGCTGGGTGAAAATGCCCGGGCTTCCTGGATCAATCGCCACCTTCGCTACACCCACGGAAACGGTGTGGTGGTCTCTCCGGTGAATCGTGTGACCTCTGAAGGACAGCCGGACACCGTGGTTGGAAATATCCCTCCCAGTACCGATACAAACTTAACGGTGGACCGTCCGGAAATCTATTTTGGAGAACTGACGGATCATTACATTATTGTCAATACCGAGGAGGAATTTGAGATTGATGCCTCGGATCTGGATGATGAGGATATCGGGGAGGAGGATCTAGATAACTTTGAAGGCATTTACAGCGGCAGCGCCGGAATCGATTTAACCCTGGGAAACCGTTTTCTCTATGCCCTTAGGTATCGGAGTATGAAAATCCTGTTAAACGATGAGATCCGGGAGGGCAGCAAAATCGTTTACGACCGGAATATTATGGACCGGGTACAAAAGATCGCTCCCTTCATTCAGTATGATACAGATCCTTATATGGTCATTAATGAAGGACGGCTTTACTGGATTATTGACGGATATACCACCAGCAGCAATTACCCCTATGCAGCCCCCTATATGGAAAATAACCATAATTATATTCGAAATTCGGTAAAAGTCGTGGTGGATGCCTATAACGGAGGGGTAAGTTACTATATTGCCGATGAAGAAGACCCGATTATTAAAACCTATGAGTCCATTTATCCGGTACTGTTTCAGAGCATGGAAGAAATAGAAATCGGGCTGCGGGATCACCTCCGCTATCCCCATTACTATTTTGAGCTGCAGACCGAGGTCTACCGTACCTATCATATGACCGAACCCAGGGTTTTTTATGATCAGGGGGATCTCTGGAATATTGCGGAAGAGCAGTATCGGGGAAATGTTCAGGAAGTACAGTCCCATTATATGATTCTTCGGCTGCCCGGAGAAGAGGAAGAGGAGTTTATTCTTTCTAGAATGTATACACCAAAGGATCTTCGCAATATGACGGCGATGCTGGTGGCAAGAAATGACGGGGAATACTACGGGGAACTTATACTATATGACTTTCCCAGGGACCGGAATATTTATGGACCGATGCAGATCGAGAATCGGATTGATCAGCGATCGGACATTTCCGAACGCTTCTCCCTCTGGGATCAGGGGGGCTCCACGGTGATACGGGGTAATCTGATGGTCATTCCCATTGAAAACTCCATCCTTTATGTGGAACCGATTTATCTTTCCGCCGAAGGGGGCCAAAGCCTTCCGGAAGTGAAGCAGGTAATTGTGGCCTATGGCGATCGGATTGTCATGCATCCCACCCTGGAAGAAGGCCTAAATGCCATCTTTGCCGACCGGTTGGGAGAGATGGAAGAGGAATTGGAGGAAGCCGTCGAGGAGGAAACCTCCGAGGAAGTTTTGGAAGAATTTTTGAATCTTCAGCAGTTGATTCAACAGGCCAATGATACGCTGGATGCAGCTAATGAAGCCCTTAGAGAAGGAAACTGGCAGGAGTACGGAGA
>SKOH01000197.1 GCA_007120165.1 Clostridiales bacterium
GGATACATGCCCTCCCCTTCGATGATTTTCCCGGGGGTTACCGATTACATAACCCTTATCGATCAGCCGTTTTTCCGTTAGAAACATTAAATATTCGGTAATAATCAGAGATTTTTCTCGGATTTTCTGAATTCCTGCTTCTTCAAATATCTTCAGCGAACCTTCCAGCGGGGCAATGGACAGCATATGGGGGCTGCCCTGCAGCCATCCCCCTGCGTCCGCTGCTTGTTCAAATTGATGCTCTAGGCGAAACTGCCGATCATCCCGGTTACCAAACCAGCCCTTCAGTCCAGCTTCCCGGGTAAAGTGTTTACGATTAATGTACAAGCCTGCGACGGATCCCGGTCCTCCATTTAAATATTTATAGGTGCACCATACGGCAAAATCCGGATCCGTTTTTTTGAAGTTGTGGGGGATGGCCCCGATGGAGTGGGCCAAGTCCCAACCGATGATAATCCCCCTTTTATGGGCTTCTTCGGTGATCTGCTCCATGTTTATCAGCTGTGCACTTCGATAAAGCACGGAAGGCAAAAGAATTAACGCCACATCCTCGGTCATGGCTTCAATTATGTCCTCTTCCAATATCTCCCGTCCGTCTCTGCTTTTTACCGTTACCAGTGCATCTTTTTCACTATATCCTTTTAATTCAATCAAACTTTTTACAGCATAAATATCTGTGGGAAAATTCAACTCATCCACCAATATTTTATATCGGCTTTCCGAGGGTTTGTAAAAGGTAGCCAGGGCTTGATGCAAGTTGGTGGTAATACTGCCGTTTAAGATAATCTCATTGGCCTCTGCTCCAATCAATTCCCCGAGTTTTTCTCCAATCAGCCTGGGGTAGTTAAAGTATTTTCCCTTTTCCATTCCCCAAATACGAATCCCTTCATTCTTCCAGTCTTCAGCAACACGTTTTATGGTCTGCTGGGCATCCTTAGAACTCAAGCCTAGGGAGTTGCCGTCCATATATATTTCATCTTCCTTAACATGAAATCTTAAGCGAAAATCCCTCAATGGGTCTCTTTGATCCATAGATTTTGCAAATTCTAAATTTTCTTGAAATTGATTTTGCATAAATACCCTCCTCCTGAATGATCTTAATGGTTCTCTTGGAAATATCATATCATAAAATCTCATTTGTTTACCAGCAGGGGAGCAAATCTCTTTGAAGACATAAAAAGAAAAGAAGGAAAGACTTCTTCATTACTAAAGAAATCTTCCTTCTTTTTAGACAGTTTTACTTAAATGGACAGTTCTTCCTGCTCCGAACCAAAACCCATGGCCTCTTTCGTTTCCTGAACCAGTTCCTGCATCAATTCCTTGACAGAGGTCATGTTCGTTATTCGATGGGCATTGCTTCCTGCAAATACCAATCCCTGGTCCACATCTCCCTTAACGGCTTTAATCAGGGCTGTGGAGATACAGTAAGGCGTCGTTTTCGGATTGCATGGAATTAAACAGTTATAGCATTTTTCCACCGGGATGTTCTCTGTTTTAATTCTTTCCGTCAATTGGTTTACAATGGCCCGTCCGGGCATCCCTACGGGACTGGTCACCAGTTCTATTTCCCCTTCTTTGGAGTGGATATAGGCCTCTTTAAAGTTTGGATGGGCATCACATTCTTTTGTGGCTACAAAGCGGGTGCCGATTTGTACTCCTGCAGCACCTTTGTTCAAAGCCTTTGCAATATCCTTCCCGTCGAAAATTCCTCCGGCGGCAATAACAGGAATGCTTTTTTTATACTTTTCTTCAAAGGGTTTTAAGGCTTCAATGACCTCTTCCACCAAATCATAAATGTTCGGTAACGTCGGTTTTTCCAGATCGTCCTTGGAAAATCCCAAATGTCCACCGGCTTCCGGTCCTTCCACTACCACCGCATCGGGTATCATTTGATGTTTACGATCCCACATCTTTGCAATCAGCCTTGCAGCTTTTCCCGAGGATACAATGGGTGCAATCTTTGTATTGCTGCCCGCCACGAGCTTGGGAAGCTCCGTTGGAAGTCCCGCTCCGGAGATGATAATATCCACCTTCTCTTCCACGGCTGCTCTTACCATGTCTTTATAATTTTGAATCGCTACTAATAAATTAACCCCGATAATTCCTTCGGGACTGATTTCTCTTGCCCTTTGAATATGCTTTCGTAGACCCTGAACATTAGCGGCATCATTATTCTGTTCAAATTCCGGTTCTTCAAATCCGATTTGGACTCCGGAGATCACACCGATGCCTCCTTCCCCGGCTACGGTGCCTGCCAGCTTAGAAAGGGATACCCCAACGCCCATTGCCCCTTGTATGATTGGATATTTTGCAACTAAATCTCCGATTCTTAAAGTTGGTAATTCCATGCTTCTCCTACCTTTCCTTTGGATATATTAGTACTTCTATGAAAGTATATATCATTATATCATAAATTAAGACTAAGTACTAAGAGTAAGTTTTACATTTTTCATTTTGCCACAACAAACTATAGTACTCTGCCGGCAAACTATGTTGATACTTCAAGTTCCGGTCACAAATATTGTCAAAAATCATACGTTCTTTTGACAGAAGCCCCCGGATTCTTTTGCTTTCCCTCAAATTATGATAAACTATTATAGATTATCCATAGTCTAGTAAAACAAAGGGTTTTATAACCCTAACTTA
>SKOH01000193.1 GCA_007120165.1 Clostridiales bacterium
CGGGAATGAGTGGAGGAACCGTTTTTTTAGTCCTGGGCTTATATGAAAAAATTATTCGGGATCTTGCCCAATTAAAGCTTAAACCCTATATACCATTATTATTCGGCTTAATAGGAGGAGTCTTAATTGGAGGACTACTGCTGAGCTATGTATTTTATCAGTTTAGAGATCTTAGTGCTGCCTTTCTGCTGGGGTGTCTTCTTGCGTCGATCCGCCCTATTCTAAAAGGGCAGGGCACTAAAAACCCTGGGATTATTGGACTGCTGGCCATCGGTTTTGTTGTCGGATACTTAATGGCGGGAGAGCCCATCGAGCTGGGGGATCCCGGGGAAAGTGCATCCTATTTGCGTTTGATTATCGGTGGGGCATTGGCAAGTGCGACTATGATTATTCCCGGGCTTCCGGGGAGCGGGGTTTTAATTCTGATGGGAATTTATGATGATGCCCTGTTCTATTTGGGGAATTTTCAATTTTTCCCGTTAACCATCATGGGAATCAGCGGCTTGCTGGGAGTATTTATCCTCGCAAGGGGTCTGGAGAAACTATACAGGGATCATCGGAAAGTAATTGCCTATACCTTCTCCGGTCTGATCGCAGGATCGGCCAGAGCAATTATCCCTTATGAACCGTCCCTTGGGGTACTCCTTTTATTTGTGTTGGGTTTTACACTAGTGTGGATGTATGGAGATAAGAATGAGGCCGCATAGAAAAGAGCCTGCATAGAAAATGGGGCTGTATAGAAATGGGGCTGCATAGAAAGGAAAAATATTATGGTAGAACGAGTTGAAGTGGCTATAGGGATTCTTGTTATCTATTTTGTTGCTTTTGCAGTGCCGACAGGAATTGCCGGCAGAATATTTTCCATTCATAAAGAAATCATTCGAAAAGTGTATCATATATTCGGTAGTGCCTCGATGATACTTCTGCTATATGTGTTTCCCGGATGGAAAAGTGCACTGATTTCTTTTTTAGCCATATTTATTTTTGCCTATGTATTGATTCTGGCATTTGGAGGGATGGCTTTCTTTAAAAAATTCAGAATCGATCGTAAAAGGGAAGAAACGAAAATCAAACAACAAATCCTGTATGTGTCCCTTACCTATTCGGTGCTGATTATAGCCTTTTGGGCCATAGGAGGAGAGGAAAACAAACACTTCATATTATTTGGAGTATTGACCTGGTGTTTCGGCGATGCCTTTGCTGCGATATTTGGCAGACTGTATGGGAAGAAGTATTTTCAGCACCGGATTTTTGATCAAAACAAGACTCATAGAGGGTTTAAGGCCTTTGTCATTTCCGGCAGCCTTGTAAATATGGTGCTTTTAATAATTTATTATTCTTTTCCGGCAGGGGTCAATCTTGGAATCGCTGTTATTTTAGGGGTCCTGGGCGGGATGATTGAACTAATGTCTAAGAAAGGTTTGGATAATGTGTTGCTCCCCATCGGGATAACGATTATCAGTTTTGCAATAATTAACGCTGCATTAGTATATTGGTAAAATGAAATATTACCTGCTGCTTACGATAAGTGGGATAAGGAGTTGGGGGACAAAATGAGTAAAAATCAGAATATAAAAAAAGAAAAGGAACGCACCTTAAGAGCAGCCTGGATAATTAGTGCAGGGGCCCCTTTTGCCACGGGTTTTGCTTTTTATCAATCAGGCTCCGCTGCGGTGCTGGCTGATTTTTTTCGAAGGACCCTGGAACTTATGGTGCTGTTTGCTAATTGGTTGATTTATAAAAAAATACTCCGAGGGGAAAAAAACATTGAAAAAATCGATGCAGAAAAACTTGAGGGGTATGCGGCTCGAGGGGTAATGGTGGTGATGGCCCTTTCCTTTTTGGTGATCTTCTTTAATGCCGTGGGACAGCTCAGGGAGCCGGAACCCATCGGTAAAATCTGGGCGGGGATGACCATCGGAATTTTAGGTCTGTTTGTAAATGGAATGTTTTGGAGAAAGAACCGATCCTTAGCGAAAAGGGAAAAGTCCTCCATGTTTTTTGCCCAGTGGAAACTGTATAGAGCGAAGGCTTTAATGGACTTTATTTTAGTGACCATTCTATCTTCCAGCAAACTATTGGAAGGTTATCCCTTGGCGCTGTATATCGATCCTATTGGTTCTATTGGAATATCATTCTTTCTGTTGTATTCAAGTTATAATATCTGGCTGAATCAGATCAAAAATAATATTGAGGTGTTTACCGAATAGTTTTCACGAAAAGTTATTTTTCAACAAAGCCCGAAGCATCCGTTAAAGAAAAAATATCTGATAAAGCAAGCTTCCTAAAATTCCGCTAAGGACAATAATAATCAGATTCTTTGTATAAAACGCCAGCAGCACCGCAAGAGAAGCTCCCACAATAGAAGAAGGGACAGTCTCTGTGGAAAAAAGAATTTCAGGGAAAATTAATGCCCCCAGGGCAGCAAAGGGAATAAAACTTAAGAAGCGTTTGATATGGGGCTGCAGACGTATATTTTGTAAAAGCACCATGGGAAGCATTCGGGGGATATAGGTAACCACTGCCATGCCCAGGACTATTAATAGTGAGTTATGCATTGGAATCCTCCTTAGGAAATAATAGGGTACCACAGAAAGCACCCAGCATTGTGGAAAGGATAATATTCCATCCTGCAGAAAAACCGGGTATCCAAGGGATAAAGATTATGGCGCTGTGACTTAACATCGCGACGATGGCCACCATTAAGATCGGAAATGAGGTTTTCATTGAAGGCACCAACAGACCAATAAACATTACATAAAGGGCAATTCCCATACTGTTTTGTAAAATATCCGGCAGGATGTTGCCCATGAATAAACCGATCCAAGTACCTGTATTCCATGCGGTAAAGGAGATGAGCATCAGTCCCGCCAGGAATGGAAAGGGCAGCTTGCTGTTTTCCTCGAGGGTGGTTACTGAAGCCAGGGAAAATGTTTCATCGGTGATTCCAAAGGATAACATACTGCGGTAAGTAAGGGAGGTATCCTCTTTCAAACGTTGAGAAAGGGAAGCACTCATTAAAAAGTGACGGAAATTCAGAATAAAAGTAGTAAGGATAATCTCCCCTGAGGCAGCTCCGAGAGACATCAGATTTACGGCTACAAATTGACTGGCCCCGGCAAAAACCGTAAGAGACATAAGCATTCCTGTAAGCAAAGGGATCCCTTCCGAGGCGGTTAATATTCCGAAAGCTATGGCTATGGGAATGTAGCCGAGGGCAATAGGAATCCCGTATTTCAGTCCTTGTAAAAACAATGAGTTTTTCATAGAAAACATCCTTTAATGAATTTGGCTCAACCTATATTTCTGTAATAGTGTATATCAAAATCCTTTTTAAGGCAATGCTTGGACCATATAAAATAAGGAGACGAGGAAAATGGAAGAAAAAGAATTGGGAAAAGTATATTCAGTAATGGCCCTTGGAATACTGGGAGTTTCCTTCTCCGCAGTCTTTATTCGATTAACAGAAGCGCCCTCAACGATTATTGCCATGTACAGAATGATCTTTACACTGGTTATATTTACTCCTCTGGTGATAAAAAAGGGAGGGATCTCTTTTACGTCCATAGGGGTAAAAGGCATAGGCCTGTCTCTTTTAAGCGGTTTTTTTCTAGCACTGCATTTTACGGCGTGGATTGAATCTCTAAAACATACGACAATTGCATCCTCCACCGTACTGGTTAGTTTGCAGCCGCTTTTTACTGCCACCCTGGGATATCTTATATATAAAGAAGGATTAAGCCGGGGACAAATACTTGGGATGGGTATTGCAATCGTCGGGAGTGTTTTTATAGGATTTTCAGATTTCATCAGTGGAGGGGGCAGCCTTTATGGCGATTGGCTTGCAGTACTGGGAGGTGCCTTTGCCTCTGTTTATGTACTGTTGGGTCGGGGCCTTCGAAGAACCTTGGCAAATCTTGACTACGTATATCTCGCTTACGGCAGCTGCAGTATCACTTTATTAGGGTTTAACGTCGTTGGAAGAACTCCGGTTACTTCTTATGGAAGCAGCGATTACTTAATTTTTTTAGGACTGGCCGTGTTTTCTACAATTGGAGGGCATACCGTATTTAACTGGGCCTTGAAATATGTGGAAGCCAATAAAGTTTCCACTGCCATGCTGGGAGAACCCATAGGAGCTACGATCTTAGGATTTTTGATTTTACAGGAGATTCCAACGGAAGCACAACTGCTCAGTGGACTCATTATTCTTTTGGGCCTGTATATTTTCATAAAGGACAGTTTTCGCAGAAAAAACATCACAACCCCGCTCTCTTAATACGGGGGGGTGTGATGTTTTTTAGTAAAAAAGAAAAGTCGTAAAACCTTGTAATTTTCCATACTGGGTCTAGAAATTTACAAAATTTCCTCCCTTAAACACAGGCACTTCCTCATTGCTTTCGGTTATTCCGTAAATTTCCAAATCCTCGGTACCGATCATAAAGTCCACATGGGTTAGGGAATCATTTGCGCCTTCCCTTATCAAATCTTCCTTCGAAAGGTTATCTCCCCCTTTAATACAACCGGGATAGGCTTTCCCCAGGGCAAAATGACAGGAAGCATTTTCATCAAACAGTGTATTGTAAAACAGAATGTTTTGATTGGATATCGGCGAATCATAGGGTACTAAAGCGATTTCTCCCAGTCGTTTGGCGCCATCGTCAGTATCCAGGAGTTCTCTAAGTACTTCCTTACCTTGACGGGCATCAAAATCAACGACTTTTCCCTTAGAGAAGGTAAATTGAAAGTCTTCGATTAAGTTGCCGTTATAGTTCAGCGGCATGGAACTGACAACGGTACCGTCTACTCCGTCAGCTTTGGGCATAGTGAATACTTCCTCGGTAGGCATATTAGCAAAGAATACCTTGCCGTGGGGGCCTTTATCCCCTCCGCCCACCCAACGGTGCTTGGTTGGAAGCGCTAAAGTAACATCGGTCCCTGCGTGGTTTTTATACCGTAGGGCTTTGAAGTGATGAGAGTTCAGGAAATCCAAGCGTCGATTCAGATTCTGTTGATGCTCTTCCCAGGCTGCAACCGGATCGGCTTGGTCTACCCGCACTGCTTTGAAAATCGCCTCCCATAATTTGTTTTCTGCGTCCTTAGGGGCGGCATCGGGAAATACTTTTTTCGCCCAGGCGACCGTAGGGATGGAGGCTACGCACCAGACATTCTGGTTGGTCATCATTCGGGTACGGTAATACTCAAGGCCTTGACTCATAACTTTTTGCTGGCGGCTCATTTTTTTAGGATCCACATCTTTCATCAGCTCAGGATCCGATGCGGCAATGCTTAAAAATGCGGCCCCTTTCTTTGCATATCCCTCGAGCATGGTTTTAATCCACTGGGGAAACTCATCAAAAACCTCATCCTTCGCCATATCGAAACGGATTTTCGTAGATTGTTCATCAATCCATCGAATAACCACTTCCCTTGCTCCGGACTCGTAGGCTTTGATGCTTACAAGTCTGGCAAAGTCTGCACATTCAATGGGGCTGTTGACTACTAAAATTTGATCATCCTGAATGTTGATGCCGGTTCGAACCAAAAGCTCGGCATATTTCTCTAAATTATTCTGCATAGTGGACCTCCTTTATGTATTAAAACGGATATTAATTGAAATTGAAGGATTTCTCCTTCTTCCTTAAAAATATTTTACTACATATAGAAAATTTATTCTATAGATTTTGAAAACTTCAATGATTTTCCCTTTAACAGCACTTTAAATAAATCGAAGATTTTGAGATAATAAACAGAGTTTTAAAATTTAACCAGATCCGGTTTACCGGAATAACCTAAAAGGAGGAAAAGTTCATGAAAATTTATATTACACGGCACGGAGAAACTGAGTGGAATCGTGAAAAACGGATGCAGGGCAGAAAGGATTCGCCCTTAACCGTAAAAGGAATTGAGGATGCCCGAAGACTTAAACAACGGCTGGAACATATCGAATTTGATGGAATTTACACCTCGCCCTTAGGCAGAGCCATGGAGACTGCGGAAATTATTAGAGGGTATCGCAAACTGGAGATCGAGCGAATTTCCGACTTTATGGAAATGGACTTTGGGGATTGGGAAGGGAGAACCGTAGAGGAAATTGAAAAGTCTTATGGAGAAAAGTATCGAACCTTTTGGCATCGCCCCGAAATGTATGAGACCATCGGGGGTGAGAGTTTTCAGGAAATCTTAAAGCGGGTCCAGGGCGGGCTGAATCTTATTATTAAAAATGCAGAAAAAGAAGACAATATTCTTCTGGTAGCCCATGCGGTAGTAATCAAAAGCATCTATGCTTTAGTAAAAAATATTCCCCTAAAGGAGTTTTGGAACCCTCCTTTCATGCATGGGACCAATCTCACGATTTTAGAAGTTAAGAAAGACAAGAAAGAATTCCTTCTGGAAGGAGATATCAGCCATTTGAAAAAGTAACGAACAGCCGTGAAGTGAATGCTGTCCGTTACTTTTATATCCCGGGTCCTAAGCCATTAGTTTTTCTAATTCCTCAACGCCCTTTCTAAAGATTTCCATCGCGTTGGAAACGGGATCCTTAGTCTCCATATCGGCTCCGGCCTTTCGAAGGATATCAATGGGATAGTCGCTGGATCCGCTGGACAGAAACTCCAAATAACGATCCACCGCAGGCTTGCCTTCCTTTAATATCTGATCCGAAAGGGCAATAGCAGCGGAAAAGCCTGTAGCATATTGATATACATAGAAGTTGTAATACATATGAGGTATTCGAGACCACTCATATTTAATTTCATCATCAATAATAACATTGGGGCCAAAATATTTTTTGTTGAGTTTCAGGTAGTGATCACATAAAAACTCATTGGTCAGGGCGCCGCCGGCTTCCACACGAAGATGAATATCCCGTTCAAACTCAGCAAACATGGTTTGTCGGAAGATGGTGCCGCGGAACTGTTCTAAATAGTGGTTTAAGATATATTTTCTTTTTTCTTTGTCCTCAATGGTTTTCAGCAGATAATCATTCAGTAGGGCTTCATTGGTTGTGGAGGCAACCTCAGCCACAAAGATGGAATAATTACCGTAAACGTAGGGTTGGTTTTGCCGGGTTAAATAGCTATGCATAGAATGTCCGAGCTCATGGGCTAAGGTAAACATGGAATCCATATTATCGTTATGATTAAGTAATATATAGGGTCGGGAATCGTAGGTTCCTGCAGAATAAGCTCCGGAACGTTTGCCCTCGGTTTCATAAACATCAATCCAACGCTGATCGAAAGCGGAACGGATCCCTTCCTGGTACTCCTTGCCTAACGGCGCCACCGCTTCTGTTACGGTAGAGGAAGCCTCGTCATAGGTAATGGGAAAGTCTACACCGGTGACAATCGGGGTATAGATATCGTATAGGTGAAGTTCTTCAACCCCAAGAACTTTTTTTCGAAGTTCCATATATTTATAAAAACTCTCAAGGTTATTGTTTACCGCTTCAATGAGCTGGTCCGGTACGGTGACGGGAATATTATTGGCAAATAGAGCAGCTTCCCGGGCAGAAGCATAATTTCTGATTCTGCTATAGAAAATATTTTTGTTTACTTCACTTTGCAAAAGGCTGGAGAGGGTATTAATATGGCCCTTATATACTTTATAGTACTTTTTGAAGGCATCCTCTCGAAGGACTCGGTCCTTGGACATTAATAATGGGACGTAGGAACCATTGGTTAATGGATGAGGCTCTCCGTTGGAATCAATGGCCTCTTCAAAGGTCATATCCGCGTTTAACAGCATTCCATAAGCATTACTGGGGGCGTCTCCCAATTCTCCCACCTGAGCCAGTACAGACTCCATTTCCTCCGACAGAATATGAGGTTTTTTACGAAGAAGGTCGGAAAAATACTTTTTGTAGTGAGACAGCTCCCGATGATTTAATAGATCCGAGATCGTTTTTTCATCTCCTTGAAGGAGTTCCGGAATGAAAAAAGCATTTTCTTTATTAATTACTGTAGCCAGCTTTTCCGAACGGGCCACCATACCCTGGTATTTGCTCTCTTTCGTGTTTTCATCCATTTTTAAACGGGCATAGGTCAATAAATTCATTAAATTTCGAGAGAGGTTTTCATAGGTTTTAAGGGCGGCTAAAAGGGTTTCGCTACTCTCTAATAATCGTCCCTTAAAATGTAAAAAGGACTGGGAGTTCTCTTGTAGCTCCAGCAAAGCTTTTTCCCAGGCTTCGTCGGAGACAAATAAATCCCCGAGATCCCAAAGGTACTTTTTATCGATCGATTGACGTTTCATGGACTCACTCCTTAAATTAATTTTATCGTATTATAATTTTATCATGTATAAAGAATTGTTTCCACAATTTTAATTATTTTGAATAAACAAAAGAATCAGTAATGGTTATTGGGAACCGGCCGTGGTCATTTACGGGCTGAAAGGAGAGATTGTTTTCTCATTTTCCGTTTATTTAAATAAAAACCAGGTATAAAGTATATTAGCAAGCTAAAGAATAACTTAATCAGGAGGGATAGAAATGGGAATTATCGCATGGATTATTTTTGGTGCCTTGGCAGGCTGGATTGCCAGCGGCATCACCGGGGATAACAAAAGAATGGGTTGCGCTATGAATGTAGTAATCGGGATTATAGGAGCCTCAATCGGAGGGCTGGTCTTTAATGCAATCGGAGGAACCGGTGTTACGGGTTTTAATATCTGGAGTTTATTCGTAGCGGTGGTTGGGGCGGTAATACTTCTTAGCCTTATTAATGCCCTGCGTCGATAAAAAAACAACTATTTAAACCACTTTCAATGAACAGTTGCAAAGTGGTTTTTTTTGTAATTTGTTGACTAAAAGAATATTATTATGTAATATAAAAGAAGTTCTTTAGGAGTTCGAAACATTATTTTGTATTCATTCAATGAAATACATAGAAAGACTGAAGAGGAAAAATGAATGATCAGAACCTTTTTTAGTGAGAAAATCAGAGATTTTAAAAATTTCCCCCGAAATATCCGTCTAATCTTCGCAGTGATTTTATTGAATAACATTGCAAAGGGCATGTTCATGACTCTTTACAACCTGTATCTTCAGGAAGTGGGATTCAACGCGAGTTTTATGGGGGAATTAATATCGATGACCGCACTGGCCAGTGCGATTTTTCTGGTACCCATTGGATTTTTAAGTGACAAAATTGGAAGAAAGAAAACAATGGTCATAGGGATCATTTTTGCCGATATACTACAAATTATGCGGGCAATCATACTATCCAGCAATACCTTAGTACTGCTGAGTTTTTTACTCGGGGGATTGAATTCTTTTTTTATGGTAGCCAATGCGCCGTTTTTAATTGAAAATTCATCAAAATCCATACGAATGAAAGTATTCAGTATCAATTTTGCCTTGATGATTTTTTCTTCCATGCTGGGCAATATCATAGGGGGAGTAACTCCGGAATTGCTTGGGGCTTTCTTATATATGAATGTGGCCCAGGCTCAACGCACCACCTTAATTGTATCTACCCTGTTGAGTTTATTGGCGCTAATTCCTTTATTAAAAATCAAGGAACCGGAAAAGGTGATTGAAAAAGGCAGAGAAAATATACTGAAAAGCCTTAAGAACCTTAAAAACAGTACCATAATTCTAAAATTTATTATCGCCAATGCCCTGGTAGGTTTCGGGGCGGGGCTTTTCGTACCATTTTCCAATTTATACTTCGAAAACCAGTTTCAGTTACCCACTTCCACCATCGGTTTTATCATGTCTTTAGGACAGGCAAGTACAGTGGTGGCAATAATGTTGGGCCCTTATTTAAGCAGTCGGTTCGGTAGAGTCAAGACGGTTTTTTATCTGCAGATTTTATCGGTACCCTTTATGCTGGTTTTAGGAGATACGCGCCTTCTATATTTAGCCATTTTTGCCTTTCTGATCCGTCAATCCATTATGAATGCAAGCAATCCAATTACCTCGGCCATCATGCTGGAGGAGGTTCCGGAAAATTTAAAAGGGATCACCAACAGCCTGAACCAAATGGTTTTTCAGTTAGGATGGACGGTATGCGGCCGTTTAAGCGGAATCATCATAGATCAGTATGGGTACGATTTGATCTTTTATCTTGCCGGCGGCCTGTATGCGACTTCGGCGGTCTACTATTACGTTATGTTTAGGCATATTGATCATCGAAGCCCAGCAGGGGCGGCTTCAA
>SKOH01000057.1 GCA_007120165.1 Clostridiales bacterium
GGCCTTTGGAATATGATCATGAGTACCACCGCAGGCATTAAAGGGGTGGATCCGGTACTGATTCAGTGCGGACGAAACCTCGGTTTCGGCGGAGGGAAAATCTTTACCAAGGTGATTCTTCCGGCATCGGTTCCCAGTATGATTACCGGCATGCGTCTCGCCTGGGCCTTTTGCTGGAGAGCCTTAATGGCGGCAGAGATCATCGGTACCGGTCAAGGTCTTGGTCAGGTTTTAATGTGGGGCCGGGACATGGGAAACATGAGTACCGTAATGGCGGTCATGGTGATCATCGCCGCAACGGGCATGATTTCCGACGGATTCGTCTTTAAGCGGCTGGAAAACAAAGTATACCGGCAGTGGGGACTGCTGTAAACAGCAGAACCTGCACAAAACCGGGCAACCGCGGAGCCGGGCAACAATGTTGCAAAATATAAATATCAAATAGGATAAGGAGGCAAAAACATGAACAAGGCAAAGGGCACGAAGAAAAGCACCAGCAAAAAAGCAGCAAGAAACAAAGTGTTACTGGGAATTATCGCAATTTTATTAGTAGGGGTGTTGGCCGGTTGCGAAATCGGAGCTGCCTCTGAAGATGAAGTAAATATCGGATACTTTCCGAATCTATCCCATGCCGGCGCAATCGTAGGTATGAGTGAAGGAATATTTGAAGAGGGTCTGGACGGTTATCAATTAAATGAGATGACTTTCCCCAACGGATCCTTATTTATGGACTCCCTATCCACAGGACAGATTGACATCGGATTTGTCGGACCCGGACCGGTACTGAACCGGTACCTGCAAGGGGGAGAGGTGGTAATTCTCGCCAATGCGACTAAGGGTGAGAACGTACTGGTACTTCGGGAAGGACTGGAATATAACGGACCGGAGGATTTGGATGGGCTGACCATAGCTACAGCCTCCACCGGCTGCACCCACGATTTACTGCTTAGAAAAATGCTTGCGGAAGAGGGTATGGCCGTGGAAGAAAACGGCGGAACCGTAAAACGTTTACCCCAGCGACCGGCCACCAATATCGGTATGATGCAGCAGGGACAAATTGACGGTGCCTTGGTATCTGAACCCTGGGCAAGCATGATGGAAGCCCAAGGGGTAGGCCGAGTTGTAGTAGAGTTTGACGAAGTACCCTGGGAAGGGGAAGTACCTGCAACGGTAATCGCCGCCCGACGGGACTTTGTGGAAGAAAACCCGGAAGTCGTGGAAGCATTCCTTGCAGCCCATGAAGACAGTGTGGAATTTGTCAATAACAACGAAGAAGAGAGCCTGGAGATTCTTCAGCGGGAAATCAAAAGAATTACCGATCAGGAACTGGACATTGAAACCTTACGAAGCTCCTTTGAGCGGGTAATATTTACACCGGAACTGGATCAGCAGGTGGTTACCGAATTTGCGGAGCTGTTAAATGAACTTGGATTTGTGGACAGTGACCGGGATCTGGAAGATATTTTCTGGGAGCAGTAAGAAAAAATTGTCTCAGCCGTTAAATACAGGAGTAAAGGGTATATAACAGCATAGTAGGATGATAAATAAAGGTCTTAAAGACTGCTTAATAATAATCGAGCACTTTAAGGCCTTTTTTTCTAGAATAGGATTACTTACGAAGGGAATAGGATTACTTACGAAGTGAAGAGGATTACTAACGAAGGAATGAAAGATGCCGGAGGATAACGACAGTTAAAAAGAAAAAACTATAAGAAAAAGGTTTATCAAATGCCACTATGAATTTAAAAGGAGGAACTTCTATGATTTATCAAAGCATTACAGAACTGGTGGGTAAAACCCCGGTCATCGAGCTGCAGAATCTACCGGATAAAAACGGGGCAAAGGTCTATGTAAAGATCGAATCCTTCAATCCCTCCGGTTCCGTCAAGGACCGGGCAGCCCTCAGTATGATTGAAGAGGCGGAAAAGCGGGGAGAGTTAAAGCCCAAGGGGACCATTATCGAGCCCACCTCGGGAAATACAGGGATCGGCATGGCCATGGTGGCGGCGGCAAAGGATTACCGATTGATTATTATTATGCCCGGCAACGCGACCAAAGAGCGGATAAAGCTATTGGAAGCCTACGGCGCCGAAGTATACCTGACCCCGGAAGAACTGCGAATGAGTGGAAGTATTGATAAGGCAAAGGAATTACTGGCGGAAATTCCGAACAGCTATATGCCCAATCAGTTCGTTAATCCCGACAATCCGAAGATTCATGAAAGCACCACCGCTCAGGAAATTCTGGAGGATTTTCCCCAGGGGCTGGATGCTTTTGTGGCCACAGCAGGGACCGGCGGGACCATCAGCGGAACCGGCAAGGTGCTTCGGAAGCACTATCAGGATTTAAAAATCTATGTGGTAGAGGCGAAGGCCTCTCCGGTCATTGCCGGCGGCGAACCGGGACCCCATAAAATTGTGGGAACCGGGCCCGGCTTTATCCCCGACACCCTGGACCGGGAAATTTACGACGAAATTCTTCATATCACCGATGAAGATGCGATGGAGACCACCCGGCAGCTGAGCCGAAAAGAAGGGATCCTTGCGGGAGTCTCCGCCGGGGCTGCGGTTTATATGGCCGTTGAAAAGGCCAAGAAAATGAAACCGGATCAGAAAGTGCTGGCCATCGTCCCCGATACCGGGGAGCGTTACCTCAGTATGGATCTTTTTTAACGGCAGCGAAGCAGAAGGCATAAAGGTTAGGCAGCGGGACGAAGTCATGGTCCCGCTGTCTTTTATCTTTTATGCCGTTTTTTTCGCCGTCTTTTCTTCCCCTGTTTCCCAACAAAAACCTCTCCAGCCACTGGACAAGTCTCTAAAGAGGAAGTAAAATGATACAGTTGGCGATTAAACACGGAAGTTTTACAGACTGCCAATCACTAAGAGGAGGAAGATCATATGAAACCATCAATAAATGATAAATTATCGTTAATCGGCGTAGCCATTGACTTAGGAGCCGGCACCCCGGGAGTAAGTCTCGGACCCCAGGCGATCCGCTATGCGGGAATGATTGAACGACTGACGGACATCGGATACGAGGTGCAGGACAGAGGCGACATCCTGGCGAAAAAGCCGGCAAACCCCGTAACGGAGGGCACAAACTTAAAGAACTTAGAGGAAGTGGTCCGGGTAAACACTGTCCTTGCAAAAGAGGTTGCGGAAGCCATGGAGCAGGGGCGATTCCCGTTGGTCCTTGGGGGGGATCACAGTATTGCCATCGGAACCATTGCCGGGGTAATGCAAAAGGTAAATAACCTTGGGGTGATCTGGTTTGACGCCCACGGAGACGTCAATACCGCGGAAACCTCCCCATCGGGTAACATCCACGGTATGCCTGTTGCGGTCAGCTTAGGCATTGGGGATCAGCGCCTGACCTCCATCGGCGGAGCGGAAAACAAGCTTCAGACGAAAAATATCGTCTATGTGGGCTGCAGAGACTTAGACCTGGGAGAGCGAAAGGTGTTAAAGGAACTGGGGATTACCGTGTTTACCATGCATGAAATTGACCGGTTGGGAATGACCGAAGTGATTGACCGGGCAATTAATATTGCCTCCGACGGCACCGACGGCATCCATGTAAGTTTTGATATGGACAGTTTGGATCCGGTCTTTGCAGAAGGTACCGGTACTCGGGTTCCGGGAGGACTTACCTACCGGGAAAGCAATCTTGCCCTGGAGATGATTGCCCTGACGGAAAAGCTGGTCA
Organism: Clostridiales bacterium; assembly: GCA_007120165.1. Classification (GTDB taxonomy): domain Bacteria; phylum Bacillota; class Clostridia; order Peptostreptococcales; family T1SED10-28; genus Isachenkonia. Next base: position 3,706 of record SKOH01000057.1, read on the forward strand.
GTGCAGAGTTTGTGGAAGTAAACCCGATTATTGACAATAAAAATCAAACGGCCAAAACGGCAGTCGCCTTAGCCGGTTCCCTTCTGGGAGAATGGCTGATTTAATCGAAGAGTAAAGCTGATCTAAACAAAGAGTAAAGCTGATCTAAACGAAGAGTAAAGCTGATCTAAACGAAGAGTAAAGCTGATCTAAACGAAGAGTAGATTGGAAGAAGACAGCGGACAGAGCTGCGTCTCCCGGTATTTCGGGGAGGCAATGACTCCCTCCCGCTGTTTTTTTCTGTCTTCTTTTATCTTCTTTTATCTTCTTTTGTCTTCTTTGGTCTTTCTTTGTCCTTTGCTTAACGTACAAATGTTTTCATGATATAATAATGAGATAATGAAAAACGAGGGGGTGAGCCTGTGATCGAGCTGGAAGGAAGACTAAGGGACGTGATATTTCAAAATGAAGCCAACGGCTATACCGTCGGGGTCTTAGAGACCACCGATGATGAAGAAATCACCGTGGTGGGCTACCTCCCGACGGTACGGGAGGGGGAGTACGTCAAGGTTAAAGGGGATATCAAGTTTCATGACAATTACGGCGAGCAGCTGGAAGTAAAAGAATACCGGCCTTCAGCCCCGACCACCGAGGACAGCATTCTTCACTACCTGTCTTCGGGAGTCATCAAAGGCATCGGCCGGAAAATGGCGGAGCGGATCGTGGATCAGTTCGGCACCGAAGCCCTTAAAGTCATTGAAAAGGAACCGGAGCGGCTGCAGGAAGTATCCGGTGTCGGAAAGAAAAAGGCCCTGCAGATTGTAGAGTCCTTTAAAGCCCAAAATCAGCTTCGGGAAATTATCCTTTTTCTATCGAAATACGGCGTTACCCCGAACCTGGCGGTAAAAATCTATAAACGATATAAGGATCAGGCAATCCCTTTGATTCAGGAAAATCCCTACCGCCTGGCGGATGATATTTACGGCATCGGATTTAAAGTAGCCGACGGCATTGCAAGTTCCATGGGGATAGCCCGGGACTCGGACTACCGCCTGCATGCCGGGACCAATTACATTTTAAACCGGATTCATATGGAGGGGCATACCTACGCGCCGAAGGACCAGCTGGTCCGGGAGACGAAAGGGCTGCTCGGTTCTAAGGAAGAGCGGATCGAAGCCGCCATTGAAAGTCTGGCCCTGGACGGAAAAATACAGCTGGAACGTCTGGATAATGAGCTGATTGTCTATGCCATGGCCTATTACTACGCCGAGACCGGCGTGGCAAAAAAAGTGATTGAAATTTCCGAAGCGGAGCTGGAGGCAGTTACGATTGATCTTGATGAAGAAATTGAAATCATTGAAGAGGAAGAGGATTTAAACCTGGCAGACAGACAAAAAGAAGCGGTCAAGGAAGGGGTCCGAAACGGGATGCTGGTCATCACCGGAGGCCCCGGTACCGGGAAAACCACAACGATCAATACGCTGATTAAAATGTTTGAGAAGCTGGAGATGACCGTAACCCTGGCAGCCCCCACGGGAAGAGCCTCGAAAAGGATGACGGAAACTTCAGGAAAGGATGCGAAAACCATTCACCGCCTGCTGGAAATCGGCTACAGCGAAGACGACAGTGTGGGAATGATGTTTAACCGGGATGAGGATAACCCGCTGGACGCCGACGTATTGATTATTGATGAGGCCTCGATGATTGATATCATTCTGATGAACAGTTTTCTAAAAGCCGTGCAGAAAGGTACCCGGGTCATTCTCGTTGGAGACATTGATCAGCTCCCTTCGGTGGGTCCCGGAAATGTCTTAAGAGACATCATTGACAGCGGCGTGGTGGAGGTGGTAAAGCTGAATGAAATTTTCCGCCAGGCCAAGGAAAGCATGATCGTCGTCAATGCCCATAAGATCAATCAGGGGCAGTATCCGGTTCTGAACCGGAAGAATAAGGACTTTTTCTTCATTACCAAACGGGAAAAGGAAGACATTTTACAAACCCTGCTGGATGTTGTGAAATTTCGCCTGCCCAATCATTATAAATACTCCCCCACGTCGGATATTCAGGTGCTGACGCCGATGAAAAAAGGGGAAGTGGGAACCCTGAATTTAAATACTGCCCTGCAGCAAAAACTGAACCCTGCCCGGGGAGACAAAAAGGAAAAGAAAATGAAGGATAAGACCTTCCGGGAAGGGGATAAAGTGATGCAGATTAAAAACAACTATTCGCTGAAATGGGTCAACAACGATCCCAAGGCCTTTGAATACAAAGGAGAAGGGGTATTTAACGGAGATATGGGCTATATCCTGAAGATTGACAAGGAAAACGAGGAGTTGGAAGTCCATTTTGATGACAACAAAGAAGTGGTCTACGACTTTACCAAGCTCGATGAGCTGGACCTGGCCTATGCCACCACGGTCCATAAATCCCAGGGGAGCGAGTTTTCAGTAATCGTCATGCCGGTCACCTGGGGTCCGCCGATGCTCCTTACCCGCAACCTCTTTTACACCGCTGTTACCCGGGCAAAGGAGCTGGTGGTACTGATCGGCGAGGAGAAATTTCTTAGAATGATGATTGACAACAATAAAATCATTACCCGCCACTCGGGCCTGGGCCGGAGACTGGCAAAGTACCGGGAAGTCGTCGGAGGATAGGAGGCCGGTTCCATGTCCGAAATGAGGAAATCCAACAAAGATAAAAGCTGTAAGAGTAAAAAAAAGCATCCCTCGGGGGAGAGCTCCATCAAAGAACCGTTTTTCAGCCTTTACCGGGAGGCCTTGATGGAGCTGTTTTTTCCCCTTAATGTATACTGTCATATCTGCAAAGGTCCCCTGCCAAAAACTGCGCCGACATCCGCTGCGGCCTACCAAGCCTATCTATGCCCTTTTTGTATCGATGAAATTCCCTGGATCGAAGAGCCTTACTGTAAAAAATGTTCCATTCCGTTATTTGAGCACTTAACTGAGCACACCCCTTATCCGGAAGAAATTCTCCGTCCGCTGCCAAGTCCGAAGGACCTTTGTCCGGAGTGCAGGGCAGACTCCCCGCTGGACCGGAACCTTTCGGTATGCCTTTACGAAAAACCGCTGAAAAAGGCGATTTACGCCTTTAAATACAGCGATAAAACCTACCTCGCCCGGATTTTCGCGTTAATGATGGCCGAAAAACTCAGGTCTCTTCCAAGGGAGGACCAGGCCTTTGACCGGATTCTCAGCGTCCCCCTCCATAAAAAAAGGCTGCGTCGCCGAGGCTACAACCAGGCGGATCTGCTGGCGAAGTACCTTTCCACGGAACTGAAAATCCCCTACGACCCCGGAGCCCTTATTCGAATAAAAGAGACCCGAACCATGAACCAGCTGTCCAAATCCCAGCGGTCTCCCAATGTTCGGGATGCATTTTCCCTATCGAAAAGCTTTCCGAAAACGGAAAAAATCCTGCTGATTGACGATATCTACACCACAGGGGCCACGGCAAAAGCCATTGCAGCCTGCCTTAAATCCCATGGAACCGGCCATATCACCATGCTCAGCATCGCCCGGGTAATGCTTTAAAGACCTCTTTTATCCCCACCCTTGGTCCGGGGACATTAGTCCCTGTTATAGCAAAGGTTTACATATTTTAGGTTATGGGATTGGAAAGTGGGTATAAACCCGATAGCAAATATTCGTCGGGAATTATTCCCAGGGGATTTAAAGGGGGATATCAATGGAACAGACAGAAAGAATCGAACAGGGGATTTTAAAATTCAGCAGTCAGAAAAACATCCAGGAGGCAGAAGACTTTCTTAAAAAGTTAAAAGAAGAGGGTAGCGGAAACGCCGCCTATCTTAAAAAAATAACGGGTCAGCCGCTACGGGCAATGGAGATGTATAAAAATGCCTACAGAGTGACCGAGGATTGGAACAAGAAAAAAGAAATTCTACTGGCAATGGAACGCATACAAAAATCTCTGAAAGAGGACGTGAAGAAGCTTAACAATGAGGAGCGGGAAGAGATTAGTCGGCTTGTTTTGAAAAAATCCATTCCGTCGGCAATGGAAGCCGGGGAAAATACCTCACTGGTGGAGGTGGAAATTGATAAATGCCGGGACCCTTACGGCTTCGGCTTTGAAGCGGAAGGCTGGCACCCCTTTGTGGAGACCCTAAAGGAAATCGAAAAAAATCCCAAAATAAAATACCCCCAGACGGCGCTGAAAAGATTTTATTATCTGTTCAGTCCCGGCAGCCTTCCCGAGGCCCTCGGGCAGACCAATATGGATTTTACCAAAAAAGTGGCCTGGAGCCCTTATCCCTGGGGGGACGTCCCCCATCAGGGAAAGCTGCACGCCGTAGAAAATAAGGAACATCCGCGGTTCCATGCGCTGACCGATAATGTAGGCTCCGTTCAGTTTCAGACACTGACCGACCATTATCAGCTCCTTGCCGATACAGGCTATCATCCGGAGGCTTTCGATCCGGGGTATATCAAAGGAGTGGTGCTTAAAAAGGGGGAGGACTACCGATTTGCAGTCTATGAAGGGGTAGAACTGGTGGCGGCCCTTGGGGTTCTCGGTTATACAAAAATCCGTTGTCAGCTGCTCAGGGGCGAAGGGTCTTTGGGGGTTGCGGATATTGAAAAAATCAATAAATGGCCCCAGGTGGAAAACCGCTCTTACACGGAGAAGCAGGCAGCAGCGGTTTTCGATACCTTCTTTCATCGCAGCGGCCGGGAAAGGGCTGTGGCCGTTCACTTACTTCCTAAAGAACTGCCTTCCCAAAGAAAAAAACGCCTGGAAGCACTGGGCGTTGATATGAGCCGAAATACCAATGTGAATTTTTATAACGCCGGCTGGCTGAATAGGGTTGATCCGGATTTTGTAAAGGAAGTCCAGCAGTACTGGCAGAAGCATTACGGTAAAACCATCGACCCGGGCCTGCATCTGGCCTATCAAAATCTTACCGGGAAAAAGGAAGTGCGGTTAATTCCCCATGAAATTATGAAGGATGAAATTATCCCCCTTTCCAATGATGAAGGGATGAGTCTGGTAGGCTATAATGATAAAAATATTTACGACAAACTGATTTCCACCCCCCGTCGGGCCCATACGATACTGCGCCGGGTCTGCGGGAAATACTTTGATCAGGAGGATCATTGTCTAAATAGGGAGGAGGCCTTTGCCCTTATCCGAAAGGCGAACAGGGACCTAATCATCAAGCCCAGCACCGCCAATGACGGAATCGGGGTGGCAAAGCTCTCGGTCCGTCAGGGGGAAGTTTACCGGGGGGAGGAAAAGATTACCCTTTTCGAAATCGAACAGGATTGGGAGAGGGACTTTATGGTCCAGGAAGTGATCCGGCAGCATCCGGTTATGGCCAGACCCCATCCCAAATCCATCAACGCCCTTCGAATGATTACCTTCCGATGGAAAAACGAGATCAAAAACCTGATGACCGTGGCTTTTTTCGGCGGCGGGGGAAGGATACAGAACAATGTGGACTCCCTGGGCTGCGGGGTTTCGGAATCCGGGGAGCTGGCGGACCGGATTTTTGATAAAAACGGCAATGTCTACACCCGCCATCCCAGTACGGATTACTCTTTTGAAAAGGGGATTACCATACCGAATTATTCCAAGTTTAAAAAGTTTGTCCGGGATCTGCATAAAGAAGTTTATCATCAGGATTACATCTGCTGGGACATCGTGGTGGGAGAAGAGGGCGAGCCGATCTTTCTGGAATTTAATTTTTGGGGAACCACCTGGTTTTATCAGCTGGTTAATGAAACGCCTTTTTTTGGCGACGATACAGAGGAAGTCCTGGAGTTTATGGCCGGAAAAAGAGGTCTGTTATAACCGGCCCCTTCGGGGTAAATATCTAATGTAAGATTATGCCTGTAGGAATTGAAAGTATTAAGGAGGCGTTTTCGGTGGGTAAACGAAAGGTTTGGATTGTGCTGCTGGCGTTACTGATGGTATTTGTGCTGATGGCCTGCGGTACCGATAATGGTTACGACAATGGAGAGGATAACGGCAACGGTGTGGCCGCCGACGATAACGGGGAGGACGACGACCTCCCGGTAATGACCATGGATGAGGTTTCGGAAAATGATGGTCAGGACGGCTCAAGAGCCTACGTCGTGGTTGAGGGAATTGTCTACGATGTGACGGATTCCGACAGCTGGACCGACGGTATGCACCAGGGCCATCAGGCGGGACAGGACTTAACGGAAGAACTGCAGGAAGATTCCCCCCACGGTTCCGGGGTACTGGATGATTTTGAACCCGTAGGAAGAATCGAAGAGTAACCAAAGGCTCTTATACAAGAGCCTTTTTCAGGTTTTTGTAGTACCAGAGTAATTATTTTAAGCAGTTTTTATAAAGCCCCGGGCGTATTGTTGGAATTTATCGAAAATGGTATAATATTGTACTGCTGATTCAGCAAAACTCGACAAATAATTATGGATACCGATGGATACCGATGGATACCGATGGATACCGA
>SKOH01000211.1 GCA_007120165.1 Clostridiales bacterium
TAATATTATTTTTAACTTTTGTTCATTTGAAAACATCGAATCTCTAAAATCATATTTGGACATTTTTAATAATATTAATGAATACTGTGAGACTGTTTATCATATAAATAAAACTCTTACGGACGAGCTAGTAGTATCCGGTAGTAAAGCACTTGATTCAGCCGAAAGAGTAATGGAGTATCTAGATTTGGCATATGAGTTTTGCGAGCAGAAAAAGCAGTATATTGAAAATCATAATAATAGTTAATTAACACACAAAAACGGTTAAAACCCGTAAGCCGAAGGGGGTCTTGGACTTACAGGTTTTAACCTGTCGAATCTTACAAGTAAGGAGTATGAAGGTAGGGAGTGAACTACTATATTGTAGTTCTGATGTATGGTAACTTATACCCATGCCAAATACATCCAAACACCTATAAACAAATTCTTTTATTTTTCCAACTTTTTTTTCCCGGCCGTCGAATAGGCTTTCGTTAGAAGCCTTAGTGGATCGAAACTTCGGTGAACTGATCCTCTTTATTGTCCAGGGACTTCATAAAAGTTTCAGGGTCCACCATGAATACTTCATCACTGATCAGGTCAATTCGTTCCAATCGGTATTCTTTAAAGACGATAATTTCCTTGATGTTTTGCTGCTGGGCTTCGATGATCTGGTTTTTCAAATCTTTTTTAGGCGTCATCTTGGCACTGAAGCCTTTATCCCGGAAGGTTCTGGTAATTTTCAGGGCGTCGTTTTCCTCCTCTTCCCCGTAAAGTACCCAAAAGTCCGTCTCAAAGGAAGACGCTAACGCGGGGTGGTATTTTTTCATTGTCCGTACACCTCATTTCTAAAAATTATTAGAGCCCCTTGGGGGCTTTTTTTTATTAGTAGTAAAACTGCTTTAATGCTTTACTTAGATAAAGCGATAAAGTGATTGTATACCCATTTGTAAAAAAAGTCAACTATTATGATCTAAATATAAATAATATGACCTAAATATAAAAAATATGACTTAAATAAAAAAAAGGGAAAGCAACACCGTCTCTGCCGAGAAAGGGTTATTTTCGCTGGGCTTCTATTATTCTGTTGTATCCCGCTACTCCGCCTCTTCCATCTCCGCCAGGCGGTCGAGGATCCGGTTGTAACCGTCGGAGCCGTATTGAAGGAATTTATTGATCCGGCTGATGGTGGCAGTGCTGGCCCCGGTTTCGGCTTCAATTTCTCCGTAAGTGTTCTCCTCCTTTAACATCTTTGCGACTTTTAAGCGCTGGGCCATGGAGGTGATCTCCTTAAAGGTACACAAATCTTCAAAGAAGCGGTAACAATCCTCTTCCGTCTCCAGGGTAAGGAGTGCCTTAAACAGTTCATCCACTTCGGTACTTTTCACTTTCGAATCATAGGCCATTATCCGTCCTCCTCAGGGTTATCGATCAAACTTCGTACTGATTATTGGATCCTACCTATAGTATAATGGGAGAAAGGGAAAAAAACAAATTTGAAAACTGCAGTGAAAAGGCAGCGGGGGCACCTAAATCTCAGGAGACCTCCGTAACATATAATACAAGAAGGCGTGGTGATTACTTCGTGGAACCGAAAATAAGCTTAGAGACGGAAATCAGAAGCGTACAGCAGGGGGATATCGCCCTTCGAAACCGGATACTAAAGGAGTATCATCCCTTTATCAAATCCGTACTGTCGAAGGTGCTGAATGAGTTTGTGGCAGAGGATCATGAATATTTCACGGTAGGGCTTCTGGCTTTTAATGAAGCGATGGACCGCTATAACATGGAAAAGGGGAAGTTTTTGACCTTTTCCGGCATGGTTATTAAAAGCCGATTGATTGATGAGCTTCGAAAAAGAAAAAGGCTTGAGGATTATGAGGTCGAGGGAGAAGACCGCCTAAAGGTCATCGAGAGTCCGAACTTTGAGAAGCGCATGGAGGATCAGCTGGAGATCGAAGCCTTTAAACACCGGATCGAGGCCTTCGGATTTGATCTGGAGACCCTGATTGATACCGCCCCGAAGCACCGGGAGACCCGGAAAAAAGCCTTAGAGATCGGAAAGATCCTTTACAAGGACGAAGCCCTTCGAAGGGCTTTCTTAAAAACCGGAAATTTACCGGCTAAGGAACTGCAAAAAAAAGCGAAGGCTTCCCGCCGGGTGCTGCAGCGGTCCAGGAATTTCATCATCGCCGTATTTTTCATTCTAGACAGTGATTTAGAGGTTCTAAAGAAATACCTAGAACTATAGGAGGATGTGAGGCAATTGAAAAAAGGTTATGTACTGGAAGTTCAACCAAACCATCTGGTGGTAATGACGGAGGAACAGGAATTTGTAAGACTTCAAAAACTGACCGGGGTGGATGCCGGGGAGGAGATTCTTTTTTCTGCGAAGGATCTACTGGATATCCCGTCCGCAAAAAAAGGCCCGACGGGGTTCGTAAAAACCTTAAAAGCATCGAAGTCTATCGGCATTGCGGCGGCGATGATACTAGTGGTCGCGCTTTCGATCCTTACTTTCGGAGGCGGACAGGATGCGAAATACGTACTCAGTTTTGATGTGAATCCCAGCGTACAGATTGAAGTAGGGGATGATGAGCAGGTACTGGAGGTCCTGTCCCTGAATGAGAAA
>SKOH01000219.1 GCA_007120165.1 Clostridiales bacterium
ATCCCCTTGGCCTTTATGACTGCCAGGGCCCTGAACAAACCCCTGGTGATTATCCGAAGAGAAAGCAAGGTAACCGACGGATCCACGGTAAGCATTAATTATATTTCCGGGTCCACCGGAAAAATCGAGCGCATGAGTCTATCCCGCCGGGCCATGAAGGCGAAGGCCAGGGTTGTAATTATCGACGACTTTATGAAGGGGGGAGGCACCGCTAAGGGAATGAAGGATATGATGAAGGAGTTCGATGCCGAGGTAAAGGGCATCGGTGTATTAGTGGAGACCGTAACCCCCGGGCAGAAAAAAGTGGAGGACTATATTCCGCTGCTGATTCTGGAAGAGGTCGTAGAGGAGACCGGAGAGGTGAAAATCTATCCGAACCCGGAGCTTTTCAGCAGCGAATCCGCCTCCTTATAAAAGGATCGGTAAGACGGAGGATCCTACCGAAAAAAAGCATATAATAATCCCTAGAAAAAAAGCATATAATAATCCCTAGAAAAAAAAGCATATAATAATCCCTAGAAAACTGCGGAAAAATATCCGCATTTCCTAGGGATTTTCGATGTCAACAACCAAGCCGGAGGAAAAGGGGAGAGAGTCTAAGGCTTGGTTTGAGGCTCACAATGTTACCCGATCCTTATCTACAATAGTGATAGATGTTATCAGGTATTAATTATTATTACCCCAATTCCCCGGGGACAAACAAAAATATCAAAAAAAACCGCAAATTATTCAGAAAACTTCCCAAAGAAAGAAGGAATTTCCTAATTTATGTAGAATACATAGGTATATGGTAAATTTTTTGTCTTGATCCATATTCATTTTTAACTATTTCGCATAAGGAAGGTGGTAAAAGGATGAAAGTCACAGATGTACGGATTCGAAAGATTACCTCAGAGGGGAAGATGAAGGCTGTGGTTTCGGTGACCTTTGATGACCAGTTTGTGGTTCATGACATCAAAATCATCGAAGGACAGAACGGACCCTTCATCGCCATGCCAAGCCGGAAAATGGGTGAGGGAGACTTCAGAGACATCGCCCACCCCATCAACTCCGATACCCGGAGCATGATTCAGAATGCCATTTTCTCCCGGTATGAAGAGCTGGAAGCCCAGGAGGCCGCAGAAGAAGAAGCCAAGGCTGAAGTTCTCGGGGAGAGAGAAGAAGAAGTTAAAGAACAGTTTGTGGAAGACGCCGACGAAGAAAAAACGGAGCCCCTACCGGAATAAGAAAGCCCTTTGGCTTTCTTTTTTCTTTTTTGTTTTTTTTGCCCAAAACCCTTCATTAATCTGCTAAAATGTAATAGACTAGTACGTGGTCAATGAAAGTGAAAATCAATGGAAAATAATAGAGTAAGAGGTGAAATGATGGCAATCCAGGCAATTATTTTAGCAGCGGGTCAAGGTACAAGAATGAAATCGAAATTACCGAAGGTCCTTCATAAAGTCTCGGGAAAATCCATGCTGCAGCATGTATTGGATAACGGACGGAAATCCCTGGTGGACCAAAGCACCGTGGTCATCGGAAAAGGTGCGGATCTGGTTCGGGAAAGTCTGCCGGAAAACGTAGGCACCGTGGTGCAGCAGGAGCAGCTGGGTACCGGTCATGCGGTGATGGTGGCAATCGATGAAATACAGGAGGACGGCATCACGCTGGTACTCTACGGGGACGCCCCGTTAATTCGGGGCGAAACCCTGGACAAACTGATGGCTTATCACAGCCGGGAAGCCCACCAGGCGACGGTGCTTACCGCAGAGCTTGACGAACCCTACGGTTACGGACGAATCATCCGGGACGGAAAAGGGCTCTTGGAGCGGATCGTCGAGGAACGGGACGCCAGGGATGATGAGCGGAAAATCAGCGAAATCAACTCCGGAATTTACTGCTTTGATTCAAAGGAACTGAAAAAAACCCTGCCGAAACTCAGCAATGATAATGCCCAGGGGGAATACTACCTGACCGATGTGCTGGGGATATTAAAGCAGGAAGGCAAAAAAGTCGGGGCCTACATCACCGATGACTATGAGGATATCATGGCGGTCAACTCCCGGGTACAGCTTGCGGAAGTGCAAAAGATCATGAACCGGAGAATTCTGGAAAAACATATGGAAAACGGGGTCACCATCATCAACCCGGAAACTACTTATATCGAAGAGGAAGTCGTCATCGGTCAGGACACGATTATCGACCCCGGCGTGATGATTAAAGGGAAATCCGTAATCGGCGAGGAAGTTACCCTAAAGGGAAACACCGTCATTGAAAACAGTGAAATCGCCGACCGGGTCACCGTCGAAAGCTCTACGTTAAAGGAGGCCTCTGTGGGAGAGGAATCCACCATTGGACCCTACGCCTATCTTCGTCCCAAGGCTCAGCTCGGCAGGCGGGTCAAAATCGGGGATTTCGTCGAAGTGAAAAACTCGGTGATCGGAGACGATTCCAAAGCCTCCCATCTTGCCTATATCGGCGACGCCGACATCGGAAAGCATGTAAACATCGGCTGCGGTGTGATCTTTGTTAATTACGACGGCATAAAAAAACACCGAAGCACCGTAAAGGATCACGCCTTTGTGGGAAGCAACTCGAACCTGGTAGCCCCCGTGGTCGTGGAGGAATACGGCTACATTGCATGCGGATCGAACATTACCAAGACCGTACCCAAAGGCGCTCTTGCCATAGAACGGGCAGAGCAGCATAATATAGATGGCTGGGTTAAGAGAAAATTTAAAAACCTTGAGGAGGAATTTTAATAATGAATACCGCTGGTATTGAAATTAAAGTCTTTGCAGGAAACTCCAATCCGGAGCTGGCAGAAAAAGTTGCGGAATATGCGGGGGTATCCCTAGGAAACGCCTATGTATCCACCTTCAGTGATGGAGAAATTTACGTAAATATCAAAGAAACCGTCCGGGGGGTGGACGTATTTGTGGTTCAGTCCACCAACCCGCCGGTAAACGATAATCTAATGGAGCTTTTGATTATGATCGATGCCCTTCGCCGGGCCTCCGCCGGAAGGATTACCGCAGTACTTCCCTACTACGGCTATGCCCGGCAGGACCGTAAAGCAAAAGCAAGAGATCCGATCACTGCAAAGCTTGTGGCAAACCTGCTGACCGAAGCGGGCGCCGACCGGGTACTGAGCATGGACCTTCACGCATCCCAGATTCAAGGGTACTTTGACATCCCTGTGGATCATTTACTGGGGGTACCGATTCTAGCGGAGTATTTTAAAAAGCAGAACCTGGAAGACTTGGTGGTGGTGTCCCCGGATATGGGAAGTGTAACCAGAGCAAGAAACTTCGCCAACATCATGGACGCTCCCATTGCCATTATTGATAAACGGCGGCCGAAGGCCAACGTATCCGAGGTAATGAACATCATCGGAGAGATTGACGGGAAAAACGTCATCATTGTGGACGACCTGATTGATACTGCCGGGACCATTACCCAGGCCGCCAATGCTCTAAAGGAGTTCGGTGCAAAATCCGTACAGGCATGCTGCACCCATCCGGTCCTTTCGGGACCGGCCATCGAGCGGATCAACAGTTCCTCCATTGAAAAATTAGTGGTAACCGACACGGTACCCCTGGGAAAAGACAAATACTCGGAAAAAATCGTATCGGTATCGGTATCAAAACTGTTCGGCAAAGCCATTCGAAGAATCCACGACAACAAGTCGGTATCAAAGCTGTTTGATTAAACGAACCGGTAAAAAGTAATAGAGCAGCGTTTGAAGTTCACGTTTATGAGCCGGCATCACCAAAAAACCGCACCAGTAAAGCAAATAGCGGTGGAAGGCGCATGCAATTAAATGATGCAGAACAGCGGGCAGATGAATAATCTGCCCCTCTATCTGTTTTTTGTAAGAGCGGTTTCTTGTAAAGAAGTGAAGCGTGGATATTTGTAAAAAAATGAAGCGTGGATGGTTGTAAAAAAATGAAGCGTGGATATTTGTAAAAAATGAAGCGTGGATATTTGTAAAAAATGAAGCGTGGATGTTTGATGATGGGATAAATTTAAAAAGCGAGGAAACAAGTCATGGAAAAAATTATGGAACTCTTTCGGAGAATTGAAAAGGACCAGCCCCGGGACTCCGGGGAAAACAGCGGCGAGACCTATGTGATTGTAGGCCTTGGAAACCCGGGAAAAAAATACGCCACCACCCGGCACAACGTGGGGTTTTTAACGCTGGATACCCTGGCAAAGGAAACCGGTATTTCCATTACCAAAATTAAGCACAAGGCCTTAATCGGCGAGGGACGGGTTGGCGGAAAGAAAGTGGTGCTGGTAAAACCCCAGACCTATATGAATAAAAGCGGAGAGTCGGTTCAGGAACTGGTCGGTTTTTATAAAATTCCGATGGAAAACCTGGTGGTGATTTACGACGATATTGATCTGGACCCCGGCAGACTCAGAATCCGGAAAAAAGGCAGCGGCGGCAGTCATAACGGCATGCGAAGCATTATCCGCCTGCTGGGAGACGACGGTTTTCCGAGAATCCGCATCGGGGTCGGCCGGCCGGACCAGCAGGATCTGGCCTCCTTTGTCCTCTCCCAGTTTCACGAGGACGAAAAACAGGATGTGGCCGATACCATTGAAAAGGCCTCCAAGGCCGCAGTTACCATTGTCAGTGAAGATTTAGAGCGTGCCATGAACACGTATAACGGATAGGTCGTGAAAATATGGATAAAAATCAGGATAATCAGCAAGATCAGAAGAAACAACAAAAGCAGGATAAAGATTATAGCAGCCGACATCGCCCTTCCGGAAGCCGCCAGGAGCCTTTGAGAAATCAGCAGGAGCCTTCGAAAATCAAACAGGAGCTCCTCTTAGCCCCGCTGCAGAAGTCCGGGAAATTCGGCGAGCTGTTGGAGCACATTGAAAAGGGACGAACCCCGGTGCTGCTTCAGGGACTGACCGACGGTCAAAAGGCCCATATGGCCTACGGCCTCGGACAAGCGAGACCGGCGGATCAGACGATGATTATTACCTACACGGAAAAAGAAGCGGTAAACATTTATGAAGATTTACGGTTTTACCGGGGAGAGGAAGTAGCCCTGTTTGAAAACCGGGAGATCATGTTCTACGAAATGGAGGCTTCCGATAAAAAGCGGGAAAACCGCCGAATCGAGATCTTGGAAAAACTCCTTCGCCGGGAAGTGACGACGCTGGTTCTTTCGGTGGAGTCCCTGCTTTTGAAACTTCCGCCCAAATCCCGTTTTGAGGAACTGAAAGTTCCCTTCGAAGTGGGCACCGTGGTGGACCTGGAAAAGGTCCTGGAGACTTTTATCCAGCAGGGCTATGAACGGGCGGAGCGGGTGGAATACCCGGGAGAGTTCAGCCTACGGGGCGGCATCATTGATATTTTTCCCCTCTCCGAGGAGGATCCCTACCGAATTGAGCTCTTTGACGACGAGGTGGATTCGATCCGCTCCTTTGACCGGGGCACCCAAAAGTCCATTGATAAAGTGGAAAGCGTCACCATTTACCCGGCGGATACCCTCTTAGTTGAGCGCCAAACCCTTCCCGACGTGGTGGAAAAACTTAAAAAAGATCTGGCCGGGATGAAAAAGCCGCTGGAAGCCGGGGCCTTTGAAAATCTCGAAGAAAAAATTCTTCATCTGGTGGAACGAATGGAAAACCAACAGGACGTGTCAGGTCTTCGGGAGTACCTTCCCTATATCTACGAGCAGCCCTGCTGCCTGCTGGATTATCTGGATCCGGACGCCCTGATCATTCTGGACGAGCCCAACCGTCTTCGGGACCGAAGCAACGGACGGACAACAGAATTCGCTGAGAGTTTTCAGAATCTTTTAGAAAAAGGAGAGGTTCTTCCGAAGCAGGGAGAGCTGTTATTTCAGTACCCGGATATTCTGGATAGGCTAAAGGAATTTCCGCTGGTAAACTACAGTTTACTGCCCAAGGTACACCGGGACTTTAATCCCAAAAGCATCGTAAACTTTATTACCCGCCAGGCCCCGTCCTTCGGCGGGCAGATGGAGCGGTTGGTAAAAGAAATCATCCGCCTGCGGCAAAAAGGGTATAAAACCCTGCTGCTCCCGGGAAGCAAAGACCGGGCCCTCAGACTCTTAGAGCTCCTTCGGGAACGGGGAGTCTTCGGAGAGTTTGTCGTAGCCCCCCGGGGGGACATCCAAACCGGCGAAGTTTTGATAGTAGAGGGCAGTGTCAGCCGGGGCTTTGAGTATCTGGATCACAAATATATGATCCTCACGGACCTGGAGATTTACGGGGTTCATAAACAGAAGAAGAAGGCCAAAAAGCGCCGGGACAGCGACACCGAAACCCTAAAGAGCTATGTGGACTTAAACGTCGGGGACTATGTGGTCCATGAAAACCACGGTGTGGGAAAATACCTCGGCATCGAGGAACTGGACGTCGCCGGCGTGAAAAAGGATTATTTAAAAATCAAATACATCGGGACCGACCATTTATATGTACCGACGGATCAGATGCATCTGATTCAAAAGTTTGTCGGAGACGATGATAAGCCGCCGAAACTCAGCAAACTCGGCGGAGGGGAATGGACCAAACAAAAGAAAAAGGTCCAAAGTGCCGTAGAGGATATAGCCGAGGATTTAATTGAGCTTTATGCCAAACGGGAGGAGGCCAAGGGCCATCAATTTACCGGGGACAGCCAGTGGCAGCGCCAGTTTGAAGACCTCTTTCCCTATGAGGAGACCCCGGATCAGTTAAAATCCATTGAAGAGGTCAAAAAGGATATGGAAAAACAGCGTCCCATGGACCGGCTTCTGTGCGGGGATGTGGGCTACGGGAAAACCGAAGTGGCCATTCGGGCCGCCTTTAAAGCGGTCCTTGACGGAAAGCAGGTAGCCTTTTTGGTACCGACCACAATCCTTGCGCAGCAGCACTACAATAACTTTAAGGAACGCTTCGAAACCTTTCCGGTAAAAGTGGAGATGCTCAGCCGGTTCAGAAGCGCCAAGGAACAAAAGAAAATCCTCGAAGACCTTCGGGCGGGCAATGTGGATGTGGTGGTGGGAACCCACCGGATTTTATCAAAGGACCTGAAGTTTAAGGATCTCGGCCTCTTGGTCGTGGACGAGGAGCAGCGTTTTGGCGTTAAGCATAAAGAAAAGCTGAAAAGCCTGAAGGAAAATGTGGACGTCCTGACCCTGACCGCAACGCCGATTCCAAGGACGCTTCATATGTCGATGATCGGGATTCGGGACATCAGTGTCATTGAAGATCCTCCCGAAGAGCGCTCCCCGGTGGAGACCTACGTGACCCCCGATAATGAATCGTTAATTGCCGATGCCATCTCCCGGGAACTGGAGCGGGACGGACAGGTCTATGTGGTCTACAACCGGGTCGACACCATTTACTCCGAGGCTCGAAAAGTCCAGGAACTGATTCCCGAGGCCACGGTGGAAGTCGCCCACGGGCAGATGCCCGAAGGGAAACTGGAAAAGCTGATGATGGCCTATTATCACGGAGAGATCGACGTACTGGTCTGCACGACCATTATTGAAACCGGTCTGGATATTCAAAATGTCAATACCATCATCATCAAAAATGCGGATAAACTGGGGCTTTCCCAGCTCTATCAGCTCCGGGGCCGGGTGGGCCGGACCAACAAGCAGGGCTATGCCTATTTGATGTATGAGCGAAATAAAGTCTTATCGGAAATTGCCGACAAACGGCTAAAGGCCGTTAAGGAGTTTACCGAATTCGGCTCCGGATTTAAAATCGCCATGCGGGACCTGGAAATCCGGGGGGCCGGTAATATCCTCGGGGCCCAGCAGCACGGCCATATCGCCTCGGTGGGCTACGACCTGTACGTCAAGATGCTCTCCGAAGCCCTGAGCAAACTGAAAGGGGAGGCCCCGGTAATTGAAAAGCCGGAAACCGTGATTGAAATTCCGGTGGACGCCTATATCCCCAAGGATTATATTCTGAATGAAGGCCATAAAATTGAAATTTATAAAAAAATCGTATCGATTGAACAGCTGGACCATCTGTACTCCATTGAGGAGGAAGTGGAGGACCGCTTCGGCGACCTGCCCATGGTGGTTCGCCAGCTGATGCTGGTGGCCTATTTAAAAGCCCTGGGGAAGGACCTGAATATTGAAAGTATCGTCGGGGGAGAAGCGTCCATTAAACTGAAGTTTCGCCGGGACAGCAAGTTAAACCCTGAGACCATCGGAGAGCTCTTACACCGCTATAAATGGAGCCTCACTTTCCATGCCCAGAAGGATTCGTACTTTCTTTACAAGCCCAAAGGAAAAGCCGCCTACGACCTGTTAAAGGATCTGCAGGAAATTCTGGAGACCCTGAAGGCCAGAGCCTAAGGGCAAAGGCGGACGTTAAGCGGGCGTAAAAGGTTTTTATACCCGGTAAAGGCAGCTGAAAGGCAGCCGGAAATTTGAGGGTTTTAAAATTAGCATCAGATAAGGTATAATAGTAGAAGTTGGACGACAAACAGTCGCGCATTGAGGGGGAAAAAGTAATGAAAAATGTTAAAATCGGGGTATTGCTGGGAGCACTTTTTATGGCAATAATCCTGGTTGGTTGTGGAAATGGACAGGAAGCAGAGGAAAGCACGAATGAGGAAGTCATCGCGGAAGTCAACGGCGATGAGATCACCCGGGAGACCTTTGACCAGGTACTGGCCATGTATCAGGTAGGCTATGAAGCGGAGTTCGGCCCCGATGTATGGGAGCAGACCATCGAAACCGGAGAAACCGTTCTGCAGGCCCTAAAGCAGGAGGTTGCCCGGATTTTAATCTTAGAGCAGCTGATCATGCAGCGGGCAGAGGAAGAGGGTATTACCGTTACGGAAGAGGAAATTGACGGGGCCATCGAGCCTTACCTGGAGGATCCCGATATCCAGGAACTTTTCGAAGAGGGTTCCCTGGAAGAAGACTTTATCCGGGAGCAGCTTCGCAAAGAACTTCTTGCAGAGAAGTACCAGCAATGGTATGTTACAGAGAATGCAGTAACCGATGAAGATATTGAAGAGTTCTATGCGGAAAACAGTCAGTTTTTTGAAGTATTGGAAGTCCAGGCCCGACACATTTTAGTGGAGGACGAAGACCTGGCCCGGGATTTGATTGACCGTTTGGAGGATGGGGAATCCTTTGAAGCCCTGGCTGAGGAGTACTCCACCGACGGTTCCGCTCAAAACGGCGGAAATCTGGGCTACTTTGGACGGGGAGAAATGGTAGGTCCCTTCGATGAAGCCGCCTTTACCCAGGAAGTGGGAGAAGTGTCGGAAGAACCGATTGAAACCCAGTTCGGATACCATATTATTTTAGTGGAAGATCGAATTGATGAGACCGAATCCCTGGAAGAAGCCGGGGAAAATATCCGTTTCCATCTGGAAAACCAGCGGTTCCAAGCCCATGTAAGCGAGCTTCATGATGAGGCGGACATCGTTCAGGAAGAAGAATTATAATTATTGATAAGATAAATCGTTGCGGCAGGTAACTGCTGTGCTTAGTTGTGGCGGCAGGTAACTGCTGCCGCAGTTTATTGTTGGAGTTAGCGGATTAGAAGTAGCCGATTGGGCTGCTTCGAATTTTGGTAGGAGGTAATTGCGCATCATGAAACAGGATACATTTTTAAAAGGAGCGGCAGTCCTTGGAGCCGCCGGAATGCTGGTAAAGGTCCTGGGAGCTTTTTTCCGTATCCCCCTGGGAAATATTATCGGTTCCGATGGTATGGGATACTATCAGGTAGGGTATACCATTTATAATTTTTTACTGGCTTTTACCGCTGCGGGTTTTCCCACGGCCATCTCCAAACTGGTCTCGGAAAAACGGGCCCAGGGCGATCATCGGGGCGCCCATAAGGTGTTTAAAGTCTCCTTTAAGCTGCTCTTTGGTCTCGGGGCCGCCGGGATGTTAATCATTGCCGTGTTTGCAGGATTTCTGGCCAACACCGTCTTTAGCAACCCCAAAGCCTATTATGCGGTACTTGCCATGTCTCCGGCCATCTTTTTCGTATCCCTCCTGGCTGCCTTTCGGGGGTATTTCCAGGGGATGAAGGATATGAAGCCCACGGC
>SKOH01000206.1 GCA_007120165.1 Clostridiales bacterium
AACCCTGCCTCTTTTTTTATTTCAATACCCACACACCCTAAAATGAGCCCTTTTGCATTTTCTGCAACGAAAAAGTTTCGGAGCTTTTCTTCCGTTAAATCTTCGGTCGGCAGATTGTTCTGAGTTAAGTTTTGCATAATAATTTCCTGATCTTTTGTCTTCATAGGCCTGATGGTATAGTCCTTCACTGGAATACCTCCCATCGGTTATAAAAAAATCATAGGATACTGCCCGCTCTTTCTGCGGATTTACAGGTATGAAAGAGCTACTTAAGAAGGGATTTTATCTTTACTAAATCCAAAGACACCACTGCTTTATCCTGGAGTATTTCATTTCTTAACCCGCCGCAGTATTCTTTATAGGGGTTATCTGGACTTTTTTCAGACAGATGCTTAATAAATTTATAGGAACATATTCTACGGTATTTGAAAAACAGATCGAAATGGTCCACCCAAAAGGCATCCAGGCTGTTACAGCTTAGGTATCCCTGAAGAAAAGCCGATAGGAATTTTTGGGCAAAATAATTTCGTTTTTTTTCATTTGCCTTGGGTATAGTTGCTACCCCCTGCGTTACGGTCAGCACTATATCAAAAGCGTACCAGCTGTAGATGCAGTCGTCAAAGTCGAATACCGTAATATTTTCTCCATCAATAAAAAAATTTAACTGGTGTAAATCGTTATGTATAATCCCATAGGCGTCGCTGCACTTTGGAAGCTTATGAAGCTTGCCGGTGATCCGGTTCCAGATTTGTTCCAACTCATCATCATGATTAAAATGAAACTGCGGCTGAAAAAAAATATCCCGATTCCACTGATGCTGTGTTACGGTATCAGGTCTAGGTTCATACGCTTTTGATAGCCTATGGATTGTCCCCATAATCTTTCCGAGCCTTTTAAACAGGTCCTCATTCCATTCCGAAGAATTATTGGTATCCACAAGTTTCCCGCTTGCTTTCTTAAACCCGCATAAAATATAACTTTCGCTTCCACCAGTGATGATTTCATAGAATCTGTTGTGCTTGCTATGAATAGGCTTGGCTACTTCCGCCATGTTTTCGGAAAGATAGTTTAGCCAGTTCAGTTCAAAATCAATATGGGACTCTCTCTCTTCACTATACTCTGACACACGCAGAATAATAGGGGTGGCTGCCGTATCCATTTCAAAGATCATATTCGTTGAATTGCCTAACGCATTTTCATTAATAGCTTTGGCATTATAGAGTCTTTCTGCCTGTTGAAGTATTGCTTTTGTGGCTTTACTCATCGGTATACCTCCCTATATTCTCCTATCACCCACATGGAATTTCCGAAGATATCAATACGCGATAGGGACTTACAGGCGAAAAAGCAGCTGCATTTTCATGCTTTAAGTGACATATTCCAGGAAATCTTTTAAAAAAATTTGTACTGGAATTTTAGAGTTTTACCCAGGCTTTTATTTATTTTCATTATAGAGTAGGTTGAATTTGTGACCATCTGGATCAGCAAAAACGCAAACGAAAAATCCATTTTCATCATAAAATTCTTTTCGGTCAATGTTAGAGTCAAAGTGGATTTTCCCACCCGCTTTTTTTATCAGCTCAACCCATTTGTCATATTCCATTTTTGTGTCCACAGATAATGAAAACATAATTTCATTTCCCTTTCTGAGGTCTGACAATTCTCCTTCTATACTTTCTTCTAGTTTTTCCTTTTTGAAAAAGTGAATGACAAAATTGCTGTCGCTAAAAAAGAAGCTCACTAATTCTTCATTGGGCTGCCCATTTAATTGAAATCCTAAATTTTGATAAAATTTCCGGGTTCTCTCTACATTATCTACACCATAATTCGCCCATATCATCTTTGTTTTCATATTGCTCTCCTTTCTTTTTTTTAGCTTGCGCACCATTTCTTAGTCTCTATTTACCCCTAAATATGGAGAGTAACAGGAAAATCAAAGGGATTCTTTCAATCCTTTTATTTTTATAAATACCATCCAGGTTCCCATAGTGAGTCTAGAAAAATGTATGGTTTACCGCACGAATAAAATCCGGATCGTAAAAATCAATTCTCCCTCGAAAGTTTAGCACCGTCTCCCCCTTCAATAGTAAAAGGGAGCTTCGATGTTCATCATAGGCAATCCGGTCCACCTCCCAATGTTCATACAGCTGGTGATCAGAGGCGAGCTCTTTTATCCCTTGTTGCGAGTCGTTCAATTGATGTCCCGGTCTACGGAGATCTTCTAGTATGTCCTGAAAAATAAATGCTGCTATCCTTTGATGGACAGCCTGATGATAGGCGTAAGTAAAGGCGATCTCCCCAAAATTATAAGCCTCATAACTGACGGGAAGCAGGAAACTCTCATGGTGAAGGTATGCGGGATTCATTCCCCCTAAGCCCTCTATATCTTCCCACTCCTCCCCTTCTATTCGGGGGTAGTCATCTGGCAGTTGGGAATGGTCCCCTTCCTGATCCGGAAAATATATGACCATAACGAAAAGTATGCTGACAACGCCTAGACCCAGATATAAAAGCCGATGGCTTTTTTTATCGGACTTTCCCTCTTTTACGATACTTACCACATGACTGATCAAAAAAATCATCGCAGTCGTGAACAATACCATAAACCTGGGCGAACTTCCGCTGGTAAAATCCATCAGCAGGGCGATCAGTACCAGAAGCGCTAATATCACCGGTAATCCGTTTAACATCCACGCTTTTGTTCTTGCCTTTCGGTAATCGGGGGTACTTATGACCTCCCCTTTTTTCACACTCTTTTTCATCCGGTATCTCCAGACAAATAAATACACCAGATTGATTAAAGTAGATATAAGAAATACGGGAAGGACCGCCACAATAGCCAGTGACGTATTGCTTTGAAAGCTTTCAATACCTATAGGATAAAGGAAAAATATGAAGCCCGAAAATAAAAGCAGAGTATAAAGGTTTCCCCCCACCTGTCTTTTCCATAGGGAGGAAGATACCATCCGCTTTTCCGTCTCCAAATTCGTCCGGATCGATGGGGGTCGCTCCTCGGCTTCGCTGCAAAAAAACTGTAATTGCCTTTTGGAGTCAATAAACGACCAACCGGTCTCCTCATAAAGACTTCGATATTTCCCTGCATCTTCTTTTTCTTCCCTCATCAAAGCCCCGGCCTTTTCAAAAATATCCACAGTAAAGTGAATCTTCTTCGGGGAAATCATTTCAAAGGTTGCAAATACTTTATTCATTTTCTTAAGCATCCAGCCTTTCATGGCCATTTCTTCTAAATAGCTCTCCATAGCTTTATAATCCAGTTCCATAAAGACCCATAAAACCCGTTTGTATTTTTTCTTCATATTCCCCTCCTTAGTAGTTTTCTTCTGTCTTTATCCATGTTGATCTCACTATTTCTAATTTTGTGCTCTCTTATGTAATGTTTATTGTTGGTTATGAATATCGAATCCGCCAGATTTATTACCAACTAAATAAAACATCGCATTATTCGCTTTCACTCTCCCCTTCAAGCCCCTCTTTTTTTCTGGCAATGTAAACCGTCGTGTGCATGTCTGCCGCTAGGGGATCATCGATACTTTGATAAAGATCAATCACTTTTGCGCGGAGGACTTTTTGCTTTTCACTGTCCAGAGCGATAAAGGAAGACTGAGAGAAAAAGGACTTCGTCAGCTGCTCCCTGCTTTCATATAATTTCCACCGATAATCCAGATAATCTTCCAAAACAAAGTAGCCGCTGTTTTCAATTTCCTGCTTTCTCTCTGCTATAAGCTGATGACTGGATTTTGACATTTCTTCTCTCTCGGGATAGTATTCCCATAATAGATCATAGGCCTTTTTCACCTCATCCAACTGGGTTTTTGGCGCAACATGCCATAAAAGCACCAGAGATCCCTTATCTTCTAAGAGATCATAGCATTTTTTGTATTTCACCGTAGGATCGAGCCAATGGAAGGCCGTAGCGGAAAAAATGAAGGAGGTATTAAAAGGTATTTTCATCTGCCACTTTTCAAAATCCGACACATCCACTTTAAGATCGTAGTCAGCACCCTTTTCTTGAAGGATCTTAGCAAGATTTCTTCCCCTTTCCACACAATGAATTTTATAGCCCCGCTCGGCAAATTTAAAGGTTGCCTGGCCGGTGCCCGGCCCTATTTCCAAAAGCCTGTCCTCTTTTCTCACCCCGGTCCGCTGAACAATCCAATCAATCACTTCATTAGGATAACTTGGTCTTGAGGCATCATAAATTTTCGCTGCATGGTCAAAGGTCTCTTTTCTTTGCATTGTGTACCTCCCGGGATAATAATATGAACCGTAAAATCATCGACCGTTTCCTGCGTTACATAGAAGAGTGATGGATTTAAGGAACCTCATGGGGGCAGGTGGTAAAGAAATTCAGTAGCGTAATCGCTGTTAGTGGCTCTTTGATGAAAACCGGTACCTGCCTTGTAAAAGTATTATTCTGTATCATTCTGAAAGGATCATTTCAAAATAGGGTTCGTTCTGATTCGTCTCCTCACACCATTTCATTCCTGCATAAGTAAAACCCAATTTTTCCAATACCTTTTGGGAAGCATTATTTTCAGGGTCTGTAGACGCCCCTATTTTATTAATTTTTAGCTGCCCTTTTGCATAATCAATACAGGCTTTTGCTGCTTCCGTTGCATATCCCTTTCCCCAATATTTTTTAGCGAAATGATACATCAGTTCAGTGTCATAACCGTGATTAGGGGGATTAAAACCACAAACGCCTATGATTTCTCCACTTTCTTTCAATACTGTGAGGTAAGGGGAAAAATTCCGCTCTTTCTGCATGTTTATGTAATAGTTTAGTGCCTTAAGCTCCCGTTCTTTTGTTCCTGCGCCGCCACAATATTTCATAACCTCCCCGTCACCCCAAAAGTTCATCACGTCGTCTATATCTTCCATTTTCAACGTTCGTAATATCAATCTTTCAGTTTCCATGATCTTCAATATAAATCCCCCTTTAAAGAAACGATTAGGCACTAAGGCGATTCCAGATAATTCACAGGTTTTAGCACCTTTCCACGACCATCCTTGAGTCTGGAATACAAAAATCCATTGCAGCCATATCCGATAGTATCAAAATCTTAAACCTACCACAGATTAGAAGATTGAAAGGACATGCTTACAATGGATTAATTGTATAATACCAAATTTTCCGTTGGTCATAAAGATATTTTTTCATACCAGTCATCAATCTTTACCCCTTACTATGGAGGGCAGCAGGAAAAGTCAACAAAAAAAGGCCCGAAGGAGGAGGAAGCTGCACCGCAGCTGATATGCTCCTCGGCCTCGGACCGTCTTTTTTACTTAGGCAAATTCCCGGTTCAGAATAATGGCCGTTTGCCGAGCCACTTCTGCCGATACGCCGGCACAGCGGCTGCCCCGTTCCTGTGAGAAAAAGGATACACCTTCGGTATTGATGTACTTTACCACAGAATCGTAACACATCGTGCTGTCTGCCACCGTTACTGCATGATCGGGAAAGTCCGGATTGTATACAGGCAGCTCGGCGGTTTTATACCAGTCAAACAGTTCCTTCACCAGTTCGTTTTGTTTATCGCCTGCCACTAAGCCGATAAAGCCGGCGGCGACAGCCAAAGTCCCGCAGAGGGAAGCCTCCAGTGAGAATCCTCCGGCAAAGGAGCGATACATCATCGTGGGGATTTGATTATAGGGGTACCCGATTTCTTCTGCCAGATAGCCGAATAGACCTTCGGCTGTTCCCACACCTCATCCCCCTTTTTCTTTATAGTAATGATAAGCCCGTTTCGCGGCCTCATCGGGATCAATCCGGCTGTAGGGCACCGGATAATCCACCGGTCCGGCCTCAGCAGCGCTTTGGGCTCCCACGGGGGAAAGGCCTCCCAGCACCGTGGCTCCCGCCAGCGTGACGCCGACGCCTTTTAGAAAATCTTTACGGCTGATGGTTTTTTCCTGTTTATTCATAAATAGCCCTCCTTTATTGTTCGGCTTTGGGGTGCTCTTGTCTACCAACCTGCAGACAGGGTGCTATCATCCGCCGCCTTCACTGGGTTCCTCCTCCGGTTCCTCGTCCTCTTCCGCAACTTCCCGTTCTTCCAAGGTTACGCCGGCCTGCTGCACAGCATCTTCAACAATTTCCATAATCGCCACGGAAGTCCAGGTGGCTCCGGTCTGTATATCCACCTCGGTGCACTGCTGATTGATAATCCGCTGGGGCACCGCACTTAGGGCCCCATCGCCGAACCCCATGGTCTCGTTATGCTCAATTACCCGGATATCAATAATTTCATTTCCGTCAAAAATTACATCCAAATAGATATCATACCGGTCCTGAAAGCCTTTGCCTGATACCAAAACACCTTCCGCTTCGTAGGATTCCAAGTCGTACTCCGCACTGTTTCCGGCTTCCGCCGCGGCAATTTCTTCACCGGTTACCTGGGCCACCCCATTGATGATCGCCATCGACGAAATCGTCGCCCCGGTTTCCACATCCACATTGACGCTCTGGGCATCGAGAATCTTTTCAATCATGCTGTCCATCGCATTATCCCCGAGATTTGGCGTCTCATTGTGTTCCACCAGTAGGATGTCTTCAATGGTGTTGCCATCCATCAGTACGTCGATCACCACCTCGCCGCCATAGCCCTCTGCCGTGACCCGATTTTCGGAGGCCCCTCCATTTTCTGATTCTTCCGTGTCTTCCCCGTCGTCATTCTCTACGGCTTCGCCGGCTTCCGCGCCCACAACCTCTTCGTCCCCGTCACAGCCGCTCATAAGTCCTGCAAGTAATATTCCCAGGACCAGCAGTAGGATCATTCGATTTTTAAGCATAGCGCACCTTCCTCTCCTCATAGGATTCTTGTGGCTTTCATATATTTTACCACAATTCTGTTAATTTATATGCGATATTAATAATTATTCTTAAATAAATTAAATTATATGCTGCAGCGAGTATCCGAATTTACCGGACCCTGAATTTCTTAATAAAGGGAAGTCCGGCAAGCGGGCTTCCCTATAATTTCAAAGTCTCCAGTTTCAGTTACGGGGTTGCCACCGGCATATCTGCGGCTTCCCATCCGGCCATTCCCCGATACAGCGAGTAGGCCTCGACACCGTTCATTCTCAGGTTGAACACAGCCTGACCTGCGGTTTGACCGCTGAAGCAGACTACGTAAACCGGCTTGTCCTGGGGGATATCGTCGAAACGTTCTGCAAGGTCTGCCCAGGGGATAAACTCCGCCCCTTCGATATGCCCTTCGTCGTAGACTTCCTGATTTCGGATATCGATGATTGTCAGATCATCTTCCATTGCCTCATCCAGTTCTTCCGGCTGAACAATATAGTTGGTGCCCTGGTTGAAATGTTTGTGAATTTCCACTTGCAGCACTTCCTGCTCCGGCGTCCACTGGGCGGAAGCTTCCGGCAGCTCGGTACCTTCCGTTTCCAACGTATCTTCATCAAGCTCCAGGGGAGCCCAGCCGAAGTTCATGCCGCCCCCAAGGGATACAGCATCGAATCCCATGGCTAGGTAAGCGGCAACCGCCTGTCCAGAGGTTTGCCCGGTATAGCAGTAAATATAAATGTCTTTATCCTGGGGGACCGTATTCATTGCTTCTGCCATTCCGTCGTAGGAAATGTGTACCGCTCCAGGAAGATGTCCTTCTTCATAGTCTTCCAGTCTTCGCATATCAATCAGAAAAATACCGTCGCCATTTGCTTCCATATTTTCCAGCGCCTGTTCAAAAGGCATAATATTATTTCCGTCGGCTACTCCCTCCATTACGGGTTTTGTCGCATCCCACACCACCACTGCAGGATCCAGGGCTTCCTCCGCTTCATCATCGGCTGCATCGTCGGCTTCTTCCGACGCCACGTCTCCCTCGTCTTCATCGTCAGCCTCTTCGTCATCAACGTCTACCACTTCACCGTTTTCATCTTCGGTGTCCTCCATGTCTCCGTTGTCGTCGCCGCAGCCCGCGATTAAGGCCAGGGATAATAATAATACCAACAACAGCATTACCAATTTTTTTGCTTTGAACTCCATAGACACATCCTCCTTTTTTTTTATATAATAGATAATTCTCGGTACATTATTTCGTTAAATTATTAATAATGTTAATTCAATTATATAGACCTATCGATAAATATGCAATACTTTTAAGTAAAATTTTTTATATATTTTTAATTATTCTTAATACGATATAGTTATTTGTTATAATTTCAGTGCTTTCAAAAATAATTACTCATAGTAGTTTCTAATATTTGCATGTATGAATATACAAAAGGTTTTTTAGGACAAAAGGACCCGGGCAGATAATGCATCTCAGAATTAGCCTTATTATCCATTTTATCATTCCTAAATATCAGGCACAGCGAAGTTATCAGTATTTTCTTAATTTTAAAGGAGCCCAAAGAAAAAGACTCCTTTAAAGAGTCTCTTTCTTACTTTAAAGCAGTACTTTATCGAATGAGCGTTAAAAAGCACAGGGAATCCCTGTCTTGCGCTTGGATTTCCTTAAATTTTCCTCGTATTCTCCCGAGCTTACCTTATCCTTTTTAGGCTTTTTCAGAAGTTTTTCTTTTGAAGAAGGGTTCTTATTTCCAGCTGACGAGCTCTTGCCCTTGGCTTTCATAAACAGCACCTCTTTCTTTTTTGAAAGTAAAAAAATGGACTTTTGTAATTTCCTTAAACCAAGTACTATTAGCATACCATTGTTTATACTTAGGTACAATAATTATCGCAGCTCTTTGCCAGCCTATGAAGCTTGCGGGAGATCCGGTTCCAGATTTGTTCCAACTCATCATCATTTTTGAAATGAAACTGCGGCCGGCTTGGCAATAGTATTGTTTGTTTCTCTGCACCTCATTGACAAGGATAAAATCCTACGTTATAATATAATTGAATATTCAAATAATAATACCTCTTAATTGATAACTTTTCTAAACGGCATTGCGCTGTATTGGAAAAATTATGAAGGAGGTGAATAAGCTTTGAAACATTATAACCTTCTACAAAAAAACGGAGAAGTAACAAAACTTTCCTCTGAAGAGCTGGCTCTACTTCAGCAAGGGATAAAAGGAAGGATCTTTACCCCGGATGACGACGGGTATGATGAACACAGAAAGGTATGGAATGGAACTGTGGATAAATACCCGGGACTTATAATCCGTTGCCAAGGTGTGGCCGACGTCATCAAAATAGTGAACTTTGCAAAAGAAAAAGCACTCCTGATATCAATTCGAGGTGGCGGCCATAATGTCTCCGGTTCTGCAGTGGTGGATCAGGGTCTGGTCATCGATCTTTCAGAAATGCGTACCGATAAGGATAATCCTGAAGAAAAAACCGCATGGGTACAGGGCGGTGCCTTACTTGGCGATTTGGACCATGAGACTACAGCCTTTGGTTTAGCAGCCCCGGTCGGGGTTGTTTCTGAAACCGGTGTTGGAGGGCTCACCCTACATGGGGGGGTAGGTTGGCTTCTGCGAAAACACGGTATGTCCATTGATAATTTAAAATCCGTCGAGTTGGTCAGTACTGACGGGAAACTAATTAAGGCATCAAAGGAGCAGCATCAAGATCTGTTTTGGGCACTCCGGGGAGGCGGTGGAAATTTCGGCGTGGTAACAGCGCTGGAGTTTTATCTTCATCCCATCGAACCGATGGTTTCCTACTTGATGCCCCTTTTCCCAATAGATCATGCAACAGAAATCATACACTTTGCCGATGAGTATATGAAAAAAGCACCAAGGGATTTGATGCTGATTGGAACCTACTGGACCGTACCGGACCTTGAAGAAATACCAAAAGGCGAAGTAGGCAAACCCACCTTAACCCTCTTGGGTTGTTACTCCGGACCACGGGAAAAAGCGGATAAAATTACCGGACCTCTAAAAAAAGTTCGGGAACCCATCATTGATTTAAGCGCAGACCTTTCATGGGTAGAAGCCCAAAGTGCATTAGATGAGGATTATCCAAAAGGTAAATATTACTATTGGAAATCTCTTTATTTGGATGATTTACAGGATGACGC
>SKOH01000025.1 GCA_007120165.1 Clostridiales bacterium
CGGAAAAGCCCGTGGGGACCAAAAGTGAAGGGATTACCATTGAACGGCTTAAACAATTAGGTTATTAATTTGAAGAACATAAATCTAAAAAATAAAGGATGATGAAAATGGCGATATTCAGTACCGTTGAAGAAGCAATTGAGGATATTAAAAACGGAAAAATGGTAGTTGTGGTGGATGATGAGAATCGGGAAAATGAAGGGGATTTACTGATGGCAGCGGAAAAAGCCACTACGGAACATGTGAATTTCATGGCCACCCATGGACGAGGGCTGATCTGCGTTCCGATGGAAAAACAGCGGTTGCGGGACCTGGATATTTTACCGATGGTCACAAACAATACGGACCCCAATGAGACGGCTTTTACCGTATCCGTGGATGAACGAAATACGACCACTGGAATTTCTGCCTCGGAAAGAGCGCTGACGATACAGCGGTTGGTGGATCCGAAAGCAACGCCGCTGGACTTTAATAAACCGGGGCACATCTTTCCCTTAGGAGCCAAAGAGGGGGGCGTTTTAAAGCGGGCAGGTCATACCGAGGCCTCTGTGGATCTTGCCAGGCTTGCGGGACTCCAGCCTGCAGGGGTTATTTGTGAAATTATGAATGAGGACGGTACCATGGCAAGGGTGCCGGAACTGGTGGAATATGTAAAAAAGCATGATTTAAAGCTGATTACTATTGCGGACTTGATCGCTTATCGAAGTAAGACCGAAACCTTAGTCGAACGGATGACGGCTGCGGATATGCCCACCAGACACGGCCATTTTGAGGTCTATGGGTATATTAACGCACTAAACGGAGAACATCATGTAGCCTTAGTAAAAGGGGACGTATCTGATGGGGAACCGGTCTTGGTTCGTGTCCACTCCGAGTGTCTGACCGGTGACGCCTTCGGCTCCCTTCGGTGTGATTGTGGAGATCAGTTCAACAAAGCCATGGAAACCATTGATAAGGAAGGGCGAGGGGTACTGGTATATATGCGTCAGGAAGGAAGAGGCATAGGACTGATCAATAAGCTAAAAGCCTATGAGCTTCAGGACCAGGGAATGGATACGGTAGAAGCAAATCGGGCCTTGGGATTTCCCGATGATTTGCGGGAATATGGAATCGGAGCCCAGATGCTCCGGGATTTAGGCGTTAAAAAAATTCGATTAATGACCAATAATCCAAAAAAAATCCATGGCCTTTCCGGTTACGGCATTGAAATTGTGGAAAGAGTGCCCATCGAAATGGATGCCCATGATGACAACGCCTTTTATTTACACACCAAGCAGGAAAAAATGGAGCATATGACCCATTATTCTAAAAAAGACCAAAAGGAGGAAAATTAATATGAAAACCTATGAAGGACAATTAATTGTTAAGGATCAGAAATTTGCGATTGTGGTGGGACGATTTAATGAATTTATCGGGGGAAAGCTCTTGTCCGGTGCACTGGATGCCTTAAAGCGACACGGAGGAAAAGATGAAAACGTGGACATCATCTGGGCGCCGGGAGCCTTTGAAATGCCCTTGGTGGCAAAGAAACTGGCAAAAAGTGAAAAATACGACGGCGTAATTTGTCTTGGGGCCGTGATCCGCGGGGCCACCCCCCATTTTGATTTTGTATCCAGTGAAGTATCCAAAGGAATTGCCAATGCCTCTTTAGATACAGGAGTGCCCATCATCTTCGGAGTACTTACCACCGATACCATTGAACAGGCCATTGAACGAGCCGGAACAAAAGCCGGGAACAAAGGCTTTGATGCCGCGGTTACCGCCATTGAAATGGCCAACCTTTTAACAGAACTGTCCTAGGTCTTGTCAGACACCCCTCAACGGGTTAAAGATTCTTAGCTGGGGAGGAAAAGTCATGTTTGAAAATGTCCATACGCTGTTCTTTGATTATGACGGTACGATTCATTTTAGCGAGAAAATATATATTCCCGCTTTTCGAAAGGCTCAGGAGTTTCTGATTGCAGAAGGCTTTCTTAAGGAGAAAGATCTTTCCGATAGGGAAGTGACCAAATTCTTAGGGCTTATTCGCCAGGAAATGTGGGAAGAGTATATGCCGGGGCTTTCCCCATCGGTCCAAAACCAGGCAGGAAGCATCATCGCCGGGGAAATGGAGAATTTAGTGAGCCGGGGAAAGGCTGAGCTTTATCCAGGGGCCCTGGATACCTTGCGGTACTTGAAAAATAAAGGATACTCCATTGTTTTTATCAGCAACTGCGGCGATCATTACTTGAAAATTGCTCAAGGAGCCTTTCCTTTGGAAGAGATTTTCGATGATTTTTTTACAGCGGAAAGCTTTGATTATATTCCAAAAGAGGATATCCTTAGAAAGGTTCTTAACCGTTTTCCCAAGGAACCTCTGATGATAGGAGATCGGAAAAAGGATATCGATGCCGGCGTGAAAAATCAGGTTAGAACCATTGGCTGTGCCTATGGATATGGAACCCGGGAAGAGCTTAAGGAAGCCGACCTTTTAATCGATGATATTCAGGAGTTGAAAAAATACTTATAATATCAGCTAAGCGGGTTTCCGCCAGGCTAGCTGCCGGTGGGAAACGTTATGAATGCTAAAGCACCCTCATTCTATTTTAAGAATCAGGGTGCTTTTTGCTGGACTGAATTATAAGCTAAGAAGTTTGAAGTAGTGATACAAAAGCCCGGCACCGGCCCCTGTACCTCCCACAGGGCAGAGGTCTTTTTTCTTATCCGTCCAGGCAGTACCTGCGATATCCAAATGCAGCCAGGGCAGATCCTTCGTAAAGGACTGGACAAATAAGCCGGCAGTAATGGTCCCGGCTAAACGGGGACCGGAATTTTTAATATCAGCAATATCGGATTTTAACAATTCCAAATAACTTTTCTCTGCCGGAAGACGCCATACTTTTTCTAAAGAATGTTCTGCCGCTTTTTCCAAATTCTGCGCCATCTCATCATCAGTGCAGAGATAGGGGGTAATATCCTTACCCATAGCGACGAGGGCTGCTCCGGTTAACGTGGCAATGTCGATGATTCTGGTAGCCCCTTCTTTCTCAATGGCGTAAGTAACGGCATCGGCAAGGGTTAGACGACCTTCGGCATCGGTATTGGTAATTTCGATGGTTTTTCCCGCCATGGAACCGATCACATCCCCGGGTCTGAAGGCATCGCCGGAGATCATATTTTCGCAAGCCGCCACCACTGCGGTGATGTTTACTTTCAGTCCTTGTTTGGCAATTGCAGCCATGGCGCCAATGACGGCGGCAGAGCCGCCCATATCCATTTTCATCGTAAGCATACCATCCGTGGGCTTAATGGAATACCCGCCGGAGTCAAAAGTAAGTCCTTTGCCGACCAGCCCATAAATTTCATCACTCTCGTCATTTCCCTGATATTTCATCACAATCAGTTTGGGAGAGTTTTTAGAGCCCCGTCCTACGCTTAAGAAGGCTTCAAGACCTAAATCTTCCACTTCCTTCTCATTCTTTACGCTAACGGAAAAACCGAAAAGTTCTCCCTGCTGCTGGGCTGCCCGGGCAAGGGTGGAGGGATTAAGAACGTTCGCGGGCTCGTTTACTAAGTCCCGGGCGATACAAATGCTCAGCCCCTCATGAATTCCTTCGGCCAGAAAGCTTTCCAAGAGTAAAAGCTGTTCTTCATCCTTGGAAAAAAGATAGATCTCCTGCATGACTTCGGTGGAATTTTTTCGGTTTTCCGCTTCCTTTTCCCGTTGAAATTTTATAAATTCATAGTTTGCCAGAGTGAAGGTTTTGCCCACCACGGGAAGAATTTTTTCAAAGGGGAATAATTCCTCTAAGACGGACAAGTCCACCGTAAGGGAAGAGGCCTTTTCTGTTTTTGCTTTCTGGAAGCCCTTGGCAAGGCTGGAAGATAAAATTTCCAATGAAAAATCCTCTTTCTTACCGAGCCCTACAAGAATCAGTGTTTCAGGAAGTTCTCCTTCATAAAAGGATAAGAGACTGAGGGTGTCTTTTTTTCCTTCGAAGGGTTTTCGGGTCGCTTTTTTTTCCAGTATTTCTGTAAGATTGGAGGGGTAGGATTCCCCATGAATGCCTTCCTTTTCAAACACCGGTAACAGCAGTGCTTTTGCTTCCTGTAATATGCTTAGTCCCTTTAGTGATATATTCATAAACATCGCTCCTTAATATTATTTTTTGCAAACCTCGATACTCTACTATAGTTTTTACCCTGGAAAGCTGAAAGTTATCACTTAGTAAAGATTTTTTAGGGGATTCAATATAATCGGCGGGGAGAATGATTGAAATTTCAGAGCCAAGGAGATACCTGCAGCATCAGATAAAGGGTATTTTTAATTTTCAAAAAATAGTGTAGAATTCCTTGACAGGGGTATAAAGTAAATGTATAATAATGATAATCATTATCAGTGATAATATTTATGAAAATAAAAATAATTGAGGAGGAATTTATTATGACAGCATTACTGGTTGGTGGAGATAAATTGGGAAATATACCGGAAACCCTACGATGTCAGGGGATTGACAAGCAGATACACTGGACGGGACGAAAGAAAAAACTTCGAAAGGCTAAGATCCCGAAGGAAGCGGATATGATTATACTTTTCTACGATTATCTGGAACATAATATAGCGAGTATTATCAAAGAGCAGGCGAAGCAGCAGAACATTCCCTGTGTTTTCTCAAAAAGGGCGGTCAGCGATTTGCATCAGCAGCTTGAAAGATGTAGCAACTGCAATCTTAAAGACGTTTGTCAGGGCGGTGTGATGGCCAGCTGACCGGATATTTGAGTGGTTTCGACTTTTACGGAAAAATGATATAATAACCTCAGCATCCGATGGATGCTGAGGTTATTTGATTGGAGGGATTTAATGAATCTGGCAGGGATGGATTTCGGTAGTTTTTTTACTTTTGGCGCTCTCCTGGGGGTACTTCTATCCCTGGTTATTTTGGGGAATCTATTATATGAGATTGCCAAAAACCTTTTTGATTTGGAAGAAACGCTGGCCTGGAGGAAAAATGAGGGTTGGAACCCGGTGAAAACTTCTACCGTTTTTTTAGGACTAATCGTTCTTATGCAGGGGTTTACGGTGTATACTACGTTAAACACTGCCGCCGAGCCCTTAATTGAAGAAGGAAAGATTGTTCACTGGATTGAGTTATACAAAGTGGAAGAGACACTGGATTATTATGAGAACTATGATCCGGAAGAGGATTGGTACATACGGTGGAAGATTAACGGGTTTTTACAAAGAGGTCTGATGGATACCGGGTTTTTGCTGGTGCAACTCAGCCTGTTTTTTCAGGGGCTTTATCGGGGAACTCGAAAAAAAAGGCTTACGGAAAGAGGGCTGTACACGGAGGAAGGCAGACGAAAACTTTCCAACATTGATCACTATAAAGTTCGCTACAATAAGAAAGAGAAGTTCTATGAGTTGACGCTGCATCCCCAAAGCAGAAAGTTTTTCCGTTGGAAATCAAAGAAACCCCCGAAAAAAGTGGATTTAGATATCGAAAAAAGAGACCTTCCAGCGCTGAAAGATTTGTTCCGACTGGAAGATATCAAAAAGGAGGAAACATCATGATTACCTATAAGGATATCCTGCAAGCCCGGGAGCGAATTGAAAAGGGGATTTATAAAACCCCTCTGGAGCATTCCATTTACTTATCCGATCAGAAAAAACAGGTGTACTTAAAACTGGAAGCTCAGCAGAAACTGAAAAGTTTTAAAATACGGGGAGCCTTAAGTAAAATGACCAATCTTACGGCGGAGGAAAAAAAGCGGGGAGTGATTACGGTTTCTTCAGGGAATCATGGCAGCGGCGTCAGCTATGCAAGCTTCCTTATGAAAGATGTGAAAGCCACCGTGGTGGTTCCGGAGACCACCCCGGAATCCAAGGTAGAAAAGATCCGTTATTATGGCGCCACCATCATCCAAAAGGGAGAAAATTATGACGGGGCCAATGCGTACGCGAAGTCCTTAATCAAAGAAAAAGGGTTTACCTATATTGATGCCTGCTCCGATGAAGATGTAATTTCCGGGCAGGGAACCATCGGACTGGAAATTTTAGAGGCAAATCCCGATATTGATACCATCCTCGTGCCCATCGGCGGCGGGGGAATGATCACAGGAATCAGCATTGCGGCCAAAGCGATCAAGCCGGGAATTAAAATAATCGGCGTACAGACCGAAGCCTGTCCCGCAATGGTGCAGTCCATGAAGGAGGAAGTGTTTTATGAGGAATACCCCTCAGATACCAGTATTTGTGATGCATTAATAGGGGGCGTAGGCAAGATTCCCTATGAGATGTCGAAAATTGCCATTGATGAGATCCTGGTGGTTTCGGAAAAGACAATTATTAAAGCCGCAAAACAT
Source organism: Clostridiales bacterium (assembly GCA_007120165.1). Lineage (GTDB taxonomy): Bacteria > Bacillota > Clostridia > Peptostreptococcales > T1SED10-28 > Isachenkonia. The sequence goes on from SKOH01000025.1 coordinate 6,346, forward strand.
TTGTTGACGAAAGAAAAAGTGGTCTCGGAGCCCTCGGGCGCCGTGGGCATCGCAGCCCTGATGGAACATGGGGAAAAAATCCGGGGTCGGGAGATCGCGGTGGTGATATCCGGAGGGAATCTGGATCAGAAGCTCATGAAAAAGCTGTTGGAAATTTAATTTCCAACAGCTTTTATTTTTTACAACTCCGGCACCGGGATTTTCTTTATGCCGCCGGGGGTAAGCTGATCATGCAGCTTGTTCCGGTAGTCTTCCAGATAGGGAATTTCCTCCCGGGCCCAGTAAAGGGCTTCTTTGTCAATGGCCCGGATCATTAATTCTTCCTTTTTATCCGAGGCTTCCGCAAGCAGATCCCCTAAAGGACTGATCAACTTGCTTTTTCCGCAGCTGTGATTTCCCACAGTATTAACCCCTAATACATATACGGTATTATCCAGGGAGCGGGCAGGCAGCTGGATGTCCCAGCGATGGGATGCGCCGAGGGACCAGACGGAAGGACAAACAATGATCTCTGCGCCGGCCAATGCCAATAAACGGCTGGTTTCGGGAAATTCCATCTCATAGCAGATCAAAATCCCGATCGTGCCGACTTTCGTTTTAAATACCGGGTACTGAATTTCCCCAGGGGTGAAAATCTGAGCCTCCCGGCCCCAAAGCATACTTTTTCGAACAATGCCCCGTAGTTCTCCATCATTATCGATCACCGCGGCAGAGATATGAAGTTTATCCCCTTCACCCTTTTCTACAAAGGGGCAAATGATGGATGCATCCGCCTTCTTTGCTTCCTCCTTCATCAGGGAGATGGTCTTTCCCTCCCGGGTTTCTGCCAGGACACTGAAGGCTTCTTTGGACAGATAATAACCCGTAGTCCAAAGCTCCGGCAGAACAATTAAGTCCACATTTTCTTCAGCGGCCTTTCGAATATAATCGATCCCCCGTTTGAGGTTGGCATCCACATCATGCATAATCGGGGTCAGCTGAACAGCGGCTACTTGAAACATAAAAACTCCTCCTTCTATCAATCGCTCTCCCGGTAGGGGGACCGATTTAATTTAATATATATATACCGAAAATTACTAAAGCGCATATCGCAACAGTTTTTTTGCTATATTTTTGTTATACTATAGATAAATAAATTAAACTGGAGTGATCAGCTGTGAAAAATAAGATATTGATCGCAATAGCGATTGCAGCGTTGTTTATTCTTTTGCGCCCCTTCGCACAGGACTATCTCGACTTGATTAAGTATAACAGAGAGATCGAAAACCTTCAAATCGGCAATCCGGAAATAGCTGCCATACAGGATGGGGAATATGAAGGGGAACACAGGGTTTATTCCATCGAAGCCCGGGTATTGGTTCATGTTCAGTCCGGTGAAATTTCACGGATTGATTTAGAACATGAACATGAGCGGGGATATAATGCAGAGGAAATTACCGGAAGAGTCATTAATGCACAAAGTCTGGAAGTGGATATGGTATCCGGGGCAACCCATAGCAGCAAAGTCATCCTAAAGGCTATTGAAAAAGCTCTTACCGAAAATTAAAATAAGCCTAGGCACTTAGGCATTATAATCATCGGAGTTTTATTTACAGGTAAAAAAGAATGAGATCTAAAATAACGGCGATGGCAAAAACCACAAAGGCACGGTACAAATGTAGGAGCCGTTCCTTTCGTTGGGAAAGTTTTTCCAGATATTGTTCCTTAACATCGCTTACAAACATGGTTTTGAAAATTTTTTTATCTCCCTTAACGCCAAAAAATAAAGCATAAAGACCTAAAACCGCGCCCATCAGGAAGATGGAATTATTGATCAGCCTCAGCAATGGTTCTTCGGATAGAAAAACACCGTAAAGCAAGCCCATTACAGCAGCAAGGGCTGTAGCCAGGAAGCCTTCCTTGGTGATCAGCCAGAGTACAGAGACAAGCTTCGGCGTTTTTTTATAATCAAAATGATTGGTCATTTTATCCTTCCTTCCGGTTTGGTTATGTACTTGCAATTATATACGAGTTATGGTTTAATGAAAATATATTTGGTCTGGAGTACAATTAATTAGCAGCAGAGGAAAAGTTCGTGATTCTTATTATACAATAAATTGCTGAAAAAAACAGACTGAAGTGATTTGCAAAATAATGGATTAAAGAAATCGGTACGGCGGACCTATATTGCAACAAGTAAAAAAATAAGGTATAATACTCCTAGTGAAAGAGTCAATGAATCCTAAATATTCGGAACAATTCTAATTTAGCAAGGAATTTGAAATGAGCGAATAAATAAGGAGTTCATGGAACCCTGAACCACAGCTCTAATTTTCAGTATTACTTATTACATATTTTTAATCGTACCTACAATTTTGCAGCTTTCATGGATGAAAATTTCTTTTTCAATGGTATTTATTTCACTATAGGCCCCAGGCCTCTAGCTGAAATTAATATAAATTAAATTAATATTTAAGGGGGAGAAAGTAAATGAACAGTAAGAAAATTGCATTATTATTAGCTGTATTATTAATGTTTGCAGTATTTGCAATTGGTTGCGGTGATGAAGCTTCCACGGACACATTAATTGTGGCACAGAACTCCGATGCAGACTCATTAGATCCGCATGCAACCAATGACCAAGCTTCTTCAAGAGTAATCAAGCAGATCTACCAAAGTTTATTGGACCAGAACGAAGATATGGAACTGATTCCCGGACTTGCGGAAGAATGGGAGCAGGTTGATGAGTTAACCTTCGAGTTTACGTTACGGGAAGGTGTACTGTTCCACAATGGAGAAGAATTAACTGCAAGTGATGTAGAGTTTACTCTGCTTCGTGCATTAGAATCTCCGGATGTAGGACACATTGTAGGAGCCATTGATCCTGATAACTTTGAAATTATTGATGATTACACCATCAGAATTTCAACCCTGGAACCTTTTGCACCTATTCTTGCTCACCTAGCTCATCCGGCTACTTCTATCCTAAACCAGGCAGCGGTTGAAGAATTTGGTGACGATTACGGTGAAAACCCTGTAGGAACCGGCCCTTTTATGCTTGAAAGCTGGACACGGGGATCAGAGCTTAACTTAGAAAGATTTGAAGATTTCCACGGCGAGAGCGCACGGATGGAAAGAGTTCGATTTAGAAATATCCAAGAAGACGGAAATAGAACCATCGAGCTGGAAACCGGAGAAATCCACATAGCTTACGACATTTTACCATCGGATATTTCCAGAATTGAAGGAAATGATGAACTGCAATTGGCAAGAGACTTAAACTTCTCTACCGTATACCTTGGATTCAATGCTGAAAAAGAGCCATTTGATGACGTAAGAGTTCGGCAGGCGATCAACTATGCCATTGATGTGGACTCCATCATTAATTCCGTAATGGAAGGTTCCGGAGAGGTTGCAACCGGACCGATCGGACCTATGGTATGGGCATCAAATGATGACTTAGAGCCTTACGGACATGATCTTGACAGAGCCCGGGAGTTAATGGAAGAGGCCGGTTATGGAGACGGATTCTCTACTACCATCTGGACAAATGATAACCAGCTTCGACAGGATATTGCACAAATTGCCCAAAGTCAATTAGCAGAAATCGGCATCGACATTGAGATCGAAGTCCTTGAGTGGGGAGCATATCTTGAAAACACCGCAGCCGGAGAGCATGATATGTTTATCCTAGGATGGGTTACCGTAACAGGAGATCCGGACTACGGCTTATATGCACTGTTCCATTCAGAACAATTCGGAGCAGCTGGAAACCGAACCTTCTATTCGAATGACCGTGTAGATGAACTCTTAGCACAAGGTAGAAGATCAGCAGATCCTGATGTTCGGGAAGAAGCTTACTTGGAAGTTCAGGAAATCGTTCGGGACGAAGCTCCTTGGCTATTCCTTAACACTGGAGAAGATCGAACCGGTCTTCGAGCAAACGTGAGCGGATTCAGAAATCACCCAGCGGGTCATCACCCATTATGGAATGTAATTGTTGAATAACTGAAAATAGTCATTAGAGCATTACAAAAAATGTGAGACAGCATCGGCTGATGCCGATGCGACAGACAATAGAGGCAAGTCACAGTAGGGTCATATATATGACCCTACTGTGCTGTTTGGAACTATTTTGAAAATTCTTCATAGTCAATAAAAAGTTAACAATCCTATAGAATTAGGAAGGAGGAGTTACAATGTTAAAGTATATTGGTCGAAGAATACTGCTATTGCTTCCTGTATTAATTGGCGTATCCTTCATTGTTTTTACCTTAATGTACATTACCCCGGGAGACCCTGCAGCCATGCAGCTTGGGGAACAGGCAACGGAAAGAGAAATTTTACAACTTCGAGAGCAAATGGGGCTGGATGACCCCTTTATTGTTCAATACGGACGGTTTGCACGGGGCGTATTTACACAGATGGATTTTGGACGGTCATACCGAACGAATGCCCTGGTATTTAATGAACTGCTTTCCCGTTTCCCCACAACCTTGACGTTAGCCGCTACAGGAGTTATTGTAGCCGTGGTAATCGGAATACCGGTTGGGATAATTTCGGCGACAAAACAGTACTCGCTATTTGACAATTCAGCGATGATGTTTGCCTTGCTGGGCGTATCGATGCCCAACTTCTTTCAGGGGCTCGTAGCTATTTTGATATTCTCCGTCGGACTGGGATGGTTCCCCTCCTCGGGTTATGCGACACCGATGCATATGATCTTGCCGGCCCTGACCATCGGAACCAGCTCCGCAGCGATGATTACTCGGATGACACGATCCAGTATGCTGGAAGTAATCCGGCAGGATTATATCCGAACCGCCCGGGCAAAGGGACAAAAAGAGTCCAAAGTAATCAACCGGCATGCTCTTAAAAATGCATTGATTCCCGTAGTAACGGTAATCGGTCTGCAATTCGGATACCTGCTTGGTGGAGCGGTACTAACGGAGACCGTATTTTCCATTAATGGAATCGGTTTATTGATGGTAAACTCCATTCGAATGAGAGATTTACCGATGGTCCAGGGAGGCGTCTTGTTTATCGCCCTGACCTTTAGTGTGATAAACCTGGCAGTAGATATTTTATACGGATTTATTGATCCTCGAATCAAGGCTCAATATAAGTAAACGGAAAAGGAGGTTCTGAAATGTCATCAAACAATGAAAGCTCAGTGAATAAAGATTTAATGGAAAACAAAGGCAAAGTAAAGGCGAAGGAAAAGACCAGAGACGATGCAGTCGTAAAAAACTATCAGTCTCAAACCGAAATTCATAGTCATCCCGGAACTATTGAACCAGAAGGATTTGATGTAAAAGCGGTAGTTCCCGAGAAAAGAAAAAGTCAATGGGCAGAGGTATGGAGACGTCTGATTAAAAATAAAGCCGCTATAGCGGGCATGATTGTGATCCTTATCCTTCTTCTTACGGCAATTTTTGCGGATTTTATTGCTCCCTATCACTACGCGACTCAAAACCTGGAGAATACCCGGGTGGCCCCCAATGCCGAGAACTGGTTCGGAACGGATAATTTCGGACGGGATATTTTCAGTCGGGTAGTATACGGCAGTAGGATCTCGATCCAGGTTGGTTTTATCGCTGTAGGTGTGGCAATGATAGTAGGCGGAATCCTAGGTTCGGTTTCCGGATATTACAGCGGCCGAGTGGATAATGTAATTATGAGATTAATGGACGTTTTACTGGCTATTCCCGGAATACTGCTGGCGATCGCGATTGCGGCAGCCCTAGGGCCCGGTCTGGTTAACGTGATGATTGCCGTTGGTATCGCTTCCATACCGAGATATGCGCGAATCGTCCGTGCTTCGGTATTGTCTCTGAGAGATCAGGAATTTGTTGAGGCTGCCCGAGCGGTAGGCGCCAATGATTTTAGAATTATTACCAAATATATTTTGCCAAACTGTATGGCGCCAATTATTGTTCAGGGAACTTTAGGGGTGGCAGAAGCAATTCTTTCGGCAGCAGGACTAAGCTTTATCGGCCTGGGTATACAACCCCCGATTCCTGAGTGGGGTGCGATGTTATCCACGGCTAGAGTATATATTCGAGACGCCTGGTGGATGTCGATTTTCCCGGGTGTTGCAATAATGATCACCATCTTTGGTCTGAACTTATTGGGGGATGGACTTCGAGACGCCCTGGATCCAAGATTAAAAGGCTAACGTTATAGAAAGGAGTGTAATACATGGCGAAAGAGTTACTGAAAGTAAAAAACCTGTCCATTCAGTATAATACCGATGAAGGTGTTGTACGGGCTGTAGATAATATGACATTCGAAATCGGAGTGGGAGAGACCATCGGAATTGTAGGAGAAACCGGTGCTGGGAAAACCACTACCGCATTAGGGATCATGCAGCTGGTACCGAATCCCCCGGGGAAAATTGTTCAGGGAGAAATCTTTTTCAAAGGGGAAGACATACTGAAGAAAAATGAAGAAGGTATGCGGAAAATTCGGGGAAATCAAATTTCAATGATCTTCCAGGATCCCATGACTTCTTTGAACCCGGTAATGACCACGGAAGAACAAATCGCAGAAGTGATTTTGCTTCACCAGAATGTTTCTCAGAAAGAAGCGATGGAAAAAGCCAGAGATATGATTGAAACCGTTGGGATTCCAAGAGAACGGGGAAAGGAATATCCTCATCAGTTCAGTGGAGGGATGCGGCAGCGAATTGTGATCGCCATCGCCCTTGCCTGTAATCCTGAGCTGTTAATTGCAGACGAGCCGACAACTGCGCTGGATGTAACAATCCAAGCCCAGGTACTGAAATTGATGAAACGACTTAAAGATGAGTTTGAAACCTCCATGATCATGATCACCCACGACCTTGGAGTGGTGGCAAACATTTGCGATAAAGTTGCAATAATGTATACCGGATATGTGGTGGAGTATGCCAAAGTACGGGATCTTTTTGAGAATCCCCTGCATCCTTATACTCAGGGTCTGTTCGGATCGATTCCAAATATTGAAGAGGATGATGCCCGTCTTAAACCGATTAAGGGTTTAATGCCGGATCCTACGGAAATACCGGAGGGGTGTCCTTTCAATCCCCGATGTCCAAAAGTTATGGATATATGCAGAAGTGTGGTACCTGAAAGAGTGGAAGTTGAAGACGGACATTTTGTAAATTGCCATTTATACCCGGCAGAACAATACGAAAGATAGGAGGTGAAAGGAATGTCGAAACACATTTTAGAAGTTAAGAACTTAAAAAAGCATTTTAAAACACCCAAGGGAATGCTTCATGCCGTGGATGATATCAGCTTTTTTATTAAAGAAGGGGAAACCTTAGGGCTCGTTGGGGAGTCCGGCTGCGGGAAGTCCACTACCGGGCGGGCGATCCTAAGACTTGTGGAACCTACCTCCGGGGAGGTAAACTTCGAAGGGAAGAATATTGTAGATTTCAATGGAGCCCAGATGCGTGAGGCCCGGAAAAATATGCAGATTATTTTTCAGGACCCCTACGCATCCCTAAACCCAAGAATGAACTTAGGGCAAATTATTGCAGAACCCCTTTTAATCAATAAAGTATATAAAGATCGGAAAAAAGTTACGGATCGTGTAAAGGAGTTAATGGATACGGTAGGGCTTACCCCAAGACTGCTCAATGCTTTTCCCCATGAACTGGATGGAGGAAGACGGCAGCGAGTGGGGGTAGCGAGGGCCCTTGCGCTGAACCCGAAGTTCATCGTTCAGGATGAGCCGGTATCAGCTCTTGATGTATCGATTCAGGCCCAAATTCTTAATCTGATGCAAGACATTCAGGATGAGCTGGGACTTACTTATCTGTTTATCTCCCATGATCTGAGTGTGGTAAAACACGTAAGTGACCGAATCGCGGTGATGTATCTCGGTAAAATTGTTGAACTCTCGGACTACAATGCAATTTTTAGAAATCCGCTGCATCCTTACACCCAGGCATTATTATCAGCCATACCGGTACCCAGGGTCGATGCCCCGGATAATATGATTATTTTAGAAGGGGACGTTCCCAGTCCTGTCAATCCTCCCGAGGGCTGTCGTTTTTACGGCCGCTGCCGTTACCGGAAGGATATCTGTAAAGATCAGACACCGGAATTAAGGGAGTACGAACCGGAGCGGTTTGTGGCTTGCCATCTGGTCGAGGAGTTACAAAGATAAAATTATATTAGGATATTCTTAGGGCACATAACAATTAAACCTAGAATTAGGTCAGATATTTATCTGAAAATTCTAGGTTTTTTATTTTTTCATCATGTTTTTCAGTTACTTGTGGTAAAATATCAGTATATGGGCAGAGCCCTATTGAAAAAAATCCTTCTGCATTTGACATTGTGAAAAGGAGGCAGCGATGATAGTTATCGATCTAACCCAAAAATTAACAGAAAACATGCCCCTGTTTCCGGGAACGCCAAACCCAAGACTGGAGGTTATACATACCGTGGAAGCCGATGGTTTTCGGGAAATGGAACTATCTTTGTATTCCCATATGGGCACCCATTTAGATACTCCCGCCCATGTATTTCATGACGGCAAAACCCTGGACGACTACCCTGTGGACCGGTTTTGCGGCAGAGGATTGGTGCTGGACTTTGTAAATTGCAGGGAGAAACTTATTACGATTGAACTTTTTGAACAAGCCCTTAAAGCCGCATTGTTACAGTTGGAATCTCCCGGTACTCTCTCCCGGGAAAACCGGGGTAAAAGAGAAGAAAATTTGTTGTCTTCCGTGGACTTTTTACTGTTTTACACCGGCTGGGATAAAAAATGGGGAGAGGAAAGCTACTTTGCCGGAGCACCTGCCCTCTCTGAGGAGGTGGCCGGGCGAGTAGTAACATTAAATGTAAAAGGAGTAGGCATTGACGCCCTCAGTATAGATCCGTTACAGGGAAACATGCTCCTTGCTCATAGAATTTTATTGAAAAATGACATTATTATCGTAGAAAATTTGAAAAACCTGGGAGAACTTCTGGGGAAGGATTTTGAATTTTATGGTCTTCCCCTTAGAATTGATCATGGAGAGGGTTCTCCCATTCGTGGGATTGCAAAATTGCGATAAGGGGGTGGAGGGTTTGAGTATACATGCGGGGCACCGGAAAAGGCTGAAGGATCGATTTATCCGGGAGGGGATTGATCACTTCGAAGAACATCAGATTTTGGAGATTTTATTGTTTTATGGTATTCCAAGGAAGGATACCAATGAGATTGCCCACCGACTGATCAAAGAGTTTAAAGATCTGGCGGGGGTCTTGGACGCCACGGTGGAGGATCTTCGAAAAGTGGAAGGGGTGGGAGAAAATGCAGCGACCCTGCTTGCCTTTCTGGCGCCGCTTTCCCGGCGCTACCAAAGCTGCAAGTTTAAAGACAAGCGTCAACTCAACAGTTCCCAAAAGGCCGGGGAATATGCCATGCACCTATTTACCGATCTACGTTATGAATGTTTTTACTTAATCTGTTTAAATAATCAAAACCAGGTACGCCATGCGGTAAAAACCTTCGAAGGAACCATTAATGAAGCCGCCGTATATCCGAGGCTGGTGGTGGAAACGGCTCTGAAATATCAGGCCAGCAGCGTAATTATTGCCCATAATCATCCCGGGGGCTCCATAAAACCTTCCCAGGGGGATATCCAGGTTACGAAACGTATCAAAGAAGCCTTAGATGCCATTGACATAAAAGTGATTGACCATATTATTGTGGGAGACAACCGATATTACAGCTTTGCAGAAGATCGGCTGGTGTTGTAGAAAGGAAGTGTAAAAATGGGACTGGAAAGAGAACGGAAATTTTTATTAAGAGCTTTACCGGATTTATCCAAGGCGAGCAGCAAGGAAATTATTCAAAAATACTTATCCAGTGAGCCTGAATTGCGGGTCCGGAAAATTGGAGAGGCCTACGTGATTACCAAAAAAGGGACCGGAACCCATACGAGAACCGAAGAGGAAATGGAAATTTCCTCGGCCTTATTTGTCTTCCTGGAAGGGGACCGTCCGCCAATGCAAATTCAAAAAACACGCTACTTCTATCCCTTACAAGAAGGGAAAGTTGCTGAGATCGATGTTTATAAAGGGGAATTTGAGGGTTTTTATAGTGTAGAGGTGGAGTTTGAAAATGATAAAGCTATGAATGCCTTTCATCCTCCGGAGTGGTTCGGTAAAGAAGTAACGGAACGCAGGGATATTACCAACTATCAGATGGCAAAAAACGGGATTCCTGAGGATCTTAAGAAAGTCATTGAGGAATACAATGTATAAATTAAAGACAGTGGAAGGAATGAATGTTTAAAGAAGAAACGGCTGAATAGTTAAGGGACATACTAGAAAAAAGGAGAGGTTGTTATGAAAGTGCTGGACAATCAGCAGATGCGGCTGCTTGATCGGATCACTGCAAGCGAGTACAAAATCCCGGGTCTGATTTTCATGGAGAATGCGGGGATGAATACCACGATTGAGGTTATGAAAGCATTAGAAGAGGACTACCGGAAAAAAGTAATTATTATCTGTGGGACAGGCAATAATGGGGGGGACGGCTTTGCTATTGCCAGACACCTTTACAACAAGGATGTGCAGGTAAAAGTATACATTGTGGGAGAGGAAAATCTCATCAAAAATGATGCCAGGGTAAACCTTGAAGCAATCAAAGCGATGCGGGTATCCATCGGTTTTTTGAAGGATGAAAATGATATGATTGACTTTAACCTGGATCTGATGAAATCCGATATCATCGTTGATGCCATTTTCGGCACCGGGCTGAATACTCCGGTAGAGGGCATTGCCAATGAGGTGATCCGCGTCGTAAATAAAGTTAAGCGAAAAATAATCTCTGTGGATATCCCCTCGGGTATTTCCGGAGATACGGGGAAGGTGTTAGGCAACGCCATTCGGGCTACCAAGACCGTAGTCTATCAATTGCCGAAAATCGGAAATCTCACAGCTCCCGGGATTGAGTATAATGGAGAACTTTTGATTTGTCCCATTGGGATTCCTCAGGATGCAATACATAAATCCCAATATGAAGCAAAACTGATTACGGAAAAAACATTAAAGGATATCATACCGATCCGACGACTCAATTCTCATAAGGGTGATTATGGCAGAGCCTTAATTGTAGCAGGTTCCAGAGGGATGACCGGTGCCGCCATACTGGCTTCGAGGGCGGCTTTGCGCAGTGGGGTGGGAATGTTGCATTTGGCCATTCCTGAAACCCTGAATGATATTCTGGAAACCCAGCTTACGGAGGTAATGACCGTGCCCTTTCAAGTGCCCGCTGACGAAAACGAGGAATTTACCGGTGTGGAAGACATTCTTCAAGGACTTAAGCGGAGCAATGTGGTTGCCCTGGGGCCGGGACTTGGACGAAGCAAGGAAACCGAGGTTATTGTGGAACGGGTTTTGAAAGAAGCTAAATGCCCGGTGATTTTGGATGCCGACGCGTTAAATGTGCTGCCTAAAATGCTGAAATTATTAAAAAAAGTAAAAAGCCGGTGCATCATTACCCCTCATCCCGGGGAGATGGCAAGAATCACAGGGTCAAGTATTACGGAGACTAACGAAAACCGCATCAAAGTCGCCAAGGATTTCTCCCGGAAGTACGGGGTAATTGTGGTATTAAAAGGTGCCAGCACCGTCATCACCGATGAAGAGGGACGGGTATTTTTAAATACAACCGGAAATCCAGGAATGGCTACTGCGGGAAGCGGAGATGTGCTGACCGGAATTATTACCGCGCTGGTGGGGCAAAAAATTGATTTAATTGACGCTGCCATGGCAGGGGTTTACATCCACGGCCGGGCCGGGGATGAAGCTGCAGAAATTACCGGAGAATACGGAATGATTGCCAGCGATATGGTAAGAGAAGTACCAAGGATTATTACGGAAATTGTGAACAAGAAAAAGATTGTTTAATAACGATAGGCCTTTTGCCTTATTATAGCAGGATAAGGCAAAGGGGATGCACTGTCAGCGTTGGGTTGCTGGAAGGCTTGCAGAAATATAAAGAAGACCATGTAAGATTATAAACAGGAAATAGTTAAACTTTTCTGTCAATAATCTGTTTAAAAGGAAAAAATCATGGTATAATAACAATATAATAAGATCCGGTAGATCACTACCAGTCAAAAAAATTACAGTTGAATAACATGCAGCTACCATCAAAACAGGAAACTGTTTAACGGAACCTATATTTAGGTTAGAAGACAAAACATCGTGGGAAAAACCTTATTACTGAAGCAGTAGTGTAAGGATTTAAGTCTAAAGGTCAATTAGAAAGGTGTGATGTTTACGAACAATAATAATCCACCAAAATCAATGATTGACTGGTATAACTACTTCCGATTTTATTATCAATAGATAAGGACGATCATCAAAAATGATTGGTCCTTATCTTATTTTATGCTTATTTCTGAGATTTCTAATAATTCCACCGAAGTTCCGAGTTTTGAATTGATAATTCGTGGTATAATATAGGGTATAATACTTGGGTTGAAAAAGGGGTAAGCGTGATAAAAATATTTATAAAGGAGGATGTATTTTATGAGTATAAAAATTATAACGGATTCCGCCTGTTCTCTTTCTAAAGAGGTGGTAGAAGAACTGGATATAACCGTGGTCCCTTTAACCTTACAGCAGGGGGAAGAGTCCTTTATTGACGGCGTGGATATTGATCCGGAAGCCATGATGAATGAAATGAAAGAAGGAAAAGTATACAAGACCTCTCAGGTTTCTCCCGCAGCCTTCGAAGAAGTTTTTGATAAATACATAAATATTTATGACACTGTGATTTATATAGCCTTTTCTTCAGAAATTTCCGGAACCTATCAGGGCAGTGTGATTGCGAAGAATCACCTGCTGGAAAAATACGAAGACATAAAAAGTTTCGATCTGGAAGTGATCGATACCAAATGTGTCGCCCTTGGTTCAGGACTTATTGTAATGTGGGCGGCGGAAATGGCAAAGGCCGGGAAAAACAAGGAACAGATCATGGAAGCGGTGCACTACTACTCTCAAAATATGGAGCATGTATTTACCGTAGACGATTTGAATTACCTATACCGGGGCGGCCGGGTCAGCTATACTTCCGCATTTGTAGGGGGTCTGTTAAATATCAAACCGATTTTAAATGTTGAGGAAGGGAAATTGATTCCCTTAGAGAAGATTCGAAGCAGAAAAAAAGCTCTGAAAAGAATTGTAGAGATCGTAAGGGAAAGAGGCGTCAATCTCGATAAACAGCTGGTAGGGATCAATCATGGCAACGATCAGGAGGGTGCAGAGCTCTTAAGGGAAATGCTGGAGGCGGAACTAGGGGTTAAGAAATTTATGATCCAAACGCTGCCCGGTGTAATTGCCGCCCATACAGGCCCCGGAACTTTATCTGTTTTTTTCCTTTCCACAGGAATGAAGGATTTTAATTAAGCCGAGTTTTTTTACTGATTAAAAGCAGCCATTCCAAACAGTTCAATAAAAAGCCTTCGGGCTTTTTATTTTTATCCAAAGGGTGAGGGTTTTATTTGGAAATGGGTATGAAAAAAAGAAGGTTAGACTGGAAACTTATAATTCGAGGAGTGAGTTGATGAATAAAGAGATACAAGTGTTGATCGGCGGTGTTCAAGGAGATGGAATTTTGGCCACGGGAGTATATTACCTCCAGGTGCTTTCCCGAATGGGTTACCATGTTTATGGGAAAAGACACTTTACCTCCCGAATACGGGGTGGAAACAGTGCCATTATCGCCTACGGAAGCGTAGATAAAAAAGGCTGTCCCAAAGACGATATGGATATTGTAATGGCCCTTGATGAAGACACGATGGAAATCTATACAAAAAAACTGCGAAAGCGGGGTTTGTTATTGTATGATGCAGCATTGGACTTAAAAGTGGATCAGGAGTTTATTAAGGATATGGAAATTGAAATTATTCCCCTGCCCATTACCGAAGTCGTGAAAGACAAAGGAAAAATGATTATGAAAAATGTCTGTTCCCTGGGTTTTTTAACCAGGGTCACAGTCATCGAACCGAAGCTCGTGGAATCGGTAATTGAAGATGCCTTTAAAGATAAAGGGGAAAAGATCGTCGAAAAAAATAAAAAAGTGCTGCAGGGGGCCGTGAATTATGACTTCACCAGCCTGAAAGGGGTTAACTATCTAATTGAACCGGTAACAAAAAAGGACCGGGGTCCGGTGGTAATTGGAAACGATCTGATTGGTCTGGGAGCGGTAATGAGCGGATGCCGTTTTATGGCGGCCTATCCGATCACCCCTTCTTCGGAAATCATGCATTACTTATCAGAACATCTTCCCCATTACGGAGGAAAAGTCGTTCAAACAGAAGATGAACTGGCCGCAGTGAATATGATTATCGGCAGCAGCTATGCAGGGGTCCGGAGTATTACGGCGACCTCGGGGCCGGGAATGTCCCTGATGATGGAGGGCCTTGGACTAGCCGCGATGACTGAAGTTCCCATTGTGGTAGTGGACGTACAGCGAAAAGGTCCCAGCACGGGGCTCCCCACAAAGCATGAACAAAGTGATCTGAACATCCTCTATTACGGAGGGCACGGAGAGTTCCCCCGCATTATACTAGCCCCCGCAACCTTCGAGGACTGTTTTTATGATACGGTGGAAGCCTTTAATTTAGCCGAAGAGTACCAGTGTCCGGTTATCATTATGTCGGACTCCCTCCGAAGCCTTTCCTATGAAAATATCGAAGATCTGGATTTCGATCGGATCACCATTAATCGTGGAAAGCTTGAAATGGAGGAAAACCTGCAGGACGGTACAGAGAGTTTTCAGCGCTATAAAAATACAGAGGATCATATTTCAAAAAGAGTTTTTACCGGAATGAAAAATGGGCTGCATCATACTACCGGTCTTGAACATGGGGAATATGGATTTCCCCTCGGCCCCAAGGATGACTATCGGGGCCAGGCGGTAAAGCGAATGGAAAAACTTGCTCCCCTGGAACGTACCAAAGGGATTAAAATGTATCAGGAAAAAGATAACAAGGTTCTGTTCTTAGGCTATGGGTCTACCTTTAGCGTTTTGCAGCAGGCGGTTAAGAAAATGGACCGGACCGTGGATTATGGGGCCATTAAGCAAATCAAACCATTACCTGCGGTGCAGCTTAAAAAACTGCTGGAGCATTATGATACTGTTGTAATCGTGGAAAACAACTACACTGCTCAGCTTCGCAAGATCATTCAATCGGAGATCGGGTATCATCATAAATTGGATTCTTTATTGTCCTACGACGGGGATAATTTTCAGATTGAAGAAATCAAAGAAAAAATTAAGGAGCTGATATAATGGCAAAATATCAAGAGTATAGTAATGGCGTGGAGCCTACCTGGTGTAAAGGTTGTGGAGACTTTTCAGTGCTTCGGTCCCTACAGGTAGCCGCAGCGGATCTGAAAATCCCTCAGGAAGATCTGATGGTGGTTTCCGGGATCGGCTGTTCCAGCAGGATATCCGGGTATATGGACAGCTATACTTTTCATGGAGTACATGGAAGGGCCCTGCCCATTGCCCAGGGAATCAAGCTGGCAAATAAAGACTTAACGGTTATTGCCGCCGGAGGTGATGGGGATGGATTTGCCATCGGTGCGGGGCACTTTATTCATAGTACGAAAAGAAATCTCGATATAACCTATATCGTTATGAACAATCAAATTTATGGTCTGACAAAGGGACATGCCTCCCCCGTCAGCGAACAGGGTTTTAAAACTCCCAGTACCCCCCAGGGCAGTGAAGACCTCCCGCTACAACCGGGCCTTCTCAGTTTATCCGCCGGGGCTACTTTCCTGGCCCAGGGTTTTTCCGGTTATCAGGAGGAACTGATCGAAATCATTAAAAAAGGCATTGAACATAAAGGATTTTCCTTTATCAATATCTTCAGCCCCTGCATTACCTTTAACAAGACCAATACCTATCAGTGGTATCGAAAAAACCTGGCTTCGATCTCCCAGGAGGGAGATTACGATCCGGAGAATTATCAGCAAGCCATGGCTAAGCTTCTGGAAACAAAGGGACTGGTAACGGGAATTTTGTATGAAAATAAGCGAATCGAGAAAAGGGAAGAAACTGCCTTGACAAAGGCCCCGTTGGCCTTGGGAAAAGCGGAGTTTCAAAAGCTCTTTCAGGCCTTATATTAAAACCGGGAAAATCGGAAAGTTTTCAAAGGAAAAAGGACGGGTGAGAAAATGAAACCAGGGATGTATTATGAAAAACTGAATAACGCCAGGGTGCAGTGCAGATTATGTCCCCATTTATGTAAAATCGGCAAAGGAAAAATGGGAATATGCGGTGTTCGGAAAAATGAAAGCGGAGATTTGGCAAGCCTTAACTATGGAAAAATCAGCGGAATACACCTGGATCCCATAGAGAAAAAACCCATTCATTTTTATTTAAACGGTACCAACACTCTTTCTGTAGGAAGTTTCGGCTGTAATTTTCATTGCCCCTTCTGTCAAAATCATGTCATCGCCAAATCCATCCCTCCCACGAGAGCAATGATGCCGAAGGAAATTGTAGAGCGGGCTTTGCTCGAAGGGGCTCCTTCCATCTCCTTTACCTATAATGAACCAACGGTTTTTTATGAAATGGTACTGGAGACCGCAATGCTTTCGAAAAAGGAAGGACTAAAGAATATTTTGGTAACAAATGGGTATATTGAAAAGGAGCCCCTAAAACAGTTGATTCCATACATTGATGGGGCAAATATCGATTTGAAAGGCTTTGATGCTCAAATATATCAGAGGGTTTACGGAGGGGATCTGGATATTGTCAAACGCAATATTGAGTATTTTTATCAAAACCTCCATTTAGAGATTACGACCTTGGTGGTAACCGGGATTAATGACCGGAGCGAGGAACTGATCCGTCTTTTTCAATGGCTGGCCTCCATCAGCCCGGACATTCCTTTGCATCTCAATCGCTACTATCCAAGCTATCAATATCATAAAGCTCCCACAAAGATCGACTTTTTACTGAATATGAAAGAGGAAGCCGAAAAAGTTTTAAACAGAGTGCGGTGCGGCAATTTTTAAAGGAGGAAATTACATGGGACACATACAAGGGATGTTCATCGTTCCCCATCCACCAATCCTTATTTCAGACCTTGGAAAGGGAAGAGAAAGGGAAGCGATAAAAACCCTTCAAGGAATGGAAGAGACAATAAAGAAAATTAAAGAGATTAAACCCGATACCCTCATTCTGGTTACCCCCCATGGGGAGGTCCATCAAAATCACCTTGCCTTCCTTGACGGTGATGAGGCTACAGGAAATCTGGGGGAATTCGGATATCGAAATATAAAAATGACAAAAAAACTGGATTCCGTAAGCATTCAACATTTAAAGAAAGGCTTTAAGGAGGGAAACCTTCCGGGGGTATTCAGCGAAGGCTCTTTGGACCATGGGGCCTTTGTACCGTTATATTTTCTCGAAAAAGCGGCGGTGGAGTCGAAACTCATTCATATTTCCATCGGGATGATGGAACTGAAGGATCTGTATGATCTGGGTGTCAGAATTAAGGGGCTTTTGGAAGAAGTGGAGGGAACCTTTACCATTGTTGTCAGCGGGGACCTTTCCCATCGGTTGAAAGAAGATGGGCCCTACGGGTATGACCAGCGAGGACCGGATTTTGATCTGCGTATGATAAATGCCATTAAACGCTGCAACATTCGGGATATTATTAACATGCCCGAAGAGATCTACGGCCCCGCCGGGGAATGCGGACTGAGACCGATTGTTCTCGGTTTTGGAATGTTTGGAGAGGGGAAAATGACCTCTGAAGTGCTCTCCTACGAAGGTCCTTTTGGTGTGGGATATATGAATGCATGGGTACAAAAAACTGATTTAGGGGGATAGGTAATGAAATCGTCAAGTCTTTATAAGCACCTTGCTTTAAGAGCAATCGAAGAAAAAATTAAAACCGGTCAGGTCTTTACCTTTGAGCAGTATAAGATGGAAATTGATGATCCGGAATGGATAAGGGAAGTTGAACAAACTCAGGCCGGTGCCTTCGTCTCGTTATATATCGAGGATGAACTCCGAGGTTGTATCGGTACGGTAGAGGGCATCGAACCCCATATAGGAGAAGAGATTATTAAAAATGCATTAGAGGCGGCGTTTTTCGACTCCCGTTTTCAGCCCGTAGGAAAAAAAGAGCTGGAGCGCCTTGCCATCAGTGTGGATATTTTGAAACAAAAGGAGCCGGTGGAATCCATAAAAGAACTGGATCCTCAAAAGTACGGGGTAGTAGTGGAACATCAGCGAAAAAGAGGCTTACTGCTGCCTGCCTTGGAAGGAGTGGATACGCCGGAAAAACAGCTGGATATTGCTGCTAAAAAAGCAGGCATTATGGAAGGGGAGAAAATGAGGGTTTATCGTTTCGAGGTAATTCGCCATCGATAAAGGAAATTTAGAAATAGTACCGGTGTACTCATAGGGCAAGGAAATTTTAAAAGCTTACCCGCCGGTAGGCTTTTGATTTTCATATTGAGAAGGCAATGGTATAATAAAAAGATACCCCTGGAATTGAAAAACGATAATAAAAATACCCAGGCCACAACCGAAGAAAGGAAGATCATCATGAAGGGAATTGAAAAAATCAGTACCGCGGATGCCAAAGAGTTTTATAACTACGTCAATATAAACCTAAAGGGTTTGATAACTGAAGAAAGGGACTGGCTTGCCAATCTATCCAATGCTTCCGGGCTCTTATATCTATTAATGGACCAGATTAATTGGGCAGGTTTTTACTTATATAAAGAAGAGGAACTGATTCTTGGGCCATTTCAAGGAAAACCCGCCTGTACACGTATTGAAATCGGCAGCGGGGTTTGCGGAACGGCTGCGAATACCTTTACCACCCAAGTGGTGGAAGATGTAAATGTTTTTCCCGGACATATTGCCTGTGATCCTGATTCCCGATCAGAGATTGTGGTTCCAATGATAAGGGATGGAAAACTCCTAGGGGTGCTGGATATCGACAGTCCGATAACCAATCGATTCAATCAGGAGGACCGTAAATACCTGGAAGAATTTGTGAAAATTTTGCTTGAGCACACAAAGATTCCTCTAAGCTACTAAATAGGAGATGAAAATATGAAAGAAAAAAATATCGCAAGGATTCTCGAAGAGGTAAAACAGGGCACCGTAGAGGTCTCTGAAGCCATGGAGCAGCTGAAGGATCTGCCCTTTAAAGATTTGGGATTTGCTAAGATTGATCACCACCGGGAAATTCGAAACGGCTATCCCGAAGTGATCCTTTGCGAAGGCAAAGAGCTGGATCATATTGTAGGCATCGTCAAGCATATGCTGGAAAAGGACAACAACATATTTTTAACCCGGGCATCAAAGGCGATTTACCAAGCCCTTGCAGAAGTAACCGGGGATTTGGAATACTTCCCGATTCCACAGATTATCGTGGTGAAAAAACGAGCGATCGAGAAAACCGAGTCCGTCATTCTTGTGGCTACCGGAGGCACCGCGGATATTAAAGTCGCAGAGGAAGCGGCCCTTACTGCAGAAATTCTGGGAAATACCGTGGAACGGTTATATGATGTGGGCGTAGCAGGAATTCATCGATTATTAAAAAATACCGATAAGCTGCAAAAGGCCAATGTAATTATTGCTGTTGCCGGTATGGAGGGGGCACTGCCCAGTGTAATTGGAGGCTTGGTGGATAAGCCGGTAATTGCGGTCCCCACCAGTGTCGGATATGGAGCGAATTTTCAAGGATTATCGGCGCTGCTGACGATGCTTAACAGCTGCGCCAGCGGGATTGGGGTGGTCAATATCGACAACGGGTTTGGCGGTGGATACCTTGCCAGTACCATTAATCGGCAAATTGAAAAAGCAGGGGCCAAAACTTCGAAAGAAAGTGAGCGATAAGTCTATGGAGGAACGAATACTGTATTTGAACTGCCTATCGGGTATCAGCGGCGATATGGCCATCGGAGCCCTGCTTGATTTAGGGCTGGACCGGGAGGCTTTCCAAAGAGAACTGGAAAAAGTAAAGGTTGGGGGCTATAAGCTAAAGATCGAAAAAAATCAGAAAAACGGCATCACCGGTACCGACTTTGATGTTATTATTGAGGACCCCGGAGAGCCTCATCCTGACCCTTCTAAAGGGAAGCAACCTGGTCATCACCATGACCAGGATCATAATCACCATCACCACGGGACTCATCACCATGACCAGGATCATAATCATCATCACCACGGAGTTCATGCTTATGACCATGGGCATGATCAAAACCACCTTGAGGGTCCTTCCCATGAAGGGCGGGGACACCACCACCGGAATCTTCAAGATATCGAAAAACTGATAGAGGAGAGTTTGTTAGCGGAACCGGTTAAAAAAATGAGTAAAGAAATTTTCATGCATGTGGCCAAAGCGGAAGCAAAGATTCATGACAAACCCATTGACCAGGTCCATTTTCATGAAGTAGGAGCGATTGATTCCATAGTGGATATCATTGGAGTTTCGATTCTCGTGCATCAGCTAAATCCTGACAGAATCCTGGCCTCCCCGCTGCATATCGGAACAGGGTTTGTAAAATGCGCCCACGGGAAGATCCCGGTGCCGGCTCCTGCCACACTGGAAATTTTAAAAGGAATTCCGGTTTATTCCACAGGTATTCGCAGTGAGCTGGTAACCCCCACCGGTGCGGCAATCGTTAAGGCGCTGGCGGATGAATTTATCGATATTCCGATGATGGAGATTGAAAAAATCGGTTATGGCCTGGGTACGAAGGATCTGGAAATCACCAACATGCTAAGAGTACTCTATGGTAAAAAAAAAAGATCTTCCGGGATCAACTAGAAGAAAATCTTTTACTGCTGGAGACCAATATTGATGATATGAATCCGGAGATCTATTCCTATATTTTCGAGAAATTTTTCGAAGAAGGGGCTCTGGATGTTTATCTGACTCCGATTATGATGAAAAAAAACCGTCCGGGGACGAAGTTAAGCCTGTTGGTGGAAAAAGCGTCAGGGGAAAAAATGAAGGCGCTGATTTTTCTTGAAACCACCACCCTGGGGATTCGGATTAGCGAAGTCCAAAGAGAGGCTCTTCAACGAAAATTTATAAAAAAAGAAACCCCCTTGGGAAGGGTTACCTATAAAGAGGCCTATTATCAAGGCAGAAAAGTCAAGTCCACCCCGGAATATGAAGACTGCAGGCGCCTCGCAAGGGAACAGAAAATTTCAATCAGCAAGGTTTACGAAATTTTGAACAAGGTATAGTAATTAATAAAAAAGCTCCATCACCTATTCTTCCGACTCGGCGATGGAGTTAAAATATTTATCGATGCCCCGGGCAATCCCCCGGGCAATTTTTTCCTGGTACTCTTCGGTCTGCAGTTTTTCATCTTCCTCGGGATTGGACATAAACCCGATTTCCACTAATGAACTGGGGACCGCTGACCAATTAAGGATTGAAAGATTGTTACGAAAGTGAACCCCCCGATTTCTCGCACCGGTGGATCTTGCCAGCTCGTCAACAATTAAGGTGCTGAGGGTTTCACTGATGGCGGCGCGATTGGAATCAATAAAGGATACGTCCGGTGCCGGAGATAAGACACTTACTCCTTGAACGGAGGCCACAGAGCTGCCGTCTGCATGTAAAGAAACCAATATATCTGCACCGATTTCCTTTGCCATTTCCCCCCGCTCTTTATTGGTAATATGTACATCGTGCTCTTTCCGGGTAAGAGCCACCTGGTAACCGAGATCTTTCAGTTCGGTTTCGAGCTTTAAGGCCACATCGAGAACCAGCAC
>SKOH01000130.1 GCA_007120165.1 Clostridiales bacterium
CCGAATATAAGTATGATACTTAATTATGAAGATTATGATAGTGACTTTTTGCAGATGGCATTAAAAATATCTTTAAAAGTGGCAAAACCCTCTTTTGCCAATCATAAAATATATGGCGCAGAAAATCCGAACTATGGGATTGCCAGTTGTTATAATGCACTGCCCATCGGTGGGGGAGCATATACATTGCCTAGATTAAAACTCGGTACCTTACTAAAAAAAGCCCAAAGCAAAGAAGAATTCTTTAATACATTATTACCCAGTTACACAAGACTGATTTTATCAATGATAGACAAAAGAATTCAGTATTTGGTGGAAAAAAGCAATTTTTTCGAAACCTCTTTTTTGAATAAGGAAGGATTAATCGATCAAAACCAGTTTGTGGGAATGGTAGGTGTCATCGGCTTAGCAGATAGTATTAATGGATTACTGGCCATGGAAAACATTCAAGAGACCTACGGAAAATCTCTAATTGGCGATCAATGGGCCCATGAAATATTACAAATCATTGAAAAGATTACAACCAATCATAATGGAATATACACAAAAAGCACCGGAGGGAAATATTTACTGCATGCTCAAGTTGGGGCTAGCATCGACATAACGGATCAGGAGAATACCCCCGCACACCGGATAAAAGTAGGTCAGGAACCGGAACTACCCCTTCACTTAATGCAATCATCAAAATTTCACCGGTACTTTCCTTCCGGTGTGGGAGATGTATTTGCTTTTGATCAAACTTATCTGGATCATCCCGATGCCTTGGAAGATATCTTAATCGGAGGATTTAAAGAAGGTCATCGCTATCTATCTTTTTATGGAGAAAACAGCGATTTGGTGAGAGTAACCGGTTATCTGGTAAAAAGAAGTGAAGTGGAAAAAGCAAGAAAAGAGGAAGTGGTTCGTAGGGACACAACAGCCCTAGGTGCAGGTACTGATGAAATGTCGAAAGTGTTCAGCCGGAGGATCCGTTCCAATGAAGGCTAAACTCACCTTGCCGGTCCATAAAGTTATTCCTTTTTCCAATGTTGATGGACCGGGAAATCGAACCGCCATATTTGTACAGGGATGCAATTTAAACTGTGTGTATTGTCATAATCCGGAAACTATTCCGATGCCATGTAACAGTGAAAATTATAAAAGCATGACTGTAAAAGCATTGCTCAATGAAATTTTAAAGTATAAACCCTATATTGATGGAATCACTGTATCCGGTGGTGAAGCCACCCTATACAATCAATTCCTTACAGTTCTATTTAAAGAAATCAAAAACCACGGTTTAAGTTGTTATATAGATACGAATTTACTTTTTGACTGGAAGGACCAGGAAGCTTTAGTTGAAGTTACCGATGGGTATATAGTGGACATTAAAGCTTATGGAAATCTTAAAGAATTAACCTCCGTTTCTTATGTTCAAAATTTCACGGTTTTAAAAAAGCTACTCAAACTGAATAAAGTAATAGAAGTACGAACAGTTTGTATTGAGAAATACATGGACCTAGAGAACACTATCAAAAAAACCGCTGAAATATTAGCGAATTACCCGGAAGTGGAGTATAAACTAATTCAGGTACATCATCGTGGGTTGTCTATAAAACAACAGGAAAATATCGACAATAACATCCCTGATAAAGTAAAAATGGAGAAATTGAAAGAACTTGCGATGCATCAAGGAGTAAAAAATATTACTATAATATTATAAAGATAGGAGAAATATTATGGCATATGCAATCGAAATGTTAGGAATCACCAAGGAATTCCCAGGCATTAAGGCAAATGATCAAGTGGATTTTAAGGTAAAGGAGGGAGAAATCCATGCTTTACTTGGAGAAAACGGTGCAGGAAAATCCACATTGATGAGTGTTTTATTCGGACTTTATCAACCGGAAAAGGGAGAGATTAAAGTTCGGGGAGAAAAAGTGAAAATCACAGACCCTAAGGTAGCGGATAAATTAGGGATCGGGATGGTGCATCAGCATTTTAAATTGGTTGAGGATTTTACTGTAACGGAAAACATAATCTTAGGGGACGAACCGAGAAAATCTTTTAGAAGAATAGACATGAAAAGCGCTCGGAATAAGGTTAAAGAAATCAGCGACTTATATGGTCTAAGAGTAGATGCCGACGCCAAAATCATCGACATTTCCGTAGGAATGCAACAAAGAGCAGAGATCTTAAAAACCCTTTACCGTAAAGCGGACATTCTGATACTAGATGAACCTACTGCAGTCCTAACCCCTCAAGAAATAAGAGAACTGATGAAAATCATGAAGGATTTAGTGAAAGAAGGGAAAACCATTGTTCTGATTACTCATAAATTAAAAGAAATCAAAGAAGTTGCTGAACGATGCACGGTTTTGCGAAAAGGAAAATATATCGGAACCGTAAATGTAGCAGAAACTTCTGAGGAAGAGATGGCAGAAATGATGGTTGGACGGGAAGTTAGTTTTGAAGTGGTAAAAGAACCTGCAAAGCCGAAAGAAGTTGTACTGGAACTGAAGGATTTATGGGTTAAAAACAGCCGGAAACTTGATGCAGTCAAAGGCCTCAGCTTGGAAGTTCGAG
>SKOH01000183.1 GCA_007120165.1 Clostridiales bacterium
ACATGGACAATCATAATATCGGAGATGCTGCAGGTGGAGGTCAGTTCTTTAGCTTTTTCCACCGCTTTTTTACTGGATTCGGAGCCGTCATACCCTACAAGAATTTTCATGCTTCTCACCTTCCCTTCTTTTACATACCGCAATAGAATTTTTCTACCGCCGGCACTTATTCGATATATACCCTTAGCAAAGGTTTTTACCCGAAGGATTGATACAGTCCAAGACTGCAATTTTACTTTTTTACGGATTTTTACCACAACCCCCCCACACCTGTGATAAAATATAGTAACTATAGATACCCTAAAGGAGGAACTGCAACATGAAACTCTATAATTCTTTAACAAGATCCGTCGAGAAATTCGAACCCTGGTCACCGGAAAAGGTCTCCCTGTACACCTGTGGTCCGACGGTATATAACTATGCCCATATCGGAAATCTTAGAACCTATATTCATGAGGATATCCTGGAAAAAACCCTGGAGTACCTGGGCTACAATGTAGACCGCGTGATGAACATCACCGATGTGGGCCACCTGGAATCCGATGCCGATGAAGGGGAAGATAAAATGCTGTTGAGTGCCCTGAGGGAGAAAAAAACCATCTGGGATGTGGCGGAGTATTATACCGAGGCCTTTTTCAAGGACTGTGAAAAATTGAATATCAAAAAACCGGAAGTTATTGCAAAGGCCACGGATTACATTGAGGCTTATATAGAATTTATCCAGGGATTGGAAGCCAAGGGATACACCTACGTTGCCAATGGGAATGTATATTATGATATTTCCAAGTTCGAAGGCTACACGAAGCTTTCCAAACTGAATCTGGACACCCTGAAAATTGCCCATCGGGAAGATGTGGAGGAAGACACTCATAAAAAAAATCCCCAGGATTTTGTGCTGTGGTTTACCAAATCCAAATTTGAAAAACAGGCGATGAAATGGGAGTCTCCCTGGGGTATGGGCTATCCCGGCTGGCATATTGAATGTTCGGTGATTGCACTGAAAAATCTAGGCGAACGGCTGGATATCCACTGCGGCGGCGTGGATCATATTCCGATCCATCATACCAATGAAATTGCCCAGACCGAGGGTTATACCGGTAAAAAATGGACCAAATACTGGTGGCATGGGGAATTCTTAATTGACCACAGCGGAAAAATGAGCAAATCCTCCGGAGAGTTTTTAACCGTTTCTCTATTGGAGGCTAAAGGATTTGATCCTTTAAGCTACCGATACTATGTGCTGAATTCCCATTACCGAAAACAACTGGCCTTTAGTTTTGAGAGTTTGGAAATGGCGGAGAAGGCCTATGTAAAATTAAAAGAAAGAACGGCCCCCTTTACGTCCATCCCCACCGACGATGTGCAGCTTTCAAAGAAAGGCCTATCATTGTTGGAGGCCTTTGAGAGCTTTTTAAGGGATGATCTGAATACCGCCAATGCCATTACGGTTCTCTACGAGGTGTTGAAATCCGACGCCCTAGACCAGGAAAAAGCCTTCCTGATTCAGAAGATGGACCAAGTCCTTTCCCTGGATCTGCTCGAGGCGAAAGAATCCTCAGCCACCGAATTATCCGACGAAGAAACCGCAGAGATCGTAAAATTGATTGAAGAAAGAAAAACCGCAAAAAAAGAAAAGAACTTTGCCCGGGCCGATGCCATCAGAGATGAACTGAAGGAAAAAGGGATCGAACTTATGGATACCCCCGAGGGAACCACCTGGAAAAAACAAAATCAATAATTATAAGCCTTCAGCTGCTGAACAATAATAATAAATATCACCAGATATAAAGGAAGAAAAGCTTTCTCCCGGAGAAAGCTTTTCTTCCTTTTCTATCGTTATTATAAAATTTTATTTACATAGCTCCAGCACAATCAGTTCAATTCCCAGCAGATCCTGGATTTGTCCGGATTTTATCTTCGCATCGATATCGGTAATGTAGTTGATGAATCCGATCAGTTGTTTTTCCGTGTAATTCCGGCTTTGCTTTAAGCTTTTCGTTGCCACGAAGGGATGAATTCCGATGCGTTTTGCAATAGCTTTGGAAGTGTACCCCTTTGCTGAGAGCTCCTTTACTTTTAAAACGTTTTTCATCTGATTACTGAGGGTGGCAAGAATTTTCAGTACCGGCTCTCCCTGCTGAATCAGCTCATCGATCCGCCGCAGCCCCTCCCGCCGGTTTTTTTTCTCAATAGCGTCCATTACCTTAAAGATATCATTTTCAAAACTCTTGGACGTTATCTGATCGATATCCTGCTGGGTGACCCGGCCTTTATTTTTTGTATAATGGATCAGTTTATTAACTTCATTTTCCACATCAAACAAGTTTTTTTTCTGGTTTCTGCCGAGATAATCCATATTGGCCACAAAATAATTCAGTGCGGCAGCCTCCACTTCAATTTTTTCTTTATTGATTTTTCCTTTGATCCAGCGGAGCAGTTCACTTTCCTGTAAGCTGTCAAACTGATAATGCTCCCCTTCTTTTTTAATGGTCTTTACCAGTTTTTTTCTCGCATCCACCTTCGAGCACAGAAAAACCACACAGACCTGCTTCGGCAGATTGGAAATGCACTGAAGCACCTGCTCTTCCTCTTCCTTGGAGGCGCCTTTTTTCTGGGTGCCTAAAAATAGCGGCTCCTTTACCACCACCAGCCTTTTCTCCGCCATAAAGGGCAGGGTTTCCACCGCATCCTGAAACTTGGCCAGATCAAAATCCTTATCGTGAAATACGGTGACGTTCAGGGATTTGAAATTCGGATCAATCAGTTTTTTCTCCAGGGTTTTATAGGCTAAATCGATCAGATATTTCTCTGCACCGGTAAATAAATATAGGGAAGCAATCTCATCCTGCTGTATGTGTTTTTTGAATTCCTTCCATTTCATAAAGCGAACCCCTCTTTTCTTTAAATGAGACTTGAAAGTATAAGCTGATGATGATTATGTAGTATAGGATTACCCAGAGAAAACGAATTTCTTCGATTTTTATAAAAGCGCCGGGAACCTGTTGAAAAAACCTGGCCAGAGTTATCTGATAGGTCAGTAAACCGTTGGTAAAAAAGTTTACAGCCATTCCCAGCGGCAGGGCGACAAAACCTGCGAAGATCCCGAACAGGCCTAGACTCAGGAGCAGGGCCATGGTGGGCATCAGTAACAGATTGACAACAATGGAGATCATCGAGATTTGACCGAAATAGTACGCCATTAGCGGCAATGTTCCCAGTTGCGCAGCCAGGGTGACGGCAATCAGTCCCCGAAGCATCTTTGGCAGCTTCGCCAGTTTGTTGTCAAGAATGGGATAAAGTAGAATTATGCTTGCGGTAGCAGTAAAGGATAGTTGAAAGGAAACAGTAAACAGTGCTGACGGGTTCATTAATAACGAGACCACTCCCACTACCGCTAGAGCGTGCACCCCGTCATAGGGACGGTGCTGATAAAAAGCGAGTACGTAAAGGCCATACATCATCCCGGCACGAACCATCGAGATAGGAAAGCCGATCAGATATCCATAAAGAAGCAGGATCCCAAGAATCAACCCTAGATAAAGTCTTTTTCCAAGACCCAGAAACTTAAACAACATCGTAAAAATAATCACCAGAATCCCCACATGAAGTCCCGATACTGCTATAATATGGGCTGTTCCGGTTTGAGAGAAAGCCTCCCGCAATCCCTCTTCCAGGAACCCCTGATTCCCCAGCAGCACACTTTTCATCAACTGATTTTGAGGTTCTTGAAGGGACTGATCCAAAAAGGATTCTGCTCTCCACCGATTTCCTGCTAAAAAATTTTCATGATAACGGCCTTCTTTTAATAGCAGTTCCACATTATTTGGGGAAGCCTGCAGGCGGTTATCAATGCCTCGGCTTTTTAAATACAGATCGTAGGAGCTTACCTCGCTTTTGGGGGAAACCACTGCTTGTTCAGACACAAAGGGCTTTCTCCGTCTCCCGGGGGTTACGGCCTCCACCGATGGACTGCTGATTTTGATTCGGTCACCAATGTTAAATCCGTGATCGATTCCGTAAATTCTTAGGGTTTGCTTTTTACGGAAAGGAACCTGCCTGCCCGGTGTCGAAATTTCCTGACTAAAGACTTCGTAGTCCGTGGCAAAGTCTCCCTCCCGAACCCGTTCTATGTAAGCCTCCAGGACAATAGGTTTCTGCCCCGCAAAGGCCGCCAGCGGATCTTTTACAATCTGCTGATAATAGAGCTGATGACCGATTAATGTAAACAACCCGATAAGCAGCAGAAAAAAACCGCAAGAGTTCAGGGTTTTCCCGATAGAAAACCTCGCTTCGGAGTTAGTCCCGGCTACGGTTTTTTTGCAGAAAACAATGAAAAAGGCGATTAACAGGATAACGGCGGTGACCGTTATCCCCCAAATTACCCCAACGGTTTCCAGACCGTACCGATTCATGACGATCCCTGCCGCCAGTGCAAAAAACAGAGGGACAAACAGTCTTTTGACTTGCAAAGAGCCCAATTTTCTGATCATAATATTTATTTACCCTTCCCTGACCCGAAGGTTCCAGGGAAAGGTACTCCTTCCTATTTATTTATAACGTTCAAATAAAAAGGTTCCGGTAAATACGGTAATCGGCACCGTCATAATCAGCCCGATGCTTCCGGCTAAGGCCCGTACCACTTCCGTTGCAATAATATCTAGATTGATGATATCGGTCAGGGACGGCTCGTAGGCGGTAAATAAAATCAGTAGCGGTATCGCGCTGCCGGTGTAGGCTAAAATCAAAGTGTTTGCCATGGTTCCCATAATGTCCCGGCCTACATTGAACCCGGAGCGGATCAAATCTTTTCGAGGGATTTCCGGATGTGCATTTTTTACTTCCTGGATCGCTGAAGCTATGGACATTCCCACATCCATCACCGCTCCCAGGGAACCGATAATAATTCCGGCAAACAACAGTCCCTGCACATTAAACTCTACATCCTGAGGGATAAACAGCAGCATCATCGCCTCTTCCGATGAGAAACCGGTTAAGTTTGCAATAGATCCGACGAAAAGGGTAATAATTCCGGCAATAAAAACACCGCCGAGGATCCCTACGATTGCAGATATACTTTTAATGTTAAATCCGGAGATAATAAAAATCGTAACCAAGGTTACCACAATTGATATCAGTATTGCCAATAAGATAGGACTGTACCCCTGTAGAATTCCGGGAATCAGAACCCTTAATATCAACAGTAATGTAAGTCCAAGGGTAATCACGGATTTTAAACCCTTCACCCGGCCGATTACAATCAGCAATAGAATAAATACCCCAATCAGGATATATAAGTACGTATCTCTTGCATATTCCGTTAAATGTACATTTTCCACATTGTCAAAACTGCCTTCAATACCTACCAGAACCCGGTCTCCCGGTTCTACGATCAGATCATAAATAGGATTACCCATCAAAATATTATCTATTTCAAAGACTTCCCCGTCCAGCTCTCCCGAGGTAATTTCCACGGTAACTTCCTGAATTTGACTTCCAACGCCGTATTCCTCGTCCCGGTCGGGGTTAATGTACGCTTCCAGTACCACTGCCCGGGCATCGATCGGCTCCGCCATCGGTTCTTCCTCAGGAAAAACTTCTATCGGCGCAGGCATCGGGTCTGCAGCCGCCGCAAGATCTTCAGCGGCAAAACCAAAGGATGCGGTTAGCAGGATAATAAGCAGCGTTAAAATTGTGATCTTTTTTAACATAATTGCCTCCTTGAGCGTTAAGTTATTTTATGCTTCTCAATTAATTTTTTCTGGGCTCTTTTTCTGGTTTTAAGCTCCCGCAGTTCCTCTTCGATCAAAGGATGGGCCGGCATTAGCTGTTTTGCTTTATATAAATGCCACTGGGCCAGTTCCAGATCATTTCTTTCCATTCGGATCAGTCCTAAAAGATAATGGTAAGAAGAAATTCCCGGTTCAGACTTAATCAGAATTTCTCCGTATTTCAGTGCCTGATCATAATCCTTCAAATCATAAAAATTCGTGCCCACCAATCGGGTCAGGTGATATAGATCCTTGGGATCTTCCTTAAATATTTTTTCGTAGGTTTTGGCAGCCTTTTCGTATTCCTTGGTGTGCATATAGCTTTCGGCTAAATCGCTGAGGATTTCGATTCTTATGGTTTTATCCCCGGGTTTTGTGGTTTTCAGACCCTTTCTAAAGGTTCTGATGGCCTCCCCGTCTCTTTCCAGATCCGAAAGGATTTCTCCTTTGGTTTTGTAGAGCAGGGGATCGGTAAGGCCTTGTTTCTCCGCCGCGCTAAGGATCTCCAGGGCCGGTTCATATTTATCCAGGGTGGCAAGGATTACCGCATGATTGCAAATGACAAAAATGTTTTTCGGAAACCTTTTTAACGCAAATTTCCCGATTTTATAAGCCTTTTCCTCCATGCTGTTAATCATATAAAAAGCGGAAAGGTTTAAATAGGGCTCTTCGGATTTAATATTTAAATGCAGGGGTTTTTTAATCGCCCGCTCCGCTTTTTTAATTTTCCCCTGTTCTTCATAAATAAGGGCAATATCCTCATAAAGGACGTAGCGTTTGTAGTTTTTCAAAAACTCCGGGTAATACTTCAAGATCAGATTCAAACCCAAATAAGCTTCCTTTACCCGGTGACGGTCAAAATGGTTTCGAATTTCCTTATAGAAAATTTTCCATTTGTCAGAGCTTCTGTCGGTGAAGGTAAGATCATATTTTTGATGCCATTTTTTTATCAATATCCGGCTGTCCATGGGTTTTGTGGGGTAAAACACCTCTTGAGGGATGTTTAGATTCTGAAATATCTCAAGGATCTCGCGGTGCATCGCTGCCCCCGGTGCTCCCTCCTCAAAGCGGATTTGCAGCCAGTATCCCGGTACTCCCTGATGGGCATGCTGCTGTTTGATTAATACAATTCCCGACGGGAGACGGGTTTTACTGGGAACACCCGCTGCATTTTCAGACAAATTCTCCTGATGTAAATGTTTTTCTATAAACCGGGCCCGTTGTTCCTTATCTAAAAAAAATCCAAATATTTTCAAGTTTTATACTCCTCTCAATCCATAACAATCTTAATCACTTTTATGATCAATTTAATTCTGTATTTTATGGTATAATATTCCTATAAAAGTGAATCCTATGTATCTATCAACCTATATAAGGAAGGGACTTGTTGATATGTATATTAAAAAAATCCTCCAAAGCCCTATTTCGTTCCTATTGCTGCTGCTTTTAATCATAACGTCTTTTGTGTTTTTTTTCAATGTTTTCCCCGGAGAAGATTCATCAATCTTGCAGGTGCATTTCATCGATGTCGGACAAGGGGACAGTATTTTAATCCAAACACCGGGAAAGCAGAATATTTTAATTGACGGCGGCGAAAAAAATCAGGGGGCATATCTCCAGAGTTATTTGCAAAAACAGGGAGTGAAACATTTACATATGGTCATTGCCACCCACCCCCATGCCGATCACATCGGGGGCCTCGTACAGGTCCTTGCGAATTTTCCCACAGACACAGTATATCTTCCCCCGGTCACCCATACCACAAGAACCTTCGAAGATCTTTTAAGTACCATCGAACAGGAAAACATCCCCTTAAGTCCTCCCCCTTCTTCGGAGCCGATCCTCTTTGAGAAGGATCTTGCCTTGGAGTTTCTCAGTCCCCAGCGGGATTTTCAGGATCATTTAAATGACTGGAGCATTGTACTGAAACTGACCTATGACAATCACCGCTTCTTATTTACCGGAGATATCGAAGGGGCTGCAGAGACTGCACTGATTCAGGATTACTCCCGAGACAGGCTGGACGCCGACGTCTTAAAGGTTTCCCATCATGGCAGCAGCACCTCCAGCAGCCTTTCCTTTTTAGAAGCGGTCTCTCCCCAGGTTTCAGTAATCTCCAGCGGCAAAGAAAATCCTTATGGGCATCCCCATAAGGAAACGTTAGAACGCCTTTTACAATTTTCACCGAACTTATATCGTACCGATCTGCAAGGTACGGTGCTGATAAACAGCGACGGTGTAGAACTCTGGTCCCCTTTGGCTCCCCTGCCCGCTGCCGGATTGGATGCATCATCGGGCAGGACTTTGATGCGCTTCCTATCGGAGATACTGTTGAAAGACCGTATCCGTCCACTGTTTACCTAAATAACGCTTGGTTGCCGCATAGCCGTAATCTTTGGCGAAGAATTTATCTTTAAAATAATTTTTCCATTGATTGTACTGATCGGTTTCCTTGGGCAGGAGATCGATGTTGTTTTCCAGACCCCGATACCACTTTTTAAACAGGGTCAGCACATCTTCATATCCCTGATCAATTTCCTGACTGCCGATCATCCCGGTATAGCTGTTCTCAATGACTTCATCTACTAAAAAATACTGGGGCTTAACCTGTTTGTAAAGCCGCTTATCCGCTAGTTCGGCGTCGGTTTCCAATAGCTCCCGGAGTCCTTTCAGGTCCTCTAGGCTGTCTAAGTCATAATAGGGATAACTTACCGTCAGCAAGGCCCGTTTGGGTACGTAAATCCCCTGGTAGATAAAAATCGGATAACACCGGTTTTTCGGATAGCAAATCCCGAATTCGTAACCATAAATGTTTAGGCCTTTTAATTTCAGCGTGGCAAATTTATCGATATGCTCCCCTTCAAAAATATGGACTTCCCCTTTGGAAAGCAGCTGTTTTTTCTTCTTCACTTTTTTCGGAATCGATGTTTCTGTCAAAAAGTCCAGTTCTTTTAACCGCTCAGCTATAGGACTTTCTATTTTAGGAATCACACGGATTCTCCTCTCTGATTCTTCTATTGGCTGTTATAGAAAAAACCTTTAAACATTGTTTGATTGTGTATGTTTAAAGGTTTTTATTTATGGTTGTATTATTTTAAATCCTTGGTGCGGGGGATGGGGTTCGAACCCACACACGATTAACGCACATGTCCCTCAAACATGCCTGTCTGCCTATTCCAGCACCCCCGCTTTTCAAACACTACCCCATTATAAAATGAAATTGTCCCTATGTCAATATGCTTTCACAATATCTCGAAAGTTTTACTCGGTTTCCATATACCAATCTTCAATATTTGCAAAAATATTATGGGCTCTTGGCGAAATGTCTCCGTAGACGCCCTCGGATACCAGATAGGTATCTTGTAAAAAATACAGGCTGATCAATGGTAAATCATCTCGCACAGCATTTTGCAGCGCCTGATACTGTTCCTGTTTAGCCTCTTGGGAAGGGGCTCTGAAGGCTTCTTCTATGAGCCCGTCCATTTCTTCATTTTCATA
This sequence comes from Clostridiales bacterium, assembly GCA_007120165.1. Lineage (GTDB taxonomy): Bacteria > Bacillota > Clostridia > Peptostreptococcales > T1SED10-28 > Isachenkonia. The sequence goes on from SKOH01000183.1 coordinate 9,267, forward strand.
GTGCATAAAATTGGTTCTCAGGGTAAAGTCTGAGTGAAAGACAAAGGATAAATCCGGTAACATTCCCAGTTCCCAGGCTCCGAAATACAGGTCGAAATCTCCTTCTTCCAACCGCCCTTGAATATTATCAAAGCTGTCCTGATCCAGGCTTACGTCAAAACCGTTTTGATTCAGCTGTTCGCGAATAATCTCTGCGGCAATGACCCTGGGTGTATGGTTTTCATTGACTAAAATCTGCAGTTCCAGGGTGTTTCCGCTTTCATCAACCCATAGGCCGTCATCATTTCTTTCATAGCCTTCCTCCAGCATGAGCTGTTCTAATTCATCATCACCGATGGGTTCTTCCTGGGAAAGATCTCCATGATGAAGCCAGTGTTCCGGATGTATCGGTGTATCCGTCGCGGTGGCGTATCCGAAATAGGCCTCTTCGATTACCTGCTCCCGATTAACGGCTTCTTCCAACACCCTTCGAATTTGGGAATTTTCAGAGACCGGGGAGTTTTGTTGAAAGTTGAAGGCTAAAAATTCAAAGTGCATGCTGGCAAATGCATGAATTTGCGCTTCTTCCACATTTTCATTCCCTGTTACATCCACATATCGGCTATGGAAAAGGTCCAGCTCGCCCTCTTCAAACATGGTCATGCCCTCGTCGTAGTCTTCTATGATTCGGACTTCAATGGTTTCGATATAAGGATCCTTCCGGTTATGATCTTCAAACTTCGTTAACGTAATGCTTTCCTGATTCCGATTTTCCAGCCTATAGGCACCGGTGCCGACCCATGGAAAATCATCGCTCTCCAACAGGTCCGAATTATCTTCAAATAAATGGCTGGGCAGTATGGGAAAGGTCAGGGCTTCCAGCGCACTGCTGAAGGGTCTTGTAAAAGAAATTTCTACGTTGCCGTTTTCCAGTTCCCGTACATAGGAAATATGTCGGATGCTGTTTTGATAAATGTGCTCACTGATATTCTCTTCGGGAGCATTTTTGATGGCTTGGACGGTAAAATCAATATCTTCCACCGTAAAGGGTGCACCGTCATGCCAGGTCAGGTCTGAGGGAATCACAAACTCCACCACCTGTCCATCCTCGGAAATACTCCAGTCTTCAGCGATTTGTGGAATAATGGAAAAGTCCTCGTCAAAGGTTACTAAACTCTCAAAAATCAATTGATGCAGATGGTGCAGCTCATCGGGGTTCTGATAGAGCACATTGCCGTGGGTCACTTCGGGAACGGCAAAACGCAGGCTCCCTCCATAGGTTGGATCCCCTGCTTCCTCCTCCTGCACCTGACCATTTTCTCCTTCTTCCTCACCGTTTTCATCGTTGCATGCCGTAAGTACGGTAATCATCAGTAATGCCATAAAGATTATCAGTAATTTTCTCTTCAATTCTTTTCCCCCTTAATAATTCCTCACATTTCCTGTTAAGTTACTGCGAGTCTTGGTTTCTCAGTCTTTCTAGTTCTTTATTGATTTGTTCTTTTAAATACTGGCGGTCCTTGGAATTATCCAGGGCCGCATCGGCATAGGCCAGCTTTTCCTCGGTGCTCATTTGGGCAGCGATTCGACGTTCCGCTTCCTGTTCGCTAATGCTGTCCCGCTCCGTTAATCGCCGAATCTGCTCCTTTTTGGAAAGGACCACCACCCATACCTCGTCCACCCAGTGGTGAAGATTCATCTCAATAAGAAGCGCCCCGTCAACTACCACAAAATGCCGGGTCTTTGAGGATTGAAACTTTCTTCGGCAACAGGTTATTTCCTCTTTGATTTTTCGTTGAATCCTGGGATGCATTATTTGATTCAGTTTCTCCAAGGCTGGGGAATTATTAAAAACATGCTCTCCCAGTTTTTTTCGACGAAGTTCTCCTTCTTCGTTAAGAAAATCCTTTCCGAAGGTATCCCTGATTTCAAAAAGCACCTGGGGCTCCTTCACAACTTCCCTGGCAATCACATCGCCGTCGATGATGGTGCAGCCCTGTTCTTTCAGGATTTTTGAAGCGGTACTTTTTCCACTGGCTATACTTCCGGTTAAACCGATGGTCTTTAACATCCAATCACCTGTTTTCTATTTTAGATCAAACCAGCTCTCCCCTTGGGACATATCGATTTTAAGGGGCACTTTCAGATCCATTGCCTCTTCCATCGAGTCCCGGATAATGGTCTTTACCTGATCAATCTCCCCCACTGGGGTTTCCACAATCAGCTCATCATGGACCTGTAACAGAAGATTTGCCTGCAGTTTTTGCTGTTTGAGTTTTTTGAATACCTGAATCATTGCAATTTTAATAATGTCTGCGGCACTTCCCTGAATCGGCGTGTTCATTGCGGTTCGTTCGGCAAAGGAACGAAGATTGAAGTTCCTCGCATGAATGTCCGGCAGATACCGTCGACGGTTCAGCAGGGTGGTTACGTATCCTTCTTTTTTGGCAAATTCCACAGTCTTATCCATATAGGTCTTTACGTTGGGATATTTCTTAAAGTAATTGTCAATATAGATTTGTGCTTTTTTCCGGGTAATCCCCAGGTTTTCCGACAATCCGTAATCACTGATTCCGTAAACAATCCCGAAATTCACGGCCTTTGCATTGCTTCGCATTTCCGACGAGACTTCGGAAAACTCCACATCAAAGATTTCCGCCGCGGTACGGGTATGAATGTCCTCATCCCGAAGGAAGGAGTTAATCAGATTCTCGTCTCCGGACATATGGGCAAGTACCCGCAGTTCGATTTGAGAATAATCCGCTGCAATAAACGTGGCACCGGGATTGGCTACAAATACTTTTCTCAGCTGCCTGCCCATTTCCAATCGGATCGGAATATTTTGCAGGTTCGGTTCCGTGCTGGAAATCCTTCCGGTGGAGGCTACTGTCTGCATAAAGTGAGAGTGAATACGCTTGGTTGTCGGATTGATGATTTTTAAGAGTCCGTCGATATAGGTATTTTTCAGTTTGGTAATTTGTCGGTATTCCAGGATTTCTTTAATAATCACGTGTTTTTCCTGCAGCTTTTCCAGCACCTCCACATTGGTGGAATAGCCGGTTTTGGTTTTTTTGATCGGCGGCAGTTCCAGTTTTTCAAACAACACATTCCCCAACTGTTTCGGGGAGTTGATATTAAATGATTCTCCTGCTAAATTATAAATGGTTTTTGTCAGATTGTCTATCTTTTCTTCATACTTCATTTGAAGTTCCAATAACAGTTCCTGATCAGCGGAAATTCCTTCATACTCCATGCTGGCTAAAACCTCAACCAAGGGCATTTCAACTGCAGTGTAGAGTTCCTTTAGGTGATAGTCTTTATGTTTTTCTTTCATGGCGTCCTTTAATAAAAATAAGTATTTCACCCGGTCCGCCAGGTATAGGGGAAATTCCTCACCTTGCAGGTCTGTGAAGGCTATCTGTTTCTTTCCTTTACCCAACAGCGCTTCTTTGCTTTTAATATTGGTTCCGACGTATTCCAGGACCAGGTCCTCCAATTCGTAGCCGGACTTATTGGGATTGATTAAATACTCGGCAATCATCGTGTCGAAACCCACATGCTGCATATTAATACCATGATTCTTTAAATGAAGAATTTCCCGTTTAATATTATGAGCGATAAAGGAAACGCTTTCGGTTTCTGCCAAGGATTGAAACCAGGTCCAGAAATCTTTTCTTAGGGCTGGATCAAGTTTTTCCACTTGGATCACGTAAATATCATTTTCACGGGTTATCATACTGAGCCCGGTAATTTCGTCGATGGTAAGCTGCTGATCCTTCGTCAGCGTATAGATTCCCAGCTCTTTGTCGCCTTTTGTGTAGTCTCTTACCCGCTGCTTCAGCCCTTCAAAGTCTTCAGTGTTCTGGATTTCGGTAATTTTTACCGCCTGGGAGGCAGGGGCTTGTTCTTCTAAGGCTGCGGTCAGGGCATCGTCGGAAGTCTCTTCCTCTGCCCGGATTTTTTTCATCAGACTGTGAAATTCATAATCCTTAAAAGCCGCCACGGTCTCTTCCAAATGAATTTTTTGCCGTTTGAGCTTGCTAAAGTCGATATCCATCGGCATATAACGTACGATGGTGGCCAGACGTTTGCTGAGCACCGCTTTTTCCTTGTTCTTCTCCACTTTTTCCCGAAGCTTCGCTCCGGATATCTGATCGGTGTTGGCAATTAAGTTTTCCACCGAGCCGAATTCCTGCAAAAGTTTTAGGGCAGTTTTTTCTCCGACCCCGGGTATGCCGGGAATATTATCGGAGCTGTCCCCCATCAGTCCCTTTAAATCAATAAAAGTCTTTGGTGAGACCCCGGTCTCCTCCATTACTTTGTCGCCGTCGTAAACTTCGATGTTGGAGATTCCCCGTTTGGTAAAGATGATTTTTGTCCTGTCGGAAGCCAGCTGCAGGGCGTCCTTGTCTCCGGTAACCACCAGAGTTTCCAGACCCTGTTCTTCCCCCTGGGTGACTACGGTTCCGATAATATCGTCGGCTTCAAAACCTTCTATTTCAATGCGGTATACATTTAAGGCATCAAGAATATCTTTTAGTGGCTGGATTTGCTCCCGCAGTTCCGGAGGCATTTTCTTTCGCCCTGCCTTATATTCTTTATATTCCTTATGGCGGAAAGTGGGTTTTTTTAAATCAAAGGCCACGGCAAAATAGCCGGGGTCATATTCTTCCAGCATGCGAAAAGTCATCGTTAAAAATCCGTAAATGGCATTGGTCGCTCTTCCGTCCCGGGTTTTCAACGGAGGTAGTGCATAAAATGCCCGGTTCAGCAGACTGTTTCCGTCAATGATGATCATTTTATTATTATCATGGGTATTTTTATTGTTCAACGCTGATCGCCTCCATATTAATTTCGATTTCTTCTAAGAATTAGTATTACCCCTATTACCCCAAATCCCAGTAATATCACGAGCCATTCACCGTAGGTAATTCCCAGGGTCTCCCCCCCGAAGAATTCCGGAGTTTCAGGACCGGCTTCATCCGTCTCTATCGGTCTCTCGGCGCCATCCGCTGTATCTTCATCATACTCCTCCTCCGATGTAAAAAGCTCCTCCTCACCGTCGGCACGCTCCTGTTCCCGGGCGGGGTCCCCCATGGCGGATTCCTGCTCATCCATAATGGACGCCCCCTCTTCGGTGCTGTCCATCGTTACCATATCCTCCACGGGACGGGGTAGCCAGTCGGTACTTAAAATTACCGCAGAGGTTACAATCAGCACCATAACCGCAGCCAGGGCCACTCTTTTCACCCAGGACAGCTTTGGAAGGAGACGACCGTTACCCGAGGGTGCTTTTCGGCCAGGTTGTTGGGATTTCTGTACATTTTTCTGTTCATTTTTCTGGACATTTTCAAAGGAGCTGCTCTGTTCCAGTCTTAAGGCCCGAATCACATTTTTGCTGAGATCCTCCGGCGCTTTCAGGTCGCGAAGCTCTTCCATACCGACGTTCATCGTTTCGGCATTCTGTAAGGCTCGAAAGCAGTGCTCGCATTGCTCTTTATGGGCCAGAAATTCAGTTTCCTGTTCTTTTGTTAGTTTATCGTCTATATATAGGGATAGATAATTATCGAATTCATTACAATTCATGGTTTCTCCTCCTTTCTAGCCCTCCTGTAAAAGTTCTGCTAAACTTTTTCTCAACTGCTTTCGTCCTCTATTCAGACGGGATTTTACCGTGCCTTCGGAAATTTCCAGCACCGAAGCAATCTCGTCATAGGTGAGCCCTTCGATATCCCGAAGAATGATCACCCCTTGATACTCTATCGGAAGTTTCAGTATTTCATTTTTTATTTCCTCTTTTACCATTTTATATTTAAGTAACGCTTCCGGCCCCTCTTTCGGATCCTCCAGGGGAATTTCATAGCCTTCATTATTGGAAGGATTTTTCGTTTCTATCGGAATCTCCTGTCGCCGTTGTTGTTTCCGGATAATATCAAGACAGGTGTTATGAACAATCCGGTACATCCAAGTAGAGAAATTGCTTTGCAGTTTAAAGCCCCCCAAGGATTTATAGATCTTAATAAAGGATTCCTGGGCGGCATCCTTGGCATCTTCGGGGTTTCCAAGCATTCCGTAAGCGATACGATAAGCCCGGTCCTGATAGCGAAGCATCAGTTTTTCGAAACTTGATAGGTCTCCCAGTTGTGAGGCTTTAATGAGTTTGGCTTCTTCTATGTTCAATGGCGACTCCTTTCCGAAGATCTATAGTAGTTAGACTTCATTTTATTGTAATTTGTTCCCTGCTCTTTATTTATATTATCACATACCCCTATCCATTGAAATGAGAAATTGTTTGACTTTCTTATGGGTTCATGATATTATTTTTTTAGATTTCAGCCGCGGTGGCGGAATTGGCAGACGCAGCAGACTCAAAATCTGCCGGTGTTAATCACTGTAAGGGTTCAAGTCCCTTCCGCGGCACCAACCAGCTTACATACCGTTTATTGTTACCTTCTAGTCCCCTAGAAGTTTTTTTTGATTATAACGGTTTTGATTATAACGGTATTGCCGCGAGGAACATTCAATAATTATCATCATTAAAATCAAACGGGGTGATGGGATGAATCAGGAAGTACGTTATAAAGCCTCCAGAAAAGCCTCTTATTTAGGGCTGCTGGGAAATATTGTACTGACATTTTTAAAGGGTTTTGTCGGTTATATCGCCGGAAGTACGGCGCTGATGGCGGATGCGGTGCATTCTGCATCGGATTTTATCGGAACGGTAATTGTAATCAAAGGGGTAAAAATCGCTCATCAGCCCCCCGACGAGTCGCACCCTTACGGTCATCATAAGGCGGAGTCCATTGTATCAAAAATCATAGCCATTATTTTAATGATCACGGCGGTGTTTATCGGTTATGAGGCTTTTCAAATTTTAATCGCCGATGAAATAAATATTCCCGGTAGAATTGCCATCGCGGTTGCGATCATTTCCATTGGCGTAAAGGAAGGGCTTTATCAGTACACGATACGGGTTGGACGTAAATACCGTAATTCCGCACTGATTGCCGACGCCTGGCATCAGCGGTCGGATGCCATCTCATCCATTGCCGCCCTGATCGGAATTAGCGGTGCAGTCCTGGGCTTTCCCTTTATGGATCCCCTGGCGGGCATGGTCGTGGCGCTGCTGATTTTTAAAACCGCCATTTCCATTTACATCGATGCCATTCATGATTTAATGGACTCCGCACCGCCGAAGGAAGTATTGGATAAAATCAGCGCCGCCGCAAAGATGGACGCCGGTGTACTGGAGGTGTCCGATGTGAAAGTCCGCCGTTACGGTTCGATGCTGCTGGTGGATATGAAAATCAATGTATCCCCCCATATTACCGTGGAAAGCGGCCATGCCATAGCCGCCCGTACCAAACAGAATGTGCTTAATAAAAATGATGAGGTTAAGGACGTGTTGATCCATGTAAATCCCCATTATAAAAGAAACAGTTATCCTTCGGACAGGAAACATAATAAGTAAGAGTACTTACCTGAATATTGCATCTTTCATAAAGAAGGCTGCTGTCTCCAACGAGTCAGCAGCCTTCTTTTATTAACGCATACCCCTTCCAATTCTATAAATAAAAGGCCCGGTACGCGAGGTAGGTCATATAAAGGTCTACTTTGCTGATGATTTCCATCGGTGCGTGCATGCTCAGCATCGGTACCCCGCAGTCCACCACTTCCGTATTATAGTTACCGATGATGTAGGCTATGGTACCGCCGCCCCCCTGGTCCACTTTACCAAGTTCGCCCATCTGCCATTGAATTTCGTGATTCTTAAAGGTTTGTCGCAGTTCCGCAAGGAATTCATGGTTGGCATCGTTGCAGCCCCCTTTGCCGCGAGAACCGGTATATTTGCTGATGTTTACGCCTTTGCCAAGATAACAGGAGTTTTTCGGATCCAGCACCTCGGGAAAATTCGGATCAAAGGCGGACATTACATCCCCGGATAGGGCCCTGGACTGATTCAGGGCTCTTCGAATACTCAGCCTTGTGGTCCCTTCCTGCAGAAAAAGCAGTTCGTCCAAGGTGTTTTCGAAAAACTTCGATTCCATCCCGGTATTACTGATGCTTCCCACTTCTTCCTTGTCTACAAATACTGCCATGGCGGTTTTTTTCGGAGTGTTCAGGTTTAAAATCGCCTGAAGCTCCGCATAAGCGCAGACCCGGTCATCCTGGCCGTAAGCGGCGATCATGCTGCGGTCCAGCCCTACATCCCGGGCGCCTCCTGCGGGTACCAGCTGAATTTCCGCAAAAGCAAAGTCTTCTTCCCGAAGACCGTATTTCTGATTCAGAAGTTGTAACAGATAAGCTTTTACCCCTTCCTTTTCCTCCCCCTCTTTTATTCTTCGGTTACCCAGCAGTACATTTAAGCCTTCCCCGGTAATGCCTTCGGACATTTTTTTATCCATTTGGTCCTTGGATAGATGGGGCAGCAGATCGGAAATCATTAAAATCGGATCGGAAGGGTCCTCACCGATGGTAATTTCCACAAGTTCTCCGTTTTCCTTGGTGATTACGCCGTGCATCGCCAGGGGCATTGTAACCCACTGATATTTTTTAACCCCGCCGTAATAATGGGTTTTGGCCAGGGCCAATTCACTGTCTTCATAAAAAGGAAAGGGCTTCAAATCCAGCCGGGGGCTGTCCACATGGGTTCCGATGATGTTGACGCCGGACTCCATCGGCTCCTCTCCCACAACGACTAAAATAACCGCCTTTTCCTTATTGATGAAATAGAGTTTTTCTCCCCCCTGCAGGTTTTTCCCGCCATTTTTTTCTCCATTACCCTGGTACTGTTCAAAGGAAATAAATCCGTCGGCCTTCGCCTCTTCTATAATTTCTTTAATACATTTACGTTCGGTCTTGCTTTTGTCGATAAAGCTTTTGTAGGACTCTCCGAAATCCTGGACGGTATCCAGCTTTTCATCCTCCAGGGTCTTCCATAAACTTTCGGTTTTAAAAAACAGTTCTTTCTTCATAGGCCCTCCCATTGGATCAATTATTGATCCGTTGATTTTTTAATGCAAATATAGCAGCCTGCGTCCGGTCATTCACATGAATTTTCTTGAAAATATTGGACACATGGTTTTTAACGGTTTTTTCACTGATAAACAATGTATCGGCAATCTCCCGGTTATTCATTCCTTCGGAGATCAGTTTTAGGACCTCCCTTTCCCTCCGGGTAAGCTTTTTAAGATCCTCCATTTCCTTGCTGGGCTTGGGTTTCGGTTCATTTTGACTTTTGACCAGTTCGCTGGCCAGAGTCGGCTGGATATAAGAGCCTCCTTTATACACATCACGAATACCCTGAATCAGGCTCTCGCTCCCTGCATCCTTTAACATGTACCCCTTGGCGCCGAGGTTAATGGCCTCCAGGACGTACTCTTTTTCTTTATGAAAGGTAAGCATGATAACCTTCGGGTCTTCCTCTCCGGGCTTCATTTTCCGCAGCGTTTCAATCCCGTCTAAAACGGGCATATGAATATCCAGCAATACAATATCCGGTTGAAGGCCCTGCAGTTCCTCTAAGGCTTCTTCCCCATTGCCGGCCTCTCCGATTACCGTCAGGTCCTCTTCCAATTCCAGAATCTTTTTAATCCCTTGGCGTACCAGTATATGATCGTCCACAAGAAATACTTTAATCATATCCACACATCCTTTCCCAATACATCCGAATGTTTATCCAACTAAACGCCCTTCGGTGGCTCCCCCGGGCTCTCCGATTTTTCAAACCTAATACCTAAGTATTTTAAACCTAAATACCTAAGTCTTCTAACAATAAAAAGACATAATGCTATCTATTAAATATATCTACCCTGTTTTCAACGATTCAAAAGTTTTTTTTCACTTTATTTGATTTTTTTTCATAGTACTGAAATACTACGAAGGGAAATAATTTTAAAAATAAAAAAAAGCCAGAGCGTCTCTGACTTTTTACTATATTAAATTTAATCCACGATTTTTATCCGGTCCAATTGTTGCCGGGTGCTTTTACGAAAGGCCTGAATATACTCTTTACGGAGTGCTTGTCGTTCGGATTCCTCCGCCTGGGTCAGTTCTCTTTGCTTTGCAAGTTTTGCCAGTTCGTTGATACGATCAATTTTTTCCTGTCCTACCATAAATCTATACCTCCTTTGCTCCATACTGCATTTTTACTTATTTTACTGCATCGGTTCTCTCATAAACCATCGAGATGCCTTCTAAAACAAAGGATTTCTGCTCTTCTGAAAGGTCCGATAAAATGTCCCTTAAATATTCCCGTCTGGCGGTGAGGACTTTTTGAATGATTTTATGTCCCTTTTCCAGCACGGTAACCCGTACCACCCGACGGTCCTTTTCATCCCGGACCCGTTTGACCATTTTATTTTTTTCCATACGGTCCACCAAATCCGTAATGGTGCTGCAGGCGAGATACATCCGTTTGCTAAGGGCACCGATGGTTAAATCCTCTTCCTTGGCCAAATACACCAGGGCTTGAAACTGGGGCGGGGTGATTTCAAATTCCACAAGCATTTCCCGGCCTTTTTGCTTTACAATAGTACAAAGATAACGGAGCTCTTTTTCAATTTCCGTAATGACATCCATGTTCTCATTTTCCGCATCTATTTTCAGCATATTTCGTCCTCCTAAATTAATATATTCTTTATTTTAACATACATTCCGAAATTTTTTAACACCTTTTAGGGAACTATTTATCGATCCTCGCTTAAGAAGTTCCTACTTACGCATTTCTATTTTCCTGAACTATTCCCAAGGAGCCATAAATCTGTAGAGCCGCAGAATTCTAAGGTTTTAAAATTTTTACCGCCTGGGGGATGACTTCAATCGTCACCGGGGTTTCCCCCAGGTATTCCCCGTCGATATCAATTTCCATCGCCGGTTTCCCAACGACTTCGATTTTTTCAATATGTTTATAAAACACCTTTGGATGATCCAAATGACTGCCGTTGATGGCCTTGATAAAGATGTTGAAAAAATCCTTTACGGGAATTTTCTCCACCACCAGTAAGTCCAGTTTGCCGTCATCGGTTCTTGCCCGATTCATCAGCTGCTTAAACCCCCCGACGTAGCGGGTATTGGAAACCAGTAAAAACAGGATTTCCTTTTCTTGAGTTTCGCCGTTCATGGTAAGCTTTACCGTTACGGGTTTAAAAATCTGATTGGGAAAATCCTTAGCCCCCTCTAGAATATAGGCCATTTTTCCGAGAATGGTTTTTGACTCGCTGCTGGCCCTGTGGGCAACTTCTGTAATGGCCCCCCCGGCGGCCACATTAATAAAGTAGTGCTCATTGGCTTTGCCCACATCCACCACTTCTTCCTTACCATACTTAATCATATTGTAAAAGTCCGGTACCTTGGTGGAAATGCCGAAATAGGTGGCGAAATCATTGGCGGTTCCTGTGGGATAAATGGCCAGGGGAACTTTCCGCTCACATGCCAGCAGTCCGTTTACCACTTCATTTAAGGTTCCGTCCCCTCCCACGGAAACAATCAGATCCGTAGAGCTCTGACAGCTTGCTATTGTAAAATGCTTGGCATCATATTTTTTTTCCGTATAAAATATTTGTACTTTTTTTCCGTCATCCTGCAGCATCCTTTGAATATGACGGATGTTTTCCTGAAACTTTTGTTTTCCCGAACTGGGATTACAGATAATATCAATGTTTTGATACATAGTTTAACCCCCTTTGCTAAGTCTATAATACCATAGGTCCATGACTTTAGAAACAGAAAATACAATAGACCTCTCCCCTTGCATCCTTTAGGATTATATTATACAATAAAATTTATTTAGTGAAACAAAATAATTGGGGGGAGTGACAACTGTGCTATCAAACTTTAAGACCTTAAAATATTTTTTCATCGAACACAAATGGGCCTACCTGCTGGGAGTTGTATGGCTTATTTTTGTGGATATTTTACAGCTGATCCTGCCGGAGATTCTAAGGTCCTTTACCGATGAACTTCAGGCGAATCAGATTGGAACCGAAGAGATTTTCAGATACGGAGTGTATCTGCTGATCATCGGATTTTTGCTGGCCTTTTTTCGATTTTTGTGGAGGATTTTTATTATCGGCACGTCGAAAAAATTGGAATTTGAGCTCCGAAACAAACTGTTTTCCCATTTATTAAAGCTCTCAACCAATTACTTTAATAAAAGCAAGACCGGCGACTTAATGGCCCATGCCACCAACGACATCAATGCCGTACGTATGGCCCTGGGACCGGGAATCGTAATGGTGGTGGATGCGGTATTCATTACCGTCATCGCAACTTTTATGATGTTTCTGACCACCGATGTCCGACTGACCATTCTGGCCCTTTTTCCCCTGCCCTTTTTAGCCTTCGCCTCCGGCCGCTTTGGTAAAACCATCAACCAGCGTTTCCGAAAGGTTCAGGAATCTTTTTCCTCCCTTACGGAAACCGTACAGGAAAACCTCTCGGGGATCCGGGTGGTCAAAACCTTCGTTCAGGAAGAAAAGGAAGTGGAGAAATTTGCCGCAAAAAATCAAAACGTGTTTGATAAACAAATGCATCTGGTTAAAATTTTCGGGGTGTTTCAACCGCTGATTATGGCCATTTCATCCCTAAGTTACTTAATCGTCATCGTATACGGAGGAACCCTGGTAATTAACCGGACCATTTCCCTTGGGGACTTTATCGCCTTTAACTCTTACCTGGCCCTTTTAATCTGGCCGATGATGGCTGCGGGCTGGGTGGTAAATATTTTACAGCGGGGTTCGGCTTCCATGGCACGGATCAACAATATTTTAAATGTGGAACCGGAAATTGTGGACCGGAAAGATGCCGTGGATCTTAAAAATCCCCGGGGACATATTGAGTTTAGAAATACTTCCTTTAAGTTTCCTGATACTGAGGAATACGCTCTTAAAAACTTTGACCTGGATATTCCCGCCGGCAGTACCATCGGTGTAATCGGTCGGACCGGAAGCGGGAAAAGCACCGTGGCAAGCCTCCTTCTTCATCTCTTCGAAGCCCAGGAAGGGGAAATCCGAATTGACGGATTGCCCATTGAAAAGATTAAAATCGAATCCCTCCGAAAACACATCGGTTATGTGGACCAGGACAGCTTCCTGTTCTCCACCACCATAGCCGATAATATCGCCTTCGGGGTCAACGAAGCTTCCATTGAAGAAGTCCAGCGGGTAGCAAAAATTGCCCAGGTGCATGAAAACATCCTGGATTTTCCCAAGGGCTACGAAACCTTTGTGGGGGAACGGGGGGTTACCCTCTCCGGCGGTCAGAAACAGCGGATTTCCATTGCCCGGGCGTTAATTAAGGACCCCCAGATTCTGATTCTGGACGACTCCCTGTCCGCTGTGGATACCGATACGGAAGAAAAAATCCTGGGGCATTTGAAACAGGAGATGGAAACGAAAACCAGCATCTTAATCGCTCACCGAATATCTACGATTAAGGACTGCGATAAAATTATAGTACTGGATGAAGGGTCGATTCTGGAAGAAGGCACCCACGAAGAGCTGCTGCGAAATAAGAGCCTTTACTTTGAACTTTATGAAAAACAATTACTGGAAGAAGAAATTACAAAGGAAGATTAGGAGGTGTAAACATGAGCAACTATCACGAAGAGGAAAACCTGGGAAAAGCCTACGACTCGAAACTAATGGGAAGACTTCTCGGCTATGCTAAGCCCTACTGGAAAATCATCGGTCTTTGTATTTTACTGTTGATTTTCATCGCCGGTGTGGAACTTGCCCGACCCTATTTTATTCAAGTGGCCATTGACGAACATATCAATGTTTACGACCGTCCTATGTATGTTTATGATGAGCCGGTAGCCGATGGCGGTACCGAATTTGAGGGCCGCTACTACTATATCGAAGAACCGGAAGAAAATTATGACTCCCTGGCCCAATTGGTTCGAATCGACGGAGAAATCTTTCTGTTAAATGAGTACCTGGGAAATGTGGATGTTCCCGGTACCTTTGAATCCACCAACGGCGAGACGTTGATCTTTGAGGACCGGGAGATCCCCGCAACCCTATTGGACTACGAAGCCGTACAGGCCTTTAGAGCCGAGGACATCAGCAGTCTGTGGCGGATCGGCTGGATCTTTCTCGGCCTGATAATCAGTGCTTTTATTATGAACTATATTCAGGTATACGCCTTGAATCATGCCAGCAATAAAATCATCTACAATATCCGCCAGCAACTCTTCTCCCATGTGGAGTATATGTCCTTGAGCTTCTTTGATAAGAATCCGGTGGGACGCCTGGTTACAAGAATCACCAATGATACCGAGACCCTGCATCAGATGTATACGGAAGTCCTGGTAAGCTTTTTTAAAGATATCTTCATTTTGATCGGGGTCGTCATCGTCATGCTTACGATGAGTTTTCGACTGGCCCTTCTTACATTTCTGGTACTGCCGGTACTGCTCTTGTCCTCTTACCTCTTTCGATTAAAAGTAAGGGATGCCTACCGACAGGTCCGGCTAAAGCTCGCACGGATTAATTCCTCCCTAAGCGAGAACTTTACCGGAATGAAAACCATCCAGACCTTTAAAAGAGAAGCCCAGCAGTTCAATAAATTCAATAAGACCAACGAAGAGTTACTGGCGGCCAATAAGCGGGAGGTTTTCATTTTCGCCATCTACCGTCCATCGATGGAAATTATACGGTCCCTGGGTTTTGCGATCATTATCTGGTATGGCGGCGGTCAGGTGGTACAGGGTAATATCCAGTTCGGTATACTCTTTGCCTTTATCAACTATATTAAACAGTTTTTCCAGCCGATCAACAATTTAACGGAAAAATACAACGTCCTGCAATCCTCCATGGCCTCCTCGGAGCGGGTATTTAAACTGTTGGATACCCACTCCAGCATTCAGGATACCGACGATCCGAAACCGCTGAAAAGCTTTCAGGGAGAGATTGAATTTAAAAATGTCTGGTTCGCCTATAACGACGAGGAATGGGTATTAAAGGATGTCAGCTTTAAAATCAGCCCCGGCGAATCCATCGCCTTTGTGGGGGCCACCGGTGCCGGAAAGTCTTCGATTATCAATTTGATGGCCCGCTTTTATGATATTCAGAAGGGAGAAATCCTAATCGACGGAGTCAACATTCGGGATATTTCCATTACGGACCTTCGGGAAAACATCGGAATCGTCTTACAGGATGTATTTATGTTTGCCGGGGATATAAAAGGAAACATCTCCTTGGATAACCCGAACATCTCCCGGGAAAAGGTAAAGGAAATTGCCAAGTATGTAAACCTGCACCGGTTTATCGAAAAGCTTCCCAACGGATACGATGAGCCGGTCATGGAACGGGGCTCCACCCTTTCCTCCGGCCAAAAGCAGCTGCTGGCCTTTGCCAGAGCCCTGGCCTTTAATCCTGCGGTGCTGGTACTGGATGAGGCGACCTCCAATATCGACACAGAAACCGAGGAACTGGTTCAGGATGCGATGCAAAAGATCATTCGGGGAAAAACCACGATTGCCATCGCCCACCGCCTGTCGACGATCCAAAGTTGTGACAAGATTATCGTTCTGCATAAAGGGCAAATACGGGAAATGGGAAATCACAGTCAGCTCCTCAGCAAAAAAGGCTTGTATTATAACCTTTATGAGCTGCAGTATAAAGATATCCGCTAAGTCCCAACATACTAGACCTTTTATGAACCCGGCATTCCACCGTCTTATCATAAATCTTTATTAACAAACCCCCGGCATCCTCATTCAGGAACCGGGGGTTTTTATGTTGCAAGAACTATAAATATTATTGCATTCTGAACTGATCGTCCTATAAAAAAAGGACCCTGGTCTTAGGATCCTTTTATCTGTCGTCCATTTTATACGGTTTAGTTTTCCTGCTTCAGCTTTCGTTCATACATGTCGCATTCTTCTAATGTACAGGTGTTGGCCACACAGTGGATACAAGTAATCGCTCCACAATCTTTTCGATCTTCAACCTTTGGTAAGTGTCTATTTTCTTTTCTCATACGATCACTCCTTTTTATTTTCTCTGTAAGTTTATTATACCAACCGTGCATTTGTTTGTCAAATGATTTTTTAATTTTTTATTATTCTTATGACTATTTTTACCCACCGATTATTTCCTTAAACACTTTTTTGTTATTTTTTTAAACCCTTTGCAATAACTAGTTTCCACTAGTTTTAATTCATATTGTTAACTAATGTTCAATAATGCTATTTGCAATTTACTTAATTCAACTTGCATTTTAAACTTTTTTCTTTGTTTTTTACTAAAGTTTATTTTGCCCGGAATTTCTGATATACTAATGATTTACAGAACATAAATCCTTATAGAACGTAAATGGGTAAAAAATTTAAAGGAGGCATCCGATGTTTGACAGTCATGTACATTCTAATTTTTCTCCCGATTCGAAGGCTTCAATGAAGGAGGTTTTGGATAAAAGTATCGAGAAAGGGCTGCAATCCATTTGTTTTACCGATCATTATGATTTGGACTATGACGGAAAAAACAATGATCTGACCTTTGATATACAAGCCTATTTCAAAAAAATTGATTCCTTAAGGGATCAGTATCAAGACCGTATCGAAGTGCGTGCCGGAATTGAACTGGGCCTTCAGCCTCACCTCGGCCAACGCTACTATACCCTTTTTAAAGACCTCCCCTTCGATTTTATCCTGGCCTCCGTTCACAGCGTAGACCGGGAGGATTTTTTTCAGGGAAACTTCTTTGATACCAGAAACCAACAGCAGGCCTATGAAGATTATTTCACCGAGCTAAAGCAGAGCATTACCACGTATGATCATTTCCAAGCTTTGGGACACACCGATGTGATTAAACGCTACGGCGGGTATGCTAAGCCCCTACCCTATACCTTCTACCGGGAAATCCTTCGGGAAATCCTTCGTCTGCTGATTGAAAAGGGCAAAGGAATTGAACTGAACACTTCCGGTCTTCGTTACGGTCTGGAAGCTTTTCATCCCTCAACGGAGATCCTTAGGGATTATTTTGAATTAGGCGGGGAAATTCTTACGCTGGGCTCGGACTCCCATCAAAGCACCGGCACCGGCGCTTATTTTCCCGAAGCTTTAAAGCTTCTCAAGAGCTTAGGATTCACCAGCTATAGCAGCTTTAAAAATCAGCAGCCGATTTTTCACCGGATTGATTGATTATATCCTCAAAAAAAGGTATGCTGAAAGAAAGCGGCAAGTAAAAAACAGTAAATGAATGGAGGTTATTACATGGAAAATGAAAATGCAGAAATACGAGGAATCAAGGTAGGGGACGAAGCGGTTTATGATATGGAAATCACCAAAGAGGCTGTACAAACCTTCGCCGATGTTACAGGGGATCATAACCCGGTGCATTTGGATGAGGAATATGCCAAGGATACAATGTTTAAAAAATGCATTGCCCACGGTATGCTCTCCGCCGGGTTGATCTCAAAGGTAATCGGTACACAGCTTCCGGGATACGGAACCATTTATTTAGGCCAGACATTGAATTTCAAACGACCGGTATACATCGGCGATACCATCACCACTGTGGTTACCGTGCAAAAAATGAAACCGGAAAAGAACATTCTTACGCTGGATACGGTCTGTAAAAATCAGGATGGAAAAGTGGTTATTGACGGAGAAGCTACGGTTATGATTCCGGATCCAATAGAAAACCCAAAAAAACAGCATAAAGATTAATTGCATAAAAATACCTTAGAGACCCTCTCTAAGGTATTTTTATTTACATCCCCTCGCTGCATATGGCCTCTTCCCCAGGGTCTCGTTTTAAATTTTCCTTACGCCTATGCTTTAATTTGTCATTGAGTTTTTGGTAGATCTTTTGCATCGAGGGTTCCGTGGAAACCTTGGCGCATTCTTCAATGTCCATCCATCTTACCCCTTGATTTTCATCGGGCTTTATCAGCAGCGCTTCCTCGTCGCAGGCTTCCAGTAAATAAGTGCAGTTAATATGTAGATGGGAAGCTACGTATTTTCCGTTTTTCATGTGCCCCTCCACAGTCAAGGTTTCCAGAGAAAAAATTTCCCGTTGGATCGGCCATACTTTTTTTATGCCGGTTTCTTCCTTTACTTCTCTGATTGCCACCGTCAGCAAATTTTCTTCCCCATCGGCATGCCCCCCGGTCCAGGCCCAGGAATCATAAATATTATGATAGATCATCAGCACTTTGCTGCGCGCCTTATTCAGCACCCATGCGGAAGCGGTAAAATGAGCGATTTCATTTTCCCGGGTCAGGATATTATCCTGGGACTTTAAAAAGCCCAGCATCACATTTTTATCCCGAGCCTCCTGTGCATTATAGGGTTGGTATTCTTCTATTTCCCTTAGCAGGTTCATCGGTGCCCTCCTTTTTTCCAGATTTGGTTCGTTATCAAGGTCTTTAATAATACTCGTTTTACTAATAATTCGACAACGGACACCGATATTCCTTGTTTTATTTTGATTTTTTTCTTAACTCCGGGGCTTTCGTCCCGAGTCTGGTTTTTTACCGCTTATTGCTGCTCCTCACGCTTCTCCACAATTACGGTATATTCCTTTTCGTTGACCCGAACAAGAAATGTCCGCCCCGGTTGCCGGGCGCTGTTCGGTTGTTGAGGAGCTTCCTTTTCCTGGGGTTTTAGCGGCATTTTTACTGTTTGTCGCTTCTCTTCCGTCGGCTCCGATGCTGCCTGAGTTAATTCTTCCGTCGGCTTCGCTGCTGCCTGAGTTAATTCTTCCGTCGGCTCCGCTGCTGCCTGAGTTAATTCTTCCTCGACTTCGCCGGATTGACTGTCCTGCGGTGCCGGCTCCCGGGTCTTCAGCTGCTCTTCCATCTGTCTCAGTCGGTTCT
>SKOH01000109.1 GCA_007120165.1 Clostridiales bacterium
ATGCTTCTTAGAATGTATACCCGCTGGGCGGAGAGCCATGGTTTTTCCGTGGAAACCCTGGACTATATCCAGGACCCTGAAGCGGGGATTAAAAGTGCCACGATCCTGATTAAAGGAGACAACGCCTACGGCTATCTCCGAAGTGAAAAAGGGGTCCACCGGCTGGTCCGGATTTCCCCCTTCGATTCCTCGGGAAAGCGCCACACCTCCTTTGCCTCGGTGGATGTAATGCCGGAGCTGGAGGATGACGTCAGCGTGAATATCGATCCGAAAAACTTAAAAATCGATACCTACCGGGCCAGCGGCGCCGGGGGGCAGCACGTCAATAAAACCGACTCTGCGGTTCGAATTACCCATCTGCCGACAAACATTGTGGTCCAGTGTCAAAATCAGCGTTCCCAGCACAGCAACAAGGATGCAGCAATGAAAATGCTGATGGCGAAACTGATTGACTTAAAGGAAAAGGAACAAAAAGAACATATTGAAGATCTTCAGGGGGAGTACACCGAAATCGCCTGGGGATCCCAAATCCGCTCCTATGTATTCAATCCCTATAACCTGGCCAAGGATCACCGAACCGGTGAGGAAAGCGGCAATATTTCCGCCGTCATGGACGGGGCCATTGATCCGTTTATCATCGCCTATCTGCAGGGGAAGCGGCCTGAGGAATAAAAAAAGGCCTGAGGAATAAAAAAAGGGCTGAGGAATAAAAAAAGGCTGAGGAATAAAAAAAAGCGAAGGACTCCAATAGTGGAGTCCCTTCGCTTTAATAATAAGTGTAGAATGATATCAGCACCCAGGTGTCTAAAATTCTATGTATCAAATGATAAAGCAGCTAATACATAAAATATATGCGGTGGATTAGTAGTCTATCATAAGAATCATTATTAGTCAAAAAAATCTCTTAAAATAATGGAAACTTCTTTTATGTTATAATAACCAAAAGAAAAGTTTCAAAGGAGGAGAAGGAATGGATGTTGTAAAGGTACTGACCAAAGAGTTCAGCTTAAAAGAAAGCCAGGTTCAAAGCACACTGAATCTGATTGATGAAGGGAATACCATCCCCTTTATTGCCCGTTACCGTAAGGAGATGACCGGAGGCCTCAGCGATGAGGTCTTAAGAGACTTGTCGGAGCGCCTGATTTATCTTCGAAATCTCTACGGCAGAAAGGAAGAAGTTCAGCGTCTGATCGAAGAGCAGGGAAACCTGACCGAGGAAATCGCCAAAAACATTGAGGCGGCCAAAAGCCTGCAGGAAGTGGAGGATATTTACCGGCCCTTTAAGCCGAAGCGGCGAACCCGGGCAACAAAGGCCAAGGAAAAAGGCCTGGAGCCCCTGGCAAAAACAATTTACGACCAGGAAACCGAACAGGGTACATTAGAGGACCTGGCGGCAAAGTACCTTGACGGAGAAAAGGAGGTACATACCATCGAGGACGCCTTAGCCGGCGCATCGGATATCATTGCGGAGTGGGTCTCCGACAATCCCAAGCATCGGAAAAAAATTCGGGATCTGACCTTTAAGGAAGGAATCATGGAATCGAAAGCCGCAACGAAAGAGGATTCGGTCTACGAGATGTACTACGAATATGCAGAAACGATCAAAACCCTGCCGCCCCACCGGGTACTGGCCATGAACCGGGGAGAAAAGGAAGAGTTTTTAAAAGTAAATGTGCAGATGGATCAGGATAAGATTCTTCGGTATCTGGAACAGTTTGAAATTAAAAGCACAAAATCCGTCGGGTATCAGTTATTGAAAACCGCCATCGAGGACAGCTATAAACGGCTGATCGAACCGTCGATTGAGCGGGAAATACGAAGCGGCTTGACGGAAACCGCCGAGGAAAAAGCGATCAAGGTCTTTGGGGAAAACCTAAAGGCACTGCTGCTGCAGCCGCCGATTTCAGGCAAAGCGGTCATGGGTTACGACCCGGCTTTTCGTACCGGATGCAAGGTCGCAGTGGTGGACGATACCGGAAAACTGCTGGAGTATCAGACCCTTTATCCCACCGCTCCCCAAAATAAGGTGGAGGCAGCGAAAAAGACCATGAAGGAAATGATTAAAAAGCACAACATCGAGATCATCGCCATCGGAAACGGTACCGCTTCCCGGGAATCGGAGCAGATTG
Organism: Clostridiales bacterium; assembly: GCA_007120165.1. GTDB lineage: Bacteria > Bacillota > Clostridia > Peptostreptococcales > T1SED10-28 > Isachenkonia. The sequence goes on from SKOH01000109.1 coordinate 2,130, forward strand.
TTGCGGATATGATCAGTGAGATGGAGGAGACCGTCTATTATATGATCGTAAACGAAGCGGGAGCCTCGGTTTACTCTGCATCGAAAATTGCCCAGGGAGAGTATCCCGACATTGATGTTTCCATCCGGGGGGCCATCTCCATTGCCCGAAGGGTGCAGGACCCGTTGGCGGAGCTTGTAAAAATTGATCCGAAACATATCGGTGTCGGACAGTACCAGCATGATGTCAATCAGAAACGAATGGACGAAGCATTAAAGGGCGTCGTGGAAGATGCGGTAAATGCCGTCGGGGTGGACCTAAATACAGCTTCCGCTTCACTGCTGGAATACATCTCGGGTCTTTCCAAGGCCGTTGCGAAAAATATTACCGCCTACCGGGAGGAAAACGGACGGTTTACCGACCGGAAACATTTAAAGAAAGTGGCGAGGCTGGG
>SKOH01000212.1 GCA_007120165.1 Clostridiales bacterium
CGATCTGATATGCCTCTTTTTCCTTCATCCCTGGTGATCAGGGCTTCAATTTCTCGAAAAGGTTTTTCCTTTAAAACCAAGGCTGCCATATACAACCCCTCCTTTATGCCTTCGGTCCCTATAAAAGGGTCAGAAATTCTGACCCTTCTACTGTCTGATCGTAATCTAGGATTCCTGTACCGATGTATTTCCGGCTTTTTCTCTCATTACTTGTAAAACCACCACCACAACTAATATTGCCAAACCGGCAAGGTCAATCAGTTTATTGGGATGAATCAGTAATAAGGAAGCTGCCAGAAACATGATTCTTTCATATATTCTTGTGGTGGTCAGAAGATATCCCTGAACCGCCGCGCCGAAGGCTATTACCCCAAGACACGCGGTGGCAATCGCCAGGGCTGCTTCAAAGAACGTAACATCAATGAGCAGCAACTCCGGACTCATGGCGAAGATGTAGGGGATCAAAAACCCTGCGGAGGCGAGTTTCAATGCAGCCATTCCGGTTTTGAAGGAATCCCCGCCGGCGATCCCTGCCCCTGCATAAGCGGCCAGGGCCACCGGGGGCGTTACATCTGCGATAACACCAAAGTAAAGCACAAATAAGTGGGCCGCCAGTAGGGGTACTCCCAGCTCCAGCAGGGCCGGTACGGCCATCGTAGCGAGCACAATGTATTTTGCGGTCGTAGGCAGTCCAAGGCCCAGAATAATTGAGGCCAACATGGTCAGGAACAACGTGGGAATTAACATTCCGCCGGCCAATCCTACAATTAAATTCGCAAAGGTCAGTCCCAGACCGGTTAACGTTACCACCCCTACGATAATTCCGGCACAGGCACAGGCCGCTGCTACGCCGATGGCTTTTTTAGCTCCATCCTCCAAGGCATGGAGAATCTTCGGGATATTTACCCGGGTATGTTTTCTAAACATACTTACCACCAGGGCAATAATAATACTCCAGTACGCCGCTCTAAGAGGGGAAAACCGCACTAATAAAAAAACTACGGCAACTAGCGGGATAAACAGGTGAAATCCATCCTTCAGTACTTTTTTGAAGTCCGGCAAATCCTCTTTTTTCATTCCCTTTAAGCCCTTTTTCGACGCTTGAAGATGCACCATTGTGATTACTCCAAGGTAATAAAGCAATGCCGGTACTACGGCACTGACGACAATTTGAATATAGGGGATTCCGGTAAACTCTGACATAATAAATGCTGCGGCACCCATAATCGGAGGAAGAATTTGACCTCCGGTGGAAGCTGCGGCTTCCACGGCTCCCGCAAAGGTTGGTTCATAACCGACTTTTTTCATCAAAGGGATGGTAAAAGCCCCGGTGGTTACAGTGTTTGCAATGGAACTTCCGGAAATGGACCCCATAAAACCACTGGCGATAACCGCAGCCTTTGCCGGTCCGCCTTTTCGGGTTCCGGCCCCGGCGAAGGCAATATCAATAAAGAATTGTCCAACCCCGGTAATCTCCAGAAAGGATCCGAAGAGAATAAACATGAACACAAAGGTGGCGGAAACCCCCAGGGGTGTACCGAAAATCCCCTCTGTGGTCATATACATCTGGTTAACTATACGCTGGACAGAATACCCTCGGTGTCCTAAGATTCCGGGTATATAAGGTCCTACATAGGTATAGGCTAAAAATACAACGGCAATAATCGGCAGCTGAGGACCGATACTTCGCCGTGTCACTTCCAGTACCAACAGGATCGTAATAACTCCCATCACCATATCCACATCCGTGGGTCGTCCTCCTCTGAGGACCAGCTGATCAAACAGCATTAAAATATATCCGGTTACCATAATACCGGCGGCGGCTAAAATCCAATCATAAAATTGAATTTTCGTTTTATCCAGTTTTTTACTGGCCGGATACAATAAAAATCCGAGGACCAGTACGAACATTAAATGCACCGACCGCTGCTTCATCGCTAGTAGTATTCCGAAACCTGCGGTATACAGATGAAACAGCGACATGGCAATAGCAATAATTCCAACCGCCATACCCAGCTTCCCCGCAAGCTTTCTTACATTTGACGAAACGTCGAACTCTGCAAGTTTTTCGTCTATATTAACTTCAACTCCATCTATTTCCTGAATGCTTTTTTTTCTTTCATTAGACAATGCACTTCCTCCTTTCAGTAAAACAGGCTCTTCAAAGTTGTCATTGATTTCTCTTCCAAAATTAACAAGCTTCCTGTTTCCAAAAAATCATTAAAATAAATCGTTTCTGCTTCGTTAAAAACCAATCGATGGTTCGCAGTTTTTCCGGTTCGCAGACGAATTTCAGCCAGGCGCTGATCAATACCGTCATTAATATAGCGTCCATCTACTTGTTCAAAACTTTTGAAGGCTTCCGTGGGAAGTCCTGCGCCGAAGGACTCATACTCCGTTCGCAGCAGAAGAATTTCTCCATCTTCCACAGTAAAAACATCCTTTACCTCGGTTTTCATTACAGAATGATCATAAATAATTGCAAATTCATAGAGCTCCGGTCTTGGAAAAAAAAATAATAATGTATCCTCTGTACTGATGCCCAGGCCTTTGACAGGCCACACCAGAAAAATTGATAAAATTAAAACAAACAACAGAACAAAAGACCTGCCCCGTTCAAAATAAAACAGGGGAAGGTGCCCTGTTACAGGCACCCTTTCCCTGCTATGATTTTCCTGCTGAAAATTTTTTGCTTTACTGGACTTCATCAAAATATCGTTGGGCTCCCGGATGCAGTTCTAAGGACATACCATCCTGGGCACCTTCAAGACTTACATCCCCACCTCGTGCATGGGCGCTTTCAAGGTCACTTAAATTTTCAAACAAAGCTGCTGTAATTTCATAAACGAAGTCTTCCGAAAGCTCGGCTCTTACAGCGATCATTGCCATTACCGCTACCGCATCCACGGTGTCATCCTGGTTTCTATAAGTTCCGCCAGGGATTTCTACTTGGGTGTAATACGGGTAATCGTTAACAATCTGATCAATCATATCCTGCTCAATCGGAATCAACACTACATTATGCTGCGTCGAAAGGTCAGTGATGGCAGCTGTAGGCGTTCCTGCCGTTACAAAAGCGGCGTCCACATTTCCATCCCGAAGGTTGTCTGCGGCTTCTGCGAAGGACAGATAATCCGGGGTAAGATCGTCGTAGCTGATACCATGTACTTCCAGAATTTGTCGGGCATTGGCCTCGGTACCGCTGCCGGGGGCTCCTACCGCAACTCGTTTACCTACCAAGTCCTCAATGGATTCAATACCGGCTCCGGCGTCCGCAACGATTTGAATGGTTTCCGGATAAAGGGTTGCAAGTCCCCGCAGGTTGTCCATTGGGGTGTCAAACATTTCTTCCCCTTGATAAGCAAAATAGGAAATATCATTTTGAATTAATGCGAAGTCTACATCCCCGTCGTTTAACAGGTTTGCATTTTCCACAGAAGCTCCTGTGGATTCAGCATTGGCGCTGACATCGTCTACGTAATCGTTAATGATATTGGCAAAGGCTCCACCTAAGGGATAATAAACCCCTGTGGTTCCTCCGGTGGCCACAGCTACACGTTCCGGAGTTTCTCCGCCGTTTTCATCGTCTCCGTTATCGCCAACTGCACCGTTATCGCCATTATCACCATTGTCACCGTTGTCACATCCTACCAGAAATATGGATAGTACCAAGACGCTGATCAATAATAAAACAAAAATTCTTTTCTTTTTCATTAATTCAATCCTCCTTTAAATGATTTATTCTAGATATAATAAACATTACACTGCTATTATATGGCCAAGGTTTGCAAAACCGACTCAAACCTACAGAATCCTACCGCAGAGCCGGTTAAAAAGTTGTAATTTTCTGAATAATTTTTCTTTTATGGATAAATTTAAAAATTTTCCTGCTTCACTTCCCGCAGCATCCCTTCCAAAAAACGCTTTACATTAATCTTCGGTTTTTTATCCGACTTGTGCTGGATCCTGAGCATTTCTTCCCGGAGGGTACCAAAATCGAATAAGCGATGACCGAAACGTTCAAATTTCGGGTGATGATAGTCCTCAATTCCCAGATTGGCCAGGTTGTTCAGCGCATATTCGATGGTACGCCTTACTCTTCTTTCAATCGCTTTTTCACTGCGGGCCACATCCAAGTACCCCCGATTTTCATAACCATAGCCGATCTTTTGATAAAGCAGTTTCAGATTTTGTAAAAGCTTCACATCCTCAGGGTACTCCAGTTTTGAGAGAATACTCATGGCCTCAAGAATATCCCGGCTTCCGCTTTGGCTTAAAATACCAAGGTCCATAGCGATATTCTCCGCAATGACGCTGTCTTTTTCTTTTTTGAATAAGTGGGTCCCCATCCCGTCTCCCGTTAATTCTTCTGATGTATTACTGATCTGCTGGCTGTTTAAAAAGCGCTGAAGATTATGGAAGGTTTTTTCCAGCCCTTTATAGCGGAGAACTTTTTTTACAACGTGATGTACTTCCTCTTTATTAATGGGTTTTTGAATATAAAACTCCACTCCCGCCTGATAGGCTTCCCGCACCATCATCTTATCGGAGACCTTCGATAACAGAACAAAAGAACCCCCAAAACCTGAACTTCTTAATTTCCTGATGGTTTCAATGCCGTCGAGTTCCGGCATAAGCAGGTCAATCATCACCAGATCCGGCTGAAGGTCTAAAACCAGATCCACCGCCTTCATACCGTCCTCCGCTTCCCCTATCACATGGCCTATATTTTCTTCTTCAATAATGTTTGCTACCATCCTTCGCACGCCGGAGTCATCATCCACGATAAAAATTTTATTTTCATAGTTCACTGTTTTCACCTCGAAACCCATGATTTTTGCCGACTTGTATCAAAAAGGCGGTGCCTTCCCCTTTTTTGCTGACTACTTCAATATTCCCTTTGAAAAACTCCACCAGATTCTCCACATGGGATAAGCCCAGCCCGTTGGAATAACAGCCGGAAGTCTGATCCAGCTTGTTTGAAAAACCGGGGATAAATATGTGTTTTAAATCTTTGGGATCGATACCCCTTCCGCTGTCAGTGATTTTCAACAGCAATTCCCCGTTCATTTCACGAAGTTCAATATGAATATCCCCTTTTTCCTGGATCGCTTCTACCCCGTTGGCCAGGATATTATTCAAAATGGAGGTCCATACCAGGGGATCCTTCGGAAAGAAGTCCAGTTCCATATCTTTGGTAAAGCGAATATCTTTTTTTGTATCCTGACTATAGGACTGATGAACGCTGATGGACAGATCCAGAATTTCAGAAAAGGAATACTCCGTGCGTTCCGGTGCTTTCAGGAGTTTTTTTAAGCCGGTATTAATCCGGGTATAATCATGTTTGACCTCATGCATCATCCTGGATATCTGAAGGGCTTTTTTAGCCAGCTCCCGTTCCTGCTTCTCCATCAGGGATTTATAGATTTCATAACTCTCCTTTGTGAGCTGTTCCATGTCCCGGGAAGATTTTTGAAGAAAAAAAACCTCTGCCTGCAGGGAACTGGTCAAAAGCACCAGCTGCTCCAGCTTCTTTTTCTCCGCCCTGCGCATCAGGCGCAGTCGCTGATTTTGGCTTGTGGCATATAAACCGGTTACAAAAAACATCCGAAGCAGGGCTATGAACAGTAAGCTTAGAAGGTGGATGTAAAAAGAAGACCCTTCAATGAACTCCTGAACGATAACAAAGCGAAGGGCAATTTCAAACAAATTCGAAGAAAAGTCAATGGCCCCCAGAGCAAAACCACGATGGACCGGTTTATTTTCCAGGGATAGAACGTTCGAATACCTTAAAATAACTGCAAAAAATGTGTAGTATAAAGAGCCGGGAAGATGCATTACTATGGATTCTACTAACCGTACTTCTCCCGATAATACGGTAATTCCTGTACGAAACCCTAAAATTGTCAAGGTGACGAATACCCCCGTCCATAAAACCGGCAGCTGTTTTTTATAAAGGCAGCCCATGGCAAACACCATAACCCCCAGGCCGATTCGAAAGGTTGTATCAAAGGGATGAACCCTAAGCTGTGCGGCAAATACCGTAAAGAGTACTACCAGAAATATATCTTTAACCACTTTTTTATTCATCATCTCTCCCCCGCGTCTAAGATTTTCAGGGTTTGTAGCGTTTTTTATTCCTAACTCATTTTATTCTTAACTCATTTTATCCTTTATCAAAATAAAAGGCAAGGGAGCAGGTCCCTCGCCTTTTACTGCTGTTGATTTATTTCCTTAGTATTGTTGTTCTGCCAGTCTTTTATACCCTTCATACCGTTCCGTGGCTTCTTTTTCCGATCGCTGGAATAACTCTTCCGCTACTTCCGGGAAGGTTTTCGTTAAGGATGCGTATCGGACCTCGCTCATTAAAAAGTCCTGGAAGGATTTTGTCGGTTCCTTGGAATCCAGTACGAATGGATTCTTTCCCTGCTCCTTAAGAAGAGGATTGAATCGGTATAGATGCCAGTAACCGGCGTCAACCGCTTCTTTTTGCTGTCGCTGGGTAGCTCCCATTCCACTGGCAATCCCGTGGGCGATACATGGAGAGTACGCAATGATGATGGAAGGACCGTTGTAGGCTTCCGCTTCCTTAATTGCCTTAAGCGCTTGATTTTTATCGGCTCCCATGGCAATTTGCGCTACGTATACGTATCCGTAATTGGTCATCATTAATCCCAGGTCTTTTTTCTTGGTCTTCTTACCGGAAGCTGCAAATTTTGCAACCGCTGCGGTTGGAGAGGCTTTTGAAGACTGTCCTCCGGTATTGGAGTACACTTCGGTATCCATTACCAATACATTGACGTCTTCACCGGAAGCCAGCACATGGTCCAGTCCGCCAAAACCGATATCATAGGCCCATCCGTCTCCACCAAAGATCCACTGGGAATTTTTGATCAGATAGTTTTTGTTCCCAAGAATTTCCGCAACTTCGGCGACATCCTTTTCTTCTTCCAATAACGGAAGCATTTCAATGGTAGCCTCTTTGGAACCTTTGCCGTCTTCCTTGTTTTCGATCCATTTATCAAAAGCCTTCTTAAGTTCTGAGGATACCTCGGCTTCTTTCATCAAGTCTTCGATTTTATCCCGAAGCTGCATGGCTGCAAGTTTCATGCCGTAACCGTATTCTGCATTGTCCTCAAACAGCGAGTTTGCCCAGGCAGGTCCTTGACCTTCAGAGTTCTTACAGTACGGAACGGAAGGCGCGCTTCCTCCATAAATTGAAGAACAGCCGGTGGCATTGGTAATAACCATTCGATCTCCAAAGAGTTGGGTAATCAGCTTCACATAAGGGGTTTCTCCACAACCGGCACAGGCTCCCGAGAATTGGAACAGAGGCTGCTTGAACTGTGAACCTTTAAGGTTTTCGGTATTGGTTAGATGCGCACGATTTTCCAGCGTCATGGCATAATCCCAGTTTTCCTTTTCTTTTGCAACTTGCTCTTCCATCGCCTTCATAATCAGTGCTTTGCCCTTTGGTGCCGGGCAGATATCTGCACAGTTTCCGCATCCGGTACAGTCCAGCGGGGTAACTTGAATCTTGTATTCATAGCCTGCAAATTCCTTACCCATGGCTTTTAATGTTTCCATCTTCTGAGGTGCGTTGTTTCGCTCTTCTTCTGTTAAGATCACCGGGCGGATAGCCGCATGGGGACAGACATAGGCACACTGGTTACATTGAATACAGGTCTCTTTTTGCCACTCCGGAACATTTACAGCAATTCCCCGTTTTTCGAACTCTGTAGTTCCCAGCGGGAAGGTTCCGTCGGCTTTGTCTGCAAAGGCGCTTACCGGAAGGTCGTCTCCCTTTTGTGCATTCATCGGCTCTAGAATATCGGTAATAAAGGCCGGCTTGTTATCGGACCCGTCTTCCTTTTCTCCGGTCTCGGACCAGCTGTCAATGACATCTTTTTCCACCTTAACAAGGGAGTTCATCCCTTCAACAACGGCTTTCTGGTTCATTTCAACGATTTTTTCCCCTTTGCTGCCGTAAGCTTTTACGATAGCTTTTTTAAGGAAATCTGCAGCTTCGTTTACATCAATAACTTCTGCCAGCTTAAAGAATGCGGACTGCATCACCATGTTGATTCGATTTCCAAGTCCGATATCTTCGGCAATTTTTGTTCCGTTAAGAGTGTAGAATTTAATATCATTTTCTTTAATGTAGTTTTTAATATTCGAAGGCAGTTTCTCGTTCAGTTCCTCCGGTGACCATAAACAGTTCAAAAGGAAGGTTCCGCCTTTTTTGAGTCCCTTTAATAAATCGTACTGATTTACATAGGCTTGGTTGTGACAGGCAATATAGTCCGCCTCATCAATTAAATAAGTGGAACGGATCGGCTCGTCTCCAAATCGCAGGTGGGATACCGTAACCCCTCCGGATTTTTTCGAGTCATAGGAGAAGTAAGCCTGAGCGAACTTGTCGGTATTCTCACCGATGATTTTAATCGCTTCTTTATTGGCTCCTACGGTTCCGTCAGAACCCAGTCCCCAGAATTTACATCGGATGGTTCCTTTAGGCTCGGTAACGATCTTATCCTTTAAGTCCAGGCTTAAGTGGGTTACATCGTCATTGATTCCAACAGTAAATCCGTTTTTAGGAGTTTCTTCCTTTAATTGATCAAATACCGCTTTGATTTGGCTTGGGGTGGTATCCTTTGAGCCCAGTCCATATCGTCCGCCGACGATCATCGGTCGGTCTTCCCTGGTGTAAAAAATGCTTTGAATATCCTGGTATAATGGTTCGCCCAATGCTCCCGGCTCTTTGGTCCGGTCCATTACCGCAATTCGCTTAGCGGTGGTCGGGTAAACATCAAAGAAGTATTTCGCAGAGAAGGGACGGTAAAGATGAACTTTTATAACCCCGACCTTTTCCCCTTTTTCAGTCAAATAATCAATGGTCTCTTCAATGGTTTCGGTAACCGATCCCATGGCGATGATGACTCTTTCCGCATCCTCCGCACCATAGTAGGTGAAAGGCTTATATTCCCGTCCGGTTTTTTCACTGATTTTTTCCATGTAGTCGTTGACTACATCGGGTAAATTCGTGTAATAAGGATTGGACGCTTCCTTGGCTTGGAAAAATACGTCGGGATTTTGAGCGGTTCCCCGAAGTACCGGGCTTTGAGGGTTTAATGATTTGTTTCTGAACTCGCTGATTTTTTCCTTGTCCACAAGTTCTTCCAGCTCGTCGTATTCAATCAGTTCCACTTTCTGCATTTCATGAGAGGTTCTAAACCCATCAAAGAAATGTACAAAGGGCACACTGGATTTGATCGCTGCTAAGTGGGCAATTCCACCCAGGTCCATAACTTCCTGCACGCTTCCGGAAGCAAGCATTGCACATCCGGTTTGCCGAGCGGCCATTACATCGGAGTGGTCGCCAAAGATTGATAAGGCATGTCCGGCCAGGGCTCTTGCACTTACATGAAATACCCCCGGCAGTAATTCTCCTGCGATTTTATACATGTTTGGAATCATAAGGAGCAGTCCTTGGGAAGCGGTGTAGGTTGTGGTAAGAGCGCCCCCTTGCAGTGATCCGTGAACAGCACCTGCTGCTCCACCTTCGGATTGAAGCTCGGAGACCCGCACCTGTTGGCCGAAAATATTTTTCATACCATTAGCACTCCACTCATCCACATTTTCCGCCATGTTGGATGAAGGGGTAATCGGATAGATCGCTGCCACATCGGTAAATGCATAGGATACATAAGAAGCGGCTGCATTCCCATCCATGGTTTGTGTTCTTCTTGACATTTTCATTCCTCCCTTTATATAATATTGATGTACTTTTAACAAATAAGAAAAAGTCTTTGAATAAGCTTGCACATGTTTCCATTATAGTAAAAAAACCAATCTTTTTATAGGGGGAATTTGTTTAACCCTTAAAATTTTTTAACAATTTACCC
>SKOH01000225.1 GCA_007120165.1 Clostridiales bacterium
AACCGAACTTAGTAAAATGGTTGAGGGAGGATTTCCCTATCCCATGGTATCGGATTCCAATGGTAATATTGGCAAAATGTATGGTGTCTACGACGAAAATGGCGGAGTGAACATTCGAGGAAGATTTCTAATTGATCCTGATGGTGTCATTCAGGCCATGGAGGTTATGACCCCTCCTGTAGGCCGTAATATAGATGAGCTCATAAGACAAATTGAAGCTTTTCAACATGTTCGAACCACCGGAGAAGTTACCCCTGCCGGTTGGACCAAAGGTATGAAGACTTTAAAGCCCGGACCGGATTTAGCCGGAAATGTATGGCGGGAGTGGACTCCAAAAAACCGATAGGTCCATCATCAAGGTATAAAAATATTTTACACACCGCTGCCTCTAATCCCTAGGATTAGAGGCAGCTTTTAGATACTATTCATTTATCAAGTTTTTAACTGCAAGATTGCTCCATCACCACCGAAATCTCTACTATCCCCCTACATTATTCCCTTGCCAGTTCTTCCCATCATCTCTTTCATCCTGTATTAAAATACACTCCCGGGTGATAATTATCTGTTTCTTATCTTTAAGTTTACATCCTCTCATTGTTGAAAATCAAAAAATCAATTATTTTATTTTCTGTGATCCAATAATTGCAAGGCTAAAAGACCCTAGGCAAGTTTCCCCGTTGCATAATTCTAAGAGCTTAATCTAAAATAATGTAATAAAATTAAAAAACACTTGCATATTTAATCATATATGTGTATAATAACTCTCCATAGGATATATCCAAAATAAAAAACGATCTAGGAGGAATATTATGCAAACTACTAAAAACAAAAAAAATCTTTTCGCATTGCTCTTGGCAGTCTTACTTATAGCGGTGGGATGTTCATCCTCAGCAGAGGATGGATCTGCCAATAACAAACTCAGTGAAATCCAGGATTCCGGGAAACTGGTTCTTGGGACTTCCGCAGATTATCCACCCTATGAATTTTATGCAGAAATTGACGGCAAACTGGAAATTGTGGGTTTTGATATTGAAATTGCAAAGGAAATTGCAAAGGATATGAATGTGGAACTGGAAATCGTTGATATGCAGTTTGATGGTCTACTCGCCGCTTTGATTGCAGATAACATTGACATTATAGTTGCGGGAATGGCTGCAACGGATGAAAGAAAAGAAAGCGTGGATTTTTCCACGTCATACTACGAAGCGGAACAAACCATGCTGGTCAGAGCTGAAGATTATGATAAATTTTCAAGTATCAGTGATCTAGAAGATCATCGAATCGGAGTACAGATGGCCACGGTCCAGGAAGGAATCGCCCATGAACAAGTTTCCAATGCTAAGGAAATCAAATCCCTGGGAAAAATCAGCGACCTGGTTCTTGAACTTACTTATGGAAATATCGATGCCATAATTTTGGTTGATACTGTGGCTATGGCTTATGCCCAAAACAATGAAAACCTCACACTTTCTCAAGTCAGTTTCGGCAAAGAGGACGGGGTTGCCGCAGCCGTTGCAAAAGGAAACGAGGAATTCCTGGCCTCCATCAATAATACCCTGGAGAGATTAATTTCTGAAGGCAGTATCGATCAGTTTATTGAAGATGCCGTTATTCTAGCGGATCAGCAAAATAAGGAATAGTACCACCGAAAGGAAGTGCATCCATGGATTTCAGCTTTTTATCCCGATATTATCCAATGTATATCACCGGTACTTTAAATACATTGGGATTGGCTTTTTTTACTCTGTTACTTGGTGTCCTCTTTGGGATTATTTTAGCGCTCATGCGTTTATCAAAAAATTCGTTTTTAAAAGGGATAGCCTCATCCTATATTGAGTTTATTCGCGGAACTCCGCTGCTGGTTCAGCTTTATATCGTCTACTATGGCCTTCCTCAAATAACCGGAATGCGATTTCCAAGCTTTTTCGCCGGTATTATTGCGTTAACGATCAACAGTTCCGCATACATCGCTGAAATTATAAGAGCCGGCATCCTATCAGTGGATGCCGGGCAGATGGAAGCGGTACGGTCCCTTGGGATGAGCCATGGGCGGTCAATGCGGTATATTATCATCCCCCAGGCCTTTAAAAATATTCTGCCTGCCTTAGGCAATGAATTTATTGTTGTAATTAAAGAGTCCGCCATTGTTTCCATCATAGGAATATACGACATTATGTATAGTGGAAATATCATTCGAGGCAACACCTATCGACCCTTTGAACCCCTAATCGTGGTTGCAGTCATTTACTTTGTTATTACTTTTACCCTTTCAAACTTAATGGGTATTGTGGAAAGGAGGATGCGGGTCAGTGATTAAAATCGAAAATCTTCATAAAAATTTTAAGGATTTACATGTGTTAAAGGGCATCAATGAAGAATTTAATAAAGGAGAAGTCGCAGTGATTATCGGACCCAGCGGTTCCGGGAAAAGTACACTTTGCGTTGTTTAAACCGTTTAGAAGAACCCTGTGACGGCAAAATTTTTTATAATCAGACTAACATCATCAGTCAGTCCAGTAATATCAATCAACATCGAGAGAATATGGGTATGGTTTTTCAACATTTCAATCTTTTTCCACATCTGACCGTCCTTGAAAACATTACGTTGGCCCCAGTTAAGGTAAAAAATATTACTGCTGCTATCGCTAAAAAAACCGCTATGGAACTACTGGAAACCGTGGGTTTAAAAGATAAGGCCCTTGTTTATCCTGCAAAACTCTCCGGCGGGCAAAAACAGCGGGTAGCCATCGCCCGGGCGTTAGCGATGACGCCGGAGGTAATGCTCTTTGATGAACCAACCTCCGCTCTAGATCCGGAAATGGTCGGGGAAGTTTTGGAAGTGATGAAAAAGCTTGCGAAAGAGGGAATGACCATGATCGTGGTTACCCATGAGATGGGCTTTGCTAAAGAAATGGGGGATCGGGTTCTTTTTATGAATGAAGGCAAAATATTGGAAAAGGGCATTCCAAGGGAAGTTTTTAATACTCCTAAACATTCCAGAACCAAGGACTTTCTTAGTAAAGTGCTCCGCGCTTAAAAAATAAACTTCCCCTTACAAGAAAAGCCACCGTTACCGGTGGCTTGTTTCTGTTATTTTATTTTCGGATCGTGGCAACGATTTTCATCGGGTTAATCAACATCTCAATCGCATGGTCCACATTCTGAACCACTATATCCACCTTGGCAAGCAGGGGGCCATAAAGGCCTTCTCCTCCAATGATCCCAAAGGATAAAATCCCTTCTTCCATCATTTTTAAATCATTGGCCCCATTGCCTACAGTCACCGTTTCTCTAAACCCCAGGGTATGGACAAATCGGGCTTTTTCCTGCGCATGATCATTACTCTTTAATACAATGATTTCCGCTAAATCTCCTAATTTATCTTTCAGCTCTTCCGCAGTATTGTGAGTATCTGCTGTGACAATGTACATTTTTGCGTCCCGAGCCAATTTTTCCAGTAAATCAATCGTGTTTTCCGCAATTTTTCCATCATTTGCCAGGGTTCCGTTCAGGTCAAAGACCACATTATTAATTGAATATTTTTCTCCCCATGGAATTTTTATATCAATAGCCATATTAACACTCCCTTCGATTATTATTCCTATGCTTTTCTACTTATTTGCTAAATTTCTTCCGATCTATTCTTGGATCTTTTTCCAAAGTTCTATCACTTTCCCCTGGGGCATTTTACTTTTTACCTGTTCATTAAAGAAGCCACCGATAGTGACAATAGGGTGGCTTCTTTTCATAAGTAATCAGTCAATACTGCTTTTTACTATTAAAGATTTTCGTGGGCGCAGTCGCAATAAGGTGGGGTATCGGTCTGTTTGCACGTGCAAAGTTTGACAGTTCCGGTTTCTTTCGCAGTGAAGGCTACCGGTTCAAAGGAAAAACCTTCGTCGGATCCATCACAGAAGGGTTGGTTTTTACTTCTGCCGCAACTACACCATACATAGGTCTCGCCTTTTTTTACTTCTACGTCAATTGGTTCTTTGCCTGCAATTATTCCTTTTTCTCTTTCATTATTCATTCAAATCACTCCTTTGTTTATCGTAAGAAAGTTTTAACTCTTGGTATATTACTTATACCTAATCGGCCTGCTTCTTAAACATTCTCGAACACTATAATTATTTTATCTTCCGAAAAAGGTGTCGGTAAGTACAAATTTTATTCCGTCGTTGAAATTTTCATTCTACTCCTTACGAGATCCCTGGAGTATGATATAATAACTATAAGTTAAATTTTCTGAATTTTTAAGGAGGGAAGAATATTATGTCGAATCATGAGCAAAAAGATAAGCCCACTCCAGCAATGGTCGTTTCCAAATACAACAATTATTTAGTAACCGATTTAGAGACCTTGGAAAAATCCAATGGAGAAAAACTGGATACTCAGCCGGTGACAGCGCTTTGCCGGTGTGGCGGTTCTAAAATGAAACCTTACTGCGACGGTACCCACAACGAAAAAGGATTAAATGAAGTCAAGAAAAAGGACCGGACCCCCGATAAAGTGCGGACATTTGAAGGAGAAGATATCATTATTTATGATAACCGGGGTGTCTGTAGCCATGATGGAAGCTGTGTCAGAATGCTCACCGGGGTATTTGATAAAGATAAAATTCCATGGATAAATCCAAATGGGGCAAGCATTACAGAAATCATCAAGACCGTTGAGCAGTGTCCCTCCGGTGCCCTTAGTTATGGTTTTGGCGACCGTCGTTATCAAGAGTGGGGACAAAAAAATCCTGGGATTAG
This sequence comes from Clostridiales bacterium, assembly GCA_007120165.1. Classification (GTDB taxonomy): domain Bacteria; phylum Bacillota; class Clostridia; order Peptostreptococcales; family T1SED10-28; genus Isachenkonia. The sequence continues at coordinate 4,755 of SKOH01000225.1, forward strand.
CACATCGAAGGATGGTCCCTTAAAAGTTACCGGCGGAGTTTTGCTTAAAGATGACGGGGGCTGTCAGCCGGAATGCGCGGAACACTATACCCTATGCCGATGCGGCGGTTCCCGCAATAAGCCCTTTTGTGATGGGGATCATCTCGAGAACGGATTTGAAGCGGATTAGATCTACCCCTGGTAATAAAGGAGCCTTCAAAATTTTGAAGGCTCCTTGGAATGCCGGAGGTTATTTTTTCGTAGACGCTTTCTTTAAGACCTCATATATTTTATCAATTTCGGTCTTTGTAAATACCTTTTCGGATTTTAATATCTCCTCATTTAAATGCTTAATCAGTTCCATCATTTTAAGTACCTCTCCCTGTTCAAAACCCCTTTGTTCCATATCGAGGGTACAGTCATTATTAAACAATACATAGGACTTAATCCGGCCTTCATCCATTTCCGGCAAACTTTTTTTCAGAAACTGAATCCTTTCTTTGTTTTCCAATAAAGGATTTTTAAAAGTCTGCTTTTTATTTTTATAGGACCGGGTCCAATACTCCCTTGCGCCGTCACCGTTAATCGACCCTTTGCCGTTATTGATATCAAATACATAAAGTCCGGTTTCATTAATCATCACCAGTTCTAAATCCAGCCCCTGCCGATCATTTTTTATTAAGCGGTTCGTAATCAGCCTTTGATAAATCTCATATTCCTCCAAATATGTGAAGGCCAGGAATTCTCCGTAGTTGTGCTGATCAAGTATCGTCTTCATAAATCCATTACCGCTTTCCTCTTTGTACTGCGACCGATTATACTGTATCAGCTTAGGAAAAATCATCGCTGTAATTAACAATAGCATGATAATAAGAATTGGCATGGTAATCCTCCTAAAATAAATTTGTTTATTGAAGTTTTATCTATCAGTACAGGCTTAATCTTTATTCGTATTTAATCAAATTATTTTTGATGAAGTATCTCAGGTAACCGAGTACAAAGAGCAGTGTGATAATCTCCACAATGGGAACTACCAGCCAAACCCCTACCATTCCCATCCATTGGGGCAATAAAAAAACCAGGGGAACTACAAGAAAGATCCCTCTAAGGAAAGAAATCCGTATGGCAGCTTTCGCTAGAGACACCGCAGCAAAAAAAGCCCCCATGGTAATATTGATGCCCATAAAAATAAAGGCGGAAAAATAAATCCTGATCCCTTCAATCCCTAACCGGCTCATGGTAGGGTCCCTTTCGCTATTAAATACTTCCATTATCTTCGGGGCGGATACAAAACCCAGGCCGAAGGTCAGTAACCCGATGCCGAAGGTAATGAAAACCGTCCACCTTAGAATCCTCTGTAAATCTTCTGTTCGATTTTTTCCGAAACTTTCACTTATCAACGGCTGAATGCCTTGTCCCATACCGATGTACACCGCCACAATAACCAACGCAATATTCGCCACCACACTGTAAGCGGCAACCCCTATATTCCCGGCGATACCTACAATGGTCAGATTGAAAAGAAGGATCACCAAGCCGTTGGAAAAATCTGTAATAAAAGCGGCGGAACCAAGGCTTATAATAGCTCCCCATTCCTTAAGAAAGTTGGTCGGTTTTTTCAGTTTAAGGGCTTTCGAGTGCTTAAGCCAATAATAGACCATAAGGGAGAGGCCTACTGCCGGGGCCGTAACCGTTGCCAGCGCTGCACCTAACATTCCTAGCTGTAAAGGGTAGATAAAAATATAATCAAGGATGATATTCCCGAAACTGCCGATAATCATCGCCAGCATTGCAATTCTTGGATTATTATCATTTCTGACAAAGGCCACAAAAATATTATTCATAATGAAAAACCCTGAGAATAGCAATACCGTCTGCAGATAGATTTTCGTCGTTTCAAAGATGGCTTCATCGGCCCCCAACAATCGGGTAAACTCTTCAGCAAAAAATACCCCGATCATCGTCATAATCAATGATAGCATGCCCCCTAACAGCAGGGTGTTCGTAAAAACATTTTGAGAATCTTCCGGTTTCCCCCCGGCTCGTAATATGGTAAATTTCGTAGCTCCGCCAATACCCAGCATCAGTCCAATTCCCGTTAACAAACCGTAAACAGGGATTGCAATATTCAAAGAAGCCAAAGCTTCATTGCCGATTCCCGTAGCAATAAAATATGTATCCGCCAAAATATATACAGAAATTCCCAACATACCGAAGATGCCAAAGGCTCCATCTTTTAAAAATGTGCTCCCGAGGGATTTTGTGTTTCTGCTCATCGCAACCAATCCTTTAAATTATATTATTAAATCACTAATAATTCCAGTGGATCCTTTTTCCCTCATGTAAAAAAGCCCCCTTTTCCAGTAAAACCTTTAATTCCGGAGGCTTTAACAATATTTTTGATGGCTGAATCAAACTTTTATACAACCAGTACACTGGCATCGGTTCCTTGTATAACGGAATTACTGACACTCCCCATGACCATATTTTTCAGCCCTCCCTGGCCTTTTCTTCCCAGGATGATTATATCATATGCGCCCCGCTCTGCTTCCTTGATAATCACATGGGCGGTATGTCCATGTTCTAGGCGTATATTGGTTTTGGCACCGCTTTTTTCGAATCTTTCTGCAATCTCTTCCAGGATTTCCTGCATTTTGAGCCATTTGTTTTTTTCCACATCTTTTAATGTATCGAGTAAAAATGGGGGTGTGGCAAATTTGTCCTTTGTTATCGCTTCTCTGGAATGCTCGGTATAAGCGTGGATGAGTGTGACTTCATGAATTCCGCAATCTTTAATTAAATGATGGGCCTTGCCGATTGCTTTTAAACTGGATTCGGATCCATCATAACAGACAAGTATTTTCATTTCTCTCCCACCTCCTTTTATTACTCCTTTACCCGAAGAGCCTGCCCTAAATCATTAAACGAAGGAGCCTTTTCTAAAAAGCAGAACTACCCTCTCTATTAGAGCATATTCTCCAAGGATTATGCAAGCTTCTTTACCCTCTTTAAAACGATTGTCTGCCTGACCCTAATTATAATAACCCCTCACCCATACCATTCAGCGTCCTTAAACGCGGATTATAGTATGGACCACAAGAAAGTTATGCAGTTATATGTCAAGATGTGTATATATTCTTCGAAGGTTATATTCCTCTCTTCGAAATGATAAAAGAACTCCTGCTGCGAACCCTTTACTTCAGCACTCAAATAGATAAATTAGATAAATAAAATAATTTATATTATTGCATAATTATTAGTATGTTGCTATAGTAGTAATATTATCTTTAAAAATAGACAAACCCAAGGGATCTGGAGGAATATATTATGAAAAAATTCAAACGAGTTCTCGTAGCAAATCGCGGAGAGATTGCCATTAGAGTATTTCGCGCCTGTAAAGAACTGGGTATTCGGTCGGTTGCCATTTACTCCGCCGAGGATCGAAATTCCCTATTTAGAACCAAAGCCGATGAAGCTTACGAAATCGGTAAAAACACCGGCCCCGTAGCCGCTTATTTAAACATTAAGGAAATTATTCAGCTTGCAAAAAATAAAGGTGTCGATGCCATTCATCCCGGATATGGCTTTTTATCCGAAAATCCGGAGTTTGTCCGTAAATGTGAGGAAGCCGGTATTATTTTCATTGGCCCCGCCTCGAATATGATGGAGTCTTTAGGGGATAAAATATCTTCAAAGAAAGTCGCAGAATCCGTCGGGGTTCAGACGATACCCGGGGTGACGGAGGCAATTACCAGCGATGAAGAAGCAAAGGAATTTGCAGAGCACTGCGGCTACCCGGTAATGTTAAAAGCTGCAGCCGGCGGCGGCGGTCGGGGGATGCGTATTGTAAATGATGCCTCTGAACTGTTATCCGCCTACGGACATGCTCGAAGTGAGGCAATGAAGGCTTTCGGCAGCGAAGAGATTTTCATTGAAAAATATTTGGAAAGTCCTAAGCATATTGAAGTCCAGGTTTTAGGGGATGAGTTCGGAAATTTGGTTCATCTGTATGAACGGGATTGTTCGATCCAGCGCAGACATCAAAAGATCATTGAGTTTACCCCTGCTCTTTCCCTGAACAGCAAACAGCGGGAAGCCATTTGCCAGGATGCCTTGAAGATTGCAGGATCCGTGAATTACCGAAGTGCCGGAACGGTAGAGTTTCTGGTTGATAAGGATCACAACCATTACTTTATAGAAATGAATCCGAGAATTCAGGTAGAGCATACCGTTACCGAAATGACCACCGGGATCGATATCGTCCAGGCCCAGATCTTAATTGCCCAGGGTCATAAATTATCCTCTGAAAAAATCGGAATTCAGTCCCAATCCGATATTCAACCCCGGGGATATGCCATCCAGTGTAGAATCACCACCGAAGATCCCCAAAATCAGTTTATGCCCGATACCGGTCGTATCGATGTTTATCGGTCAGGCTCCGGCTTCGGCATTCGTCTGGATGGAGGGAACGGGTTTACCGGTGCGGTAATCAGCCCCTATTTCGACTCTCTGTTAGTAAAATCCACTTCCTGGTCCCGGCATTTTAATGATGCGGTCAATAAAAACATCCGGGCTATTAAAGAGTTGAAAATTGAAGGCGTGAAAACCAATACGGATTTTTTGATTAATGTGCTGAATCATCCGGTATTTCGAAGCGGAGATTGCGATACCAATTTTATCAATAATCACCTGGACCTCTTCGATTTATCAATGAAAAAGAGTCCGGAACTGCAAACCCTAAACTTTATTGCCGAAAAAGTTGTCAATGAAACCGGCGGATACAAAAGAGATTATAATGTTCCGGTAGTTCCGGAAGTGCCGGATGTATCCCTTTTAAGGGGTACGAAGCAAATTCTCGATTCCAAAGGACCGGAAGGCTTGGTACAGTGGATCCGCGACCAAAACAAATTACTGTTAACCGATACCACCATGCGGGATGCCCATCAGTCTCTGATTGCTACTAGAGTGCGCACTAAGGATATGAAAAAGATTTCCAAAGCCACGGCCCATTTTCAAAAAGATTTTTTCTCTCTGGAAGTCTGGGGCGGTGCGACCTTTGATGTAGCCTATCGATTTTTAAATGAGTCTCCCTGGGAACGTCTGGATGAAATACGCAAGCGGGTACCTAA
>SKOH01000218.1 GCA_007120165.1 Clostridiales bacterium
CGGGTGCCCAGTACGTGGCCCCAATAATCCACGGTATACTGCAGGATGTAGCGCAGCAGATAAACGAGGAGCATGCCTCCCGCCACCATAATAATCAGATCCAGATTTCTTGAGGGTAAAATATCGTCGATCATCCGTCCCACCACGAAGGGAAAGATCAGATCCAGCATCGACATTAAAAAGGAACAGCAGAAGCTTAACATAAAAAGCTTCTTATGGGGTCTATAATAGCGGATAAATTTTCGTAGTATCAAGTTTTTTCCTCCTTAAAAATTCTCTTTTGAACAGTCACAGGTTCAGACTATATCGATTATACCAAAGTTTCCGGGAAAAGGGTAGAAAATCTTTCGAAGGGCTAAAGAAATGCTGCGCCCTTAAAAAAATTTCCCCAGGGCAGGAGTTTTAGGAAAAGTGTCGAATCTAAAAATTAGAAGACAAGCAGAGGAAAGGGAGGGGTTCGTCATCAAAACCATAAAAGCACAGATGCTACTGACGCTGGTAATCTTTTTCATACTCCTCTTCGGTGTCTTAGGCTATACCGTATTTAACCAGCTGGCCTATATGCCGGAGTTTATTCAACAAAACCACTTAAGAGAGGTGGAAGCCAGAGCCGACGTTCTTTCCAATGAATTAGAGGGCATTGAAGACATTGTAAAAATCGCAGCCAATTCTCCGATCGTACAGGAGATGGATATGGAGGCCATTCAGGACTATCTGCCCCTGCTGATGGGTCCCGATAACCTTCGAAATCTCACCGTATCCGACGTTGCCGGTCAGGCCTGGTCCACCTATGATATCTTCATTGATATATCCGACCAGGAGCAGTATGAAAGAATCATTGTCTATGATGAACACCACATACTGTCAGAACCCTTTGAAAGTCCCTACATAGAAGGCAACAATATGATTATGGCCATCGCCTATAGTGTATTCAATGAGGAAGGAGAAAAAGTCGGCCTGGTCAATGCGATCATACCGATGACCTTTATTGAAGAGAAACTCGGGGATATGGAAGTGGCCGAAGGAGGCTATTTTTACATCATCGATGATCAGGGAAGGGTCATCAGTCATCCCAGTGCCGATATTGGCCTCGGGAATCATTTATCGGAATGGATGTCGGATCAATCCCAGACGGCGGAGGTACTCACGACTCCCTCCGGCAGCTTGGAATATCGAAATTCCAGCGGAGCAAAAACCATCGGGGTATATACCGAAATTACCGGCAAACCCGGCTGGAAAATGGTTATGGGCGTTCCCGCCAGCGTTGCCTATGCCGAGTACCACTCGGTATTGGACTACCTCCTCTGGGCGTTTATCATCGGAATCCTTCTGGTTACGATTTTTGCCTATTACTACGCCAATACGTTATCGAGACCGATTCTAGCACTGAAATCCGTCTTTGAAAGTGCAGCGGCGGGAAATCTCAATGTGCAGGCCGACGCCTCCTATCCCAACGAACTGGGGAAAACCGGCGCCGCCTTCAATACGATGCTGAGTCAGATTAAAGACTTGACCTATCGGGATCTGGTAACGGATCTGTATAACCAGAACAGTTTTGTATTAGAGCTCAGTCAGAAACTGAAGGAAAAGCGGGATAAGAACCGCCGGCATTATTTGCTGTTAGTCTCCATCGATCAGTTCAAAAGGCTGGACAGCATCGGAGGCGTCGGTGCCGGGGATGAGGTATTAAAGGTATTAGCCAAAAGGCTGAAAAGTTTCATTAAAAAAGGAGAGATTATCGGGCGCTACTACGGGGACGAAATCATCCTGTATCTGGAAAGTGAAGACCGGAATGATTTTTGCAAACGACTGGATAGGCTTCGATGTCTATATTATCATCCGGTCTATCTAAAAGGCGTCCGCCACCATTTAAAAACCAGCATCGGAATTACCACCGTGGTTCAGGGGGAGGGAAATATCAAAGAGAAAATCAAAGAGGTGTCGATTGCAAAGCAGGAGGTTAAAAACAGCGGCGGGAACGGTTATCTGTATTACAGTGAGCAGATTAGGGAGAGCATAGTAGAAGCCCAAAAAATCGAAGAAGCCCTATTCTACGCTTTGATAAATAAAGAGTTCTACCTGGTTTATCAGCCGATTCTTACGGTGGCCAAGGACCGGGTGGTCGGTCATGAAGCCCTGCTTCGCTGGAACCATGAAGTTTACGGAAAAGTCCCGATTCCCAAGGTCATTGATCTGGCCGAAAAGAGCGGGCTGATTATTGAAATAGGAGAATGGGTCTTAGCGGAAGCCTGCAGACAAAATCAACAGTGGATTGATCAGGGATACGGACCGCTGATGATGGCGGTTAATTTCTCCGCGCTGCAGCTGGCGGATTCAAAAATTCTAACGACAGTGGGGGATTGTCTGGAAAAAACCGGTATGGATCCCGGGCTCTTAAACATTGAAATCACCGAAAGCGTAGCAATGAAACATATTGAGCAGAAAATCGAGCTGATGAACCGGCTTAAAAAAACCGGGGTAACCTTTTCCATCGATGATTTCGGGACCGGCTATTCA
>SKOH01000179.1 GCA_007120165.1 Clostridiales bacterium
AGGAGCAGTAACATGGGATTATTGGATGAACTGGATAAGTACTCCGAAGAGTGGATAGAGAATTTTCTGGAAAAGGTTACCGGAGAAAGGATTGAAGAGATTCTAAAAAAAGAAGAGCTTACCCTTGAGGACTATTTAAGCCTGCTGTCCCCGGCGGCGAAGAACTATTTAGAGGAGATGGCCCTAAGAGCCCACAAAAAAAACCTTCAGCATTTCGGTAAAACCATTCTGCTTTATACTCCGCTGTATATTTCCAATTACTGCGTCAATGAATGTGTTTACTGCGGGTATAATAAAAACTCCGGCATCCCGAGGAAAAAACTCTCGCTGGAAGAGGTGGACCGGGAGGCAAGAATCATCTCCGATAAAGGGATTCAGCATATTTTACTGCTCTCGGGAGAATCTCCGGTGGATACTTCGATGGAATACCTGGAAGATGTGATAACGGTATTGAAAAAGTATTTTCAGTCCATCGCCATAGAGATCTATCCGTTAAAAGAAGAGGGGTACAAGCGCCTGGTTCATAAAGGTGTGGACGGGGTGACCCTTTATCAGGAGGTTTATGACCGGGAAATTTATCAAAGGCTTCACCCCAAGGGTCCAAAAAGGAATTATGATTACCGCATCCATGCCTTAGAACGGGCGATTAAAGCCGGGGTAGCGTCAGTGAATTTAGGGGCGCTGCTGGGTTTATCGGACTTTCGAAAAGAGGCCTTTTATACCGGTGTGCACAGCAAGTATCTGCTGGATCAGCATCCCAGTGTGGCAACCTCTGTATCCTTCCCGAGAATGCAGCCCTTCCTCGGAGGCTATCAGGATATCGAACCGGTGGCGGACCCGGACTTTGTCCAAATCCTGCTGGCTTATAAAAATTTCCTGCCCATGACCGGAATTACGTTATCGACCCGGGAAGATGCTTCGCTTCGGGAAAATCTCATCCCCCTGGGAATAACCAAAATGTCCGCCGGCGTCACCACCGCCGTCGGGGGCCACAGCAGTGATCAGGAAAAAACCGAGCAGTTTGAGATTTCCGATAACCGGTCCATTGAGCAGGTGAAAAAATCGATTCTTAATAAGGGGTATCAGCCGATTTTTCAGGACTGGGTGTCGTTGTAAGGAAATTAATGGCGTAAACGATAAGGCGTATGTTAACGGATAAAAGTGTTTAAGAAATAAGCTTTTAGGAGGTTTGGAAATGATTTACCTGGTGACCGATCGAAAAATTGCAGCAAAGGATTTTTATTGGATTCTTAAAGAAACTGTTGCAGCCGGGATTGAAGGTATTATTCTTCGGGAGAAGGACCTGGAAACCGAGGCGCTTTTAAGAATGGCAAAAAAAGTAAAAGCCATTGTAGCGGGCAGCCGCACCCGGTTAATCATTAACGGAAATTTAGCAGTGGCAAAGGAGATCGGCGCCGATGGCTATCACTCCGGTTTTGAAAACTTCATTAATGGGGACCGGGAAAATCTGAAAAATTTTACCGGCAAAATCGGGGTATCGGTCCACTCTTGTGAAGAAGCCGCCGAGGCCGAGAGAAGGGGCGCCCACTATTTACTGGCGGGACATATTTTTGAGACCTCCTGTAAAAAAGGGCTGGAGCCCAGGGGCGTCGCCTGGCTGAGGGAAATCCTCGATACAGTCCAAATCCCGGTAATCGCCATCGGCGGGATTGATCAAAGAAATCTGAACAAACTTCAGTCCCTGGGACTTCATGGAGCCGCCGTACGCTCCCTTATTATGAAAAGCCCAGAGCCGAAAAATACGGTACGGGAACTTCGGCATCAGGGTCTCAATTATCATGAGTAAGCCCTCTTCAATTGGGTATTAATCGGGATATAACGATTTCAGGGAAAGGGCACCGGAAGGTTTTTTTAATGCGTCCCTGAAGGGTTGAACGCTTGATAAAAAGGAGCAGGGTTATGAAGAAAAAAACAGTAGAGGCCTCTAAAATATGCATCGGAAATTTAATGGAACCCCAGCAGGCCAATATTTCAGGCAATGTTCACGGGGGAGAGATTATGAAGCTTATGGATAATACGGCGGGAATCGTCGCCCACCGCCATGCCAGAAGCAATACGGTGACCGCCCGGGTAGACGGTCTGGAATTTATCAAACCGATCCACATAGGAAATCTGGTGACCTTCGAAGGAAGACTGACCTTTGTGGGAAAGAGTTCCATGGAAGTTCTGGTGGAGGTTTATGTAGAAGACCTGGAGGTGGAAAACTCCAAAAGTCTGGCCCTTACCGGCTACTTTACCATGGTGGCCCTGGATGAAAAAGAAGGGCCGAAAAAAGTTCCGGAACTGCTGACCGAGGGCCCGGATGAAGAAAAACTGTTTTTGGAAGGCAAAAAACGTTACCTGGCCCGGAAAAACCGGTAAGAGATGCTTATATGCATCTCTTTTTTGGTATATAATGTTTAACAGGAGCAGGCAGTCAACTTGGAAAAGAGAATTGAGGTTTTGATTATGAGTTTTCGAACAAAACTGACCCAAAATATCTATTTGTTTATG
>SKOH01000164.1 GCA_007120165.1 Clostridiales bacterium
TAAAGTCCACAGTGGTGGATCTTCGGGAGCTTCCAGGGGATGTGGGGGTGAGTTACAACCACACTTATCGGACCGAAGGGAATCGAAGAATCATTACGATTCCCATCGGCTTCGGCGACGGATTCCCAAGAAAGCTCTCGGGAAAGACCGGGGTATATTTTGCGGGCCGTTCTCTGCCGGTGGTAGGAAATATCTGCATGGACCACTGTATGGCAGATGCCACGGGGGTGGATATCAACATCGGGGATGAGGTAACCATTTATAGTAACGGGCTATATAAAGACATTACAATAGACCGGATTGCAGAAAAGGCGAACACCATTAATACGGAAATTCTTACATCGATATCGAAAAGAGTGCCCCGGGTATATCTGAAAAACAGTCAGGTGATAAAAATCCGGGATGATTTACTGGATTGATTGTCAAAGGAAAATAGGCATATTGATGGATCTTTATATAAAGGCATCTTCAAATATGGTATAGTATCCATAAAGGTGGTAAGAACCATAAGAATGGAGGATAAAAGAACTATGAAAAAACATCGTGCGGTAGTACTAGGGTCAAATTATTACATCGGGCTGAGTACCATACGCTGCCTTGGGAAAATGGAGGTTCCGGTAACGGTTGTGGATTATGAAAAAAAAGCGGCCTATGGATCCTATTCAAAATATGTGGAGGAATCCCTGATCGGACCCTACTATAAGGAAGATCCCGTGGGGTTTGTGGACTTTCTAATGGAATACGGCAGAAAGCAGGAATATCCCCCGGTGCTGATCCCGACAGCGGACCCTTATGTGGAAATCGTGGATCGCCACTGGGACCGTCTACAGGAAGTTTTTCTGCTTCCGGATCTGCCCCAGGGTTACTTATCGGATATTGTAAATAAGCAGCGGCTTTATGCCATGATGAAAAAGCGGGGCATTCTGGTACCGGAGACCATTGAGCCCCACGTCGATAATTTAAAACAGCGGGTAAAGGAAGAGCTGGGCTACCCTTGTGTGGTAAAGCCCGTAGATTCCCACAGTTTTGTAAAAACCTTCCGGAAAAAACTCTTTAAGGTCTATACGGAGCTGGAATTGGATCAAAGCATCAAACAGGCGGAGGACGCCGGGCTGAATGTGGTGGTTCAGCGGATCATTGAAGGGCCCGACACCAACAAATACACCTTCGACGCCTATGTCAACAGCGAAGGGAAAGTCACCCACTGCACAACCTTTCATTTGCTTAGACTCTATCCTAATGATTACGGCGCTTCGGTATACACCGAGCACCGCTACGTGCCGGAGATTTTTGATGAAGGGAAAAAGATTTTGGAATCCATTGGTTTTCGCGGATTTGCGGAATTGGAGTTTAAAAAAGACAGTCAAAACGGAAAGTTCTATTTGATGGAAATCAACGTCAGGATCGTAAACTTCAATGTCCTGCTGGAAAAGATCGGGCTGAACATTCCCTACATCATCTACTCCGATTTAACCGGAAATCCCTTAGCGCCCAAAGAAATCCGGGAAACCCAAAACCGGGTATTCTGGTATCTTTATGAAGATCTGTGGGCCATTCGGGGATATCTGAAGACTAAGGACCGGACGGTGGGGGAAATTCTTAAATCCCTAGGTCGGCCCAAGGCCCCATCGGTGTTTGACTGGTCCGACTTAAAACCGGTATTTGCCTATCAGCGAATGCTTGCCGGGAAAGTGATCAATAAAATAAGAAGATAATCTTCACCGGGAACAAGGAAACAGGCCGGAGGATTACGGGTTTTAATAACCGGATCCTCCGGCCTGTTTTACTGCACCGGCTTTTTTTCAAAAACTATTCAACTTTTTGTACAACTTCCAACAGCACAATACCCTTTTCTCCCGCATCCACCTCTAAAGTATCGCCGTTTACTTCATAGATTCTGTTCTGATAAGCATCCCGAAGGATTTCTCCCTTTTGAAAAACTTCCCCCACGGGTAAAGTAATCCGTTCTTCCTCCCCGAGATATACCATTACCCGGTTATTTTGACCCGGCTCTTCGAAGGTTCTGGTAAAAATAAAGGGCTCCCTACTGAGGGTGGTGTGGTGTCCTCCCCCGACGCTTCGATTGCGATTTCGAAACTGTCCGAGTTTTTGAAAGTGCTGAAGGACGTCTTCATCCAGGGCCTCCCAGTCCATGGAAGAGCGGGTGCCCATGGTGGCGTCACTTCCTCCCTCTCCGGCTTCCCGAGCGGCCTCATCACCGTAAAAAATCTTTACCATTCCGGGAAGCAGCATCAAATAAGTGCCCCCTTCTTCAAGGCGGTCCCGGGGATAAAGGGACGTGTCATGTTGAGAAAGGTAGCTGAGTACCGTAAAGTTCTCCACTTCGTTAATGGAGGCGGAGTAGTTCTCAAAAATCCTCGGCATTCTGTCGGGGAAATAGGCGGGACCGTCCCGGCGTTCCCCTTGGAACGTAAAATTAATCAGCGCGTCAAAGCCATGGTCGTAGTAGTAATTGCGGTTCAGCCCGTGGCCCCAGACCTCGCCGAGAAAGAAAAAGTCCTCTTCAAATAACGCTCCGGGCTCTTCCGGGTTTTCTCTTCGAAAAGTCTGCAGCGCTTCACTGGACCGCTCCTTTAATTCTTCCCACCGCTCGATTTCCACATGTCTGGCGGTATCAATCCGAAAGCCGTTGATACCGAACTCCTCCACCCAGGAAGCAAGCCATCGGGAGAGATATTCCGCCGGAGGTATGCCGAGATCACGGCGAAGCTCCCTCGCCGCCGGAATCTTCCACGGTTCATAGGCCGGGTCCTGTTCGATATCCCATTTGCTTTGTAATATTCCCGGGAGTCCGATATCCTCTGTTACCTCCGTTCGAATGTCCGGAAGGCCGTAAAGGTTTTGGGTATAGACCGTATCCCCCGGAGGGTGATAGCCGGGCAGTTTCCCCCGTACCCAGTCTCCCCACCAGTCTTCCCACGCGTCAGGATCCTCCCAGTCCACCGCCCCGGTCCACTTATGAAAATCCTCTCCTTCTTCGGGCAAAAGCGCCTCGGGGTCTGTATCTCCGGCAATACCGCCATAGTCATAGTCCAGCATATCCTGCATATTCGGATAGCCCACATGGTTCATCACCACATCCAAAAACACCCGGATTTCCTGAGCATGGGCGGTGTTGACAAAGGTTCGGAATTCTTCCACGGTTCCGAAGTTCCGGTCCATCATCGTCCAGTCCAAAGCGTAATACCCGTGAAAGCCGTAGTGGGCAAAATCCCCGCGACTGCCGCCTCCGATAAATCCGTGGATCTGTTCATAGGGGGCGGAGACCCATAGCACATCCACGCCGAGATTCTGAAAATACCCTTCCTCCAGCTTCTCCGTAAGACCGGCAAAGTCCCCACCGTGGAAAGTGGCAATGTCTTTTCCCAGGGCGTCTACCGGTTCCCGTCCGTAGGAAGTGTTATTGTCCGGATTTCCGTCATAAAACCGGTCGGTCATTGCAAAGTACACCGCTGCACTGTCGTAGGAAAAAACACCGGAGTCTGCTACCTGGTAGTCCTCCATTGAAGTCTGATCAGTACAGCCGCTAATAGTCCCCAGGGTGAAAAAAATGCTCAGAAGCAAAATACCTTTTACGGTAAACTTTGTTTTCATGGGCTCACTCCTTTAAATTTTTTTTGTCCGGTAAATTACTTTAGTTTTTTCCTAATCCCTTCCGATCGAAAATAGCGGTAACGCTCACCGCTGGTAATGATTAAAGCGAAGATAATCACCACAATTCCCAGGGATACGCCGATCATGTTAACCATCACATCAAAGGGGGAGCCGACCCGGCCCGGGACGTAGTATTGACGGATCTCGTCCAGTACCGAAAAGATAAACCCTCCGGCAAAGGTTAAAAACAGCGTAAGGCTTTTACTGGCAATGTACTGATATAACAGGAAAAAAAGGGTCAGGGTCAGGGTAAAAAACACCATAATATGGACAATTTTTCTAAGAAAAAATTCAATCAGTACCGGGTTTCTTCTCATATACACTAAAAAGTCCTGCATGACGGAATCGATGGGTGCAAAATAGGATGAACCCCCTGCCGCCGGAAGCCTCGCTGCTATAAATGCCGCAAGTCTTTCAAAAATCACGTCAAACCCCCGGGTGAATTCAAGTATTTGACGAAGCACTGGAAGCACGCGAAGATCCGGAATGGATGATGCGATATAAAGAAACCCTAAAACTCCAAGGACGGTAAACCAAGCTGCTTTTTTCATAATTTCTGCCTCCTGCGAATTATAATAATAACCATCATTTGTTCCAAGCATTTTTTTATTCATTCTTCAATGGTTTATCAGAGTACCGAACAAAGTAAGTTTTACTCACCCTATAGGGGGTCCGTATTTATTATACACCATCCTCGAAAAATACTCCTCCCAATTATTAGCCCCTGAGTAACGGCCGAAAGTAACGGCCGGTGGAATTATACCGATTGTTGTTAAAATTCCATAGGAAACGGGTATATTACCAATAGTATTTTTATAATAACAAAAATTGCAGGTTGAATAGCTCAAGTCAGGGGGGAAGGGTGAACTATTTAGAACTGGATAGCCCGGCGTTGCGGATCGACCGGGAAATTATACTGGATAGGAAAAACTCATAAGGGAAAGGAGCAACAGAATGAAAAAATTAAGAGATTATGGAATTACCATCGGGAAATTAAGCCCCGGCCCCCGAAATCAGATCACCGATATTTCCGGGGTAACCGTAGGGCACAGCACCATCAAAGACGGCAGTATCCAAACAGGAGTGACGGTGATTTTACCCCACCAGGGAGACATCTATAACAAAAAGGTGGTAGGCGCCTGCCATATTATCAACGGCTATTCCAAACCCAAGGGGGCTGTCCAAGTACAGGAGCTGGGATCCATCGAAGCACCGATTCTGCTTACCAATTCCCTAAGTATCGGAGCCGTATGGGACGGCATTATTGACCATATGCTTGAAAATAATGAAGAAATCGGAACCTCCGCCGGGGCGGTAAATCCGGTGATCGCAGAATGCAACGACAGCTTCTTAAACGACATCCGGGGGCGGCATGTAAAAAGGCATCATGTTTCCGAAGCTCTAGCCGACGGGAAAGAGGACTTTGGGGAAGGGAATTTCGGTGCCGGCACCGGCATGACGGCCTTTGGACTAAAGGGGGGCATCGGATCGTCCTCAAGGGTAGTGGAGTTTGATGACCGCCATTACACCATCGGCTCCTTAGTGTTAACAAATTTTGGAAGATTGGAAGATTTAATGATTGACGGGAGGAAAATCGGTGCATGGATCAATGAAAAGCAGGAAGAAAAGGACGAGGAACATCCCAGAGACCTGCAAAACCAGTTTAGTGAGACGAAGGGCTCGGTAGTAATTGTTCTTGCCACCGATGCACCGCTGACGGACCGTCAGCTGGAAAGACTTTCAAAACGGGCTACGGTGGGGCTTGCAAGAACCGGGGCGGAACTTGCCCATAAAAGCGGAGATCTGGTAATCGCCTTTTCTACGAAAAATCTGATCACCCATGCAGGTACCGAAGTCACCGAGACCGTGGAGCGTTTTGAAGAGGATATGCTGGACAGGATGTTTATCGGAGCCATAGAGGCGGTGGAGGAAAGCGTGATTAATTCCTTAATTACTGCGGAAAAAACCGTGGGAAGAGACGGCCATTACCGGGAGTCTCTAAAGGACTACATTGAAGACTATCTGAGTCAGCAACAATAAATGGAGAGGAAGAGGAATTATGAACAGCAATAAGGATGTCACAAAAGTCAGCCGTGTGGTGTTAAAGATAAGTGATTTGAAACGCTCGATAAAGTTTTATAAAGAGGTTGTGGGGTTGGAGGTCAGAAAAAAAGAAAAAAACCTGGCTTATCTATCCCCCGATGGCATTAGAGATCTGGTCATTTTAAAACAGCCGGATAATCCCAAGCCTGCCCCATTAGGGAGCACCGGTTTGTTTCATATTGCCCTGCTGCTTCCCCGTCGGGAAAATCTTGCGGATCTGTGGCTGCACCTGCAGCAGCATGGCCGGTGGCTTTCGGGAGCCTCGGATCACTCCGTCAGTGAAGCCGTTTATCTGGAAGACCCCGACGGTAACGGGATAGAAATATATGCCGACCGGGAAGGGGTACCGGTGAAAAAAATGGGAACGGAAAGACTGCAGGTGGAAGACCTGCTGCAGCATGCGACGGAAACTTCCTGGAGGGGTATGCCGAAGGAGACGGTAATGGGGCATATCCATCTGGAAGTACGGGACGTTTCTGAGGCGGTGGAGTTTTACCGGGACTGTCTGGGCTTTGAATTAACGGCAGAAATGGGGGGCAGTGCAGCCTTTATGTCCACCGGAGGATATCATCACCATATCGGGCTTAACAGCTGGAACAGCCTGGGGGGTGACGCGCCGCCGGAAAATGCCATAGGGCTGGATCGTGCACTGATTTCCGTGCCGGCTCAGGAGACCCTGAATACCATTAAAAAACGCTTGGGAAAAATAGTGAGTTCGAAGCAGGAGCAGCAGGAACCGCTGGTTATCAAAGATCCGTCGGGAAACACGCTGCAGCTGGAGGTTGAGGATTAACGAGAAAGTCATTTGTTACCGTTAAAAGAACTTTGCTTAGGAGGGGGAATCATGGCCAATGTCATAGTGTTTCATTCGGTATTGGGAATTAGAAAAGGGGTTTTGGATTTAAGTCGTAAGCTGACGGAAATCGGACATCAGGTATATTGTATCGATTTATACGACGGCAGTTCCTTTGATGATATGGATGAGGCCTTTGAGTATTTTTCCAGGCTTGGAATCGAGGGATTAATGGAGCGGACCCGGGAATATACCAAGGAGCTTCCGGAAGATGCGGTGTATATCGGGTTTTCCAATGGCGGGGCGTCCGCCCAGCTGCTGGCGGGGAAAAAGCCCGGGGCGAAGGGTTGTATACTCCTTCATGCAGCGCTGCCGGTTACGGCTCTGGGAATTGAAAAATGGCCGGCAGAGGTTCCGGTGCAGGTCCATTATGCCGAGAAGGATCCCTGGAAAGAGGAAGAAGAAATACAGGCCTTTAAAAAGGATGTTGTGGAGAGCGGCGCACCTTTTAAGTATTATGAATATCCCGTGGAAGGCCATCTTTTTACCGATGCGTTATTGCCGGAGTACCACGAAGAATGCGCCCAACTGTTATTGAAAAGAGTGGTAAAATTTATCGAAGATATTGAAACAGCCTAAACTTAAACCATCTTAAGGACATCGGTCAATGCTCTTTAGGATGGTTTTTTTTATCGGTTCGGGGAGTATCAACTGTTATAAATCCATAGTCAAGGGGTGTTCCGGATGAATCGTTATGATCCGTTTAATATACTGAAAACGAAGGAAAAGTCCATTGGTAAACCGCCGGGCACCCTGGTATACTCCGGGAGCTTTCCCGATGTGGTAATCCGGATTGAAATTATCTGCTATGACAGTGAAAAAATCAACAACTACCTATTGAACGAAACCGGGGAGCTGAAGAAACTGCTGCAAGAGGCCTCGAACAGTAAACAGAAGTACTGGATCAATATTATCGGGCTTCACAGCCCGGACCTGATCCGGCTCATCGGGCAACAGTTAAATATACATTCCATGGATTTGGAAGACATCATCCATATGTCCCAGTGGAGCAAAATGGAAATCTACCGGGAGTATTTGTTTTCGGTTTTTAAAATGATCTACCTGAAAGAGGAAAGGATTATTCATGAACATCTTTCGATGATTCGAAGGGGAAATATCCTGATAACCTTTCAGGAAACCGCCGGAGATGTATTCGGCTATGTCAGGGAACGTCTTCAGGATCCGAAAGGTAAACTCAGGATCAGCGACAGCGCTTATCTTTATTACACCCTGCTGGATGCAATCATCGATGAATACCTGGTGGTGATCAATCAAATTTCCATTAACTTTAACAATATTGAACTGCAGATCCTCGAGGAGTCGGATCCCAGCAAAGAGGAAATATACCGGCTTAGAAAAGAACTTTTGTATCTCAGCAATTCCATTACTCCGTTAACGGACTCTCTTCGAAAATTTATGGCTCGGGAAAATCCGTATTTTGACCGGGACCTGGCCCCTTATTATCAGGATTTATATGAAAATTTAAATCAAATGATCAATGGGATACGCGGTTACCGGGAGATGAGTAACGGGCTTCATGAAATGCAAATGTCCAATGCGGGCATGAAAATGAACCAGACGATGATGACCCTGACCATATTTTCGGTAATTTTCATTCCTTTAACGTTTTTAACCGGGGTTTTCGGGATGAATTTCCTTTTTATGCCCGGCCTGAATGAACCCTCGGCTTTTACGATATTTGTCATAACCTGCCTGGGGGTTGCTGCCGCCATGCTGGGGTATTTTAAACTGCGGCGGTGGTAGAAAGTAAATTTGCAGATTAATTATATGCGTTGCCATTTACAGGCTCCTATAATATAATGCAAATATCCCCCCTGGGGGGATATTTGCTAGGGGGGATATGTATGACGGGCAACGTAAAAACCGCAATAAAGGGACTGAGCACGTTTTTTCAACAGACGAAGATCAAAAGCATTTTTTTGTTAGCGATACCGGCGATGATCGAGAATATCTCCCAGGTTATGATAGGGGTAGTGGATGTTTATTTCGTGGGGCGATTGGGAACAGAGGCCATTGCCGGGGTAGGGGTTACGAATCTGACGATGAATGTCTATATTGCCTTTTTCCTAGCGCTCGGAATCGGGACCACCGCCGTAGTGTCCAGAGCCGTCGGTGGGAAAGATCATCAAAAGGCGGATCATGCGGTAAAGCAGTCCATCCTGATGAGTGTGATCATCGGGGGGCTTTTCGGTATCGTGAATCTGATTTTTGCGAGAAGAATTTTACTTTTGTTAGGAGCGGAGGAAGGGGTCATTGAATTTGCGCTGCCATATTTTCTCGCGGTGGCGGTACCTTCGGTGTTTCTTGCGGTGTCCATGGTACTTGCCAGTGCCCTGCGGGGTGCGGGAAATACCAAAACCCCGATGAAGATCGCTATTTTTGCCAATGTAGTAAACGCCCTGTTGGATTATGTATTGATCTTCGGAGTATTCAACTTCAACGGGTTGGGAATTCTGGGAGCGGGCCTTGCGACCACTTTCTCAAGAGTAATCAGTGTGGTACTATTATTACATACGATCAATAAAGAAAAAGGAAAAATTCATGTATCGATTTTTCAGGCATGGAAATTGGACATTACCATGTTGAAATCCCTGACAAAAATCAGCATCCCTGCGGCGGTGGAACGATTGATTATGCGCTCGGGGCAACTGATATACGGCGGTATGATTATCCAAATCGGCACGGAAGCCTACGCCGCCCATAACATTGCGGGGACAATCGAGACCTTTTCCTATCTCCCCGGTATGGGCTTTGGGGTTGCAGCGGCCACTTTGGTGGGACAGAACCTGGGAAGAGGGGATGAAGAGGAAGCCCAACGGGCGGGGCTGATGTCTTACTTTATGGCGACGATTTTTATGGTGGTCATCGGAGCGGTATTCTACATTTTTGCCCCGGCCCTGGCCGGACTTTTTTCAAAGGATCCGGTGGTACTGGACCAGGTGGTTCGGGTGCTTCGAATCA
>SKOH01000023.1 GCA_007120165.1 Clostridiales bacterium
AGCCTACCCCAATAAAATCATCAACATTCACCCCTCCCTGCTCCCCTGTTTTGGGGGAAAAGGGTACTATGGGGAAAAGGTACACCAGGGAGTTTTTCAGCGGGGAATGAAAGTTACCGGTGCCACGGTTCACTTTGTCAGTGAAGAGACCGACGGCGGACCGATTATTCTGCAGCAGGCCGTGGACATTGATTTTGACGATGAAATTCCGGACATTCAAGAAAAGGTTCTAAAACTCGAGCACCGGCTGCTGCCCAAAGCAATTGAGCTGATTGCGGAAAGGCGGGTAACGGTAATCGGAAACCGGGTCCGGGTGAAAGAGAAAACAGCGGATGAAATTTTATAACTTTTAACCATAGGAGGCGGTACGATGAAAAGAGCACTGATTAGTGTATCCAACAAAGAAGGAATTCTGGCCTTTGCCAAGGGACTCTTTGCCCAGGGGATTGAACTTATTTCCACCGGGGGCACCGCAAAGCTGCTTCGGGAAGGGGGACTCTCGGTCAAAGACGTCTCGGAGGTCACCGGATTTCCCGAGTGCCTGGACGGTCGGGTAAAGACCCTGCATCCCAAGGTCCATGGAGGGATCCTGGCAAAAAGAGGAAACAGGAAGCATCAGGAAACGTTAAAGGACCTGGAGATTGAAGAAATTGATTATGTGATCATTAATCTGTATCCCTTTAAGGAAACCATCGCCAAAGAGGGGGTAAGTTTTGACGAGGCCATCGAGAATATTGATATCGGCGGACCGGCCATGCTCCGTTCAGCGGCGAAAAATTTTGAAGATGTGACGGTGGTTACCGATCAGCGGGATTATGCCCGGGTATTGGAAGAAGTGCGGCAGCAGGGGGGAACCACTCGAGAAACCCGCTACGCTCTGGCACTGAAAGTCTTTGAAGAAACCGCCTACTACGACGGGCTGATTGCCGAGTACTTACGAAGGAAAATAAAACCTGAAGCAGCTAAGGATGGCGATGTCCCGAAATTCCCCGACAAACTGACCCTTCCCTATGAAAAGGTCATGGATCTTCGCTACGGCGAAAACCCCCACCAACCGGCGGCCTTTTACCGGGAGGCCCGGGAGGTTCCGGGAAGTCTGGTCAGTGCAGAGCAGATTCAGGGAAAAGCGTTGTCCTTCAACAACTTAAACGATACCCACAGCGCACTGGAACTGTTAAAGGAATTTGACCGTCCCACGGCGGTGGCGATCAAACATACCAACCCCTGCGGAGCTGCCAGCGGGGAGACCATTGAAAAAGCCTTTGAAAAATGCTACGCGGCGGATCCCCAGTCGATCTTCGGGGGTATTGTGGCCCTCAACCGGGAAGTGGACGAAATTACCGCCAGGGAGATGGAGGAAATCTTTTTAGAAGTGGTGGCGGCCCCGGGATTTACCCAGGAGGCCTTAGCCGTATTCCGTAAGAAAAAGAATCTTCGGGTATTAAAACTTCCGGGGATTTTGGAAATGGACACCGCCATGGAGTTTAAAAAAGTATCCGGCGGGATGCTGCTGCAGCAGCGGGACCGGGGTATAGTAATGGACCAAACTGTGGTTACAAAAGTAAGGCCCTCTAATCAGGAGCTTCAGGATTTACTCTTTGCCAATAAAGTGGCAAAACACGTGAAAAGCAACGGCGTGGTCATTGCCAAGGGAGAGCAGACCCTGGCCATCGGACCGGGTCAGACCAGTCGGATTTGGGCGCTGGATAATGCCCTTCGAAACTCGGAGCATGATTTTGCCGGCAGTGTGTTGGCCTCTGACGCCTTTTTCCCCTTTGACGACTGTGTAATCAAGGCTAAGGAATCGGGAATTTCGGCAATTATCCAGCCGGGAGGTTCGATTAAGGATGAGGATTCCATTCAGTGCTGTGATCGGTACGGGATCAGCATGGTATTTACCGGAATGCGGCATTTCAAACACTAAAAAAGAGGTGAGGATATGAAAATTCTGTTGATCGGCTGCGGTGGACGGGAGCATGCTATGGCTTGGAAAATCAGCGAAAGTCCGCTGGTCGAAAAGCTTTTCATCGCTCCGGGAAATCCCGGCATGAAGGATTTGGGCAAGCTTGTGGACATTTTACCGGAGGATCTGGAAGGGCTGCTTGGTTTTGCAAAAAAAGAGGCCGTCGACCTGACCGTTGTGGGACCGGAAGCCCCGCTGGTAAAGGGAATCGTGGATCTTTTTCGCGGGGAGGGCCTTAAAATTATCGGTCCCGATAAAAAAGGGGCGGTGCTGGAGGGCAGCAAAGCCTATTCCAAGGATTTTATGGAGCGTTACGGAATACCCCGGGCAAAATCCCATACCACCGGGGATTATCAGGAAGGCTTAGCAATCATCGAACAGTATAAATGCCCATTGGTATTAAAGGCCGACGGACTGGCCGGGGGAAAAGGGGTACTGATCTGTGAAACCCGGAAAGAAGCCAGGGAAGGCCTGAAAAAAATTCTGAAGGACCGGGACTTTGGCGACGCCGGGGACCGGGTGGTCATCGAGGAGTTTTTAACCGGGGTGGAAACCTCGGTCATCGCCTTTGTGGACGGAAAAACCATTATTCCGATGGCAAGCTCCAGGGACTATAAACGAATCGGCGATAATGACCGGGGACTGAACACCGGAGGAATGGGAACCTACTCGCCTAATGAAGCCTATACCAAGGAGGTAGAGGCCCGGGTCCGGGAGGAAATACTAAAGCCGACCCTAAAAGGGATTCAACAGGAAAAGATGGACTATCGGGGAATTATTTTTATCGGGATCATGATCACCCCTGAGGGTCCCAAGGTACTGGAATACAACGTCCGTTTCGGGGATCCGGAAACCCAGGTGATTCTCGCCCGGCTGGAAACAGACCTGGTGGAGATCTTCCAGGGGGTAGAGGAAGGCACCCTGGGAGATGGGAAAATCCAGTGGAAGGCGGAAAAAGCGGTCTGCGTGATCCTGGCATCGAAGGGATACCCGGAGGCCTATGAAACCGGAAAAATCATCGAAGGGCTGGAGCATGCGGATCAGCAGACAATGGTCTTTCACAGCGGAACCAGGATGCAGGAGGGGAGCCTGGTTACCGGCGGCGGTCGGGTCCTCGGGGTTACCTCCGTCGATCAGACGCTGGAAAAAGCGAGACAAAGAGCCTACCGGAATGCGGAGAAAATTTATTTTGACGGAAAAATCCATCGACGGGACATTGCAGGGTAATTTCTCCCTGCTTTTGTTTTTCCCCTCCGTTTTAGAGGTCCGGGAAAGGGTATTATAAGAAAAATATAGTACCGAAAAAGGTGGAGACAAAATGAGTAAAAAACTAAGTATTGTAACCATGGGGCTTTTTTTTACCGCCCTTTATCTGGGAATGAATTACTATGTATACCGCAGTATTCTTCGGGGGCTGGAAGTTCCGGGAGAAATCCTCTGGCTTCTTCGGGGGATCTTTGTGGTGGCGGGCTCCTTTTTTATATTCGGCATGTTCCTTCAAAAAAAGGCCTATATCCACGGCATTGCCTACCTCGGTCATTTCTGGCTGGGTTTTCTGTCCATTGCCATATCCGTCTATCTCCTTCGGGACCTGTCCTATTTTTTTATGAATTTTAATCTGGGACTTTCCACAATTATCGCCTTTGTAATCACCACACTGGTTGTGCTTTACTCCTTTTACAACGGCACCAGAACTCCGGTGGTGCGGGAGATTACCATTCCTTCGGCAAAAATTAAAAAGCCTTCAAAGGGCTTTACCGTCACCCAGCTGACGGATGTGCATATCGGGATGCTGACGTCGAAAAAATGGCTCCGCAGCATCGTAAAAACCACCAATGAACTGGGCTCCGATATTATTGTAATCACCGGGGACCTGGTGGATGGGAAATATGATAAGATCAAGGATTTTATGCCGATTTTAAAAGAGCTGCGGGCCCCCGGGGGAAAGTTTACGATCATCGGGAATCATGAGATTTACAGCGGACTGAAGGACTATCATCAGTTTGTGAAAAAAAGCGGCCTGACCCCCCTTAGAAATAATAAAGTAACGATTTCAAAGGACTTGGAAATATACGGCGTGGACGATGTGACGGTGGAAAAATATCTGCAGACCCCGATCAATCTGGAGGAAATTTTAAAGGACACCGACCCGAACCGCTACTCCCTGCTGCTGTTTCATCAGCCGGTACGTTTTGAGCAGTCCGCAGATCTGGGGGTGGACCTTCAGTTGTCGGGACATACCCATAACGGGCAAATCCCCCCGCTGGAATGGTTCGTATATTTTTATTTCAAATACTCCAAGGGCCTCTATAAAAATAAGAAGGCCTACATTTATACCAGCCCGGGAACCGGGGTCTGGGGGCCGCCGATGCGGTTCTTATCGAAAAATGAGATAACTAAATTTACCATTGTACCGGAAGCGGATTAATTGCCGCTTCTTTTCCTTTGGGTGGGGTTATTTGCATTTATTTGTTATAATAGGGGTAACGAAAAAATGCTCGGTAAAGAGTAGGAAAAGAGGTGTTTTGTTTGAAAGAGGCATCAGAAGAGTACCCTCAAAAGGAAAGACGACGGAATTACAAGGAATACCAGCAGATTCTCTCGCTGCTGGATAATGTCAGCGAACTGATTTATGTGATTGATCCGAAAAACTATAAAGTCATTTATGCCAACAAAACCGTAAAGGATCTCTGGAATGGTGAGGTGGTAGGTGAAACCTGCTATGAGGTGATGCAAAAGCTTCATGTTCCCTGCGGGAAATGTGAAAATGCCTCCCTGCGTCTTAACGAGGAAGAAGTGTACCGTTTTGAGACCTATTCCGAGAAGCTGGACCGATATTACTTAAAGGAAGCGAAAATGATTGATTGGCCGGGATACGAAAAAGCCCGGCTGGAAGTGGCTATTGATATCAGCGAAGTGAAAAAAACCCAAAAAGATCTGGAAGAACGGATCCGCTATGAAAAAGAACTGGCCAATGTCTCCCAGCAGCTGTTAAAGGAGGACATGGAAGAAGCCCTTCAGGGAGCCTTAGTCCATCTGCAAAGGGCCACCCATGCCGACCGGGTATACATTTTTGAAAATGCCATGGAATATGATCCGGCCGCAAAAACTCGCAGGGTCTATACCAGATACGCCTATGAAGCCTGCGGCGCGGAAGTCGAGCCCCAGATTGATAATCCCGCTCTTCAGCGATTCGATCTGGAACCGGATTTTGAACGGTGGAAGGAAGTCCTCTCCCAGGATATTCCCATCTCCGGTAATGTGGAGGACTTTCCCGAGTCCGAGGTGGAGACCTTAAAAAGCCAGGGGATTCACTCTATTCTGGTCATCCCGGTTTTCGTTGAGAAAGTCTGGTATGGATTTTTAGGATTCGATGAAGTAAAGCAGAAGCGGGAGTGGAACGATCAGGATATACGGATCCTTAATACCGCTGCGGATATGATGGGCAGTTATATTGAAAAGAAAAAGCGGGAGACCGCCATGGAAAATTCCCAGAAAAAACTTCGAATCGCCATGAAAAATGCCCAGGAGGCCAATCGGCAAAAGAGTGAGTTTATCGCCAATATGAGCCATGAAATCCGAACCCCGATGAATGCCATTATCGGCTTTGCGGAGATCCTGGAAAAAGAGATCGATAACCCCAAGCATAAGGACTATATCCATTCCGTACGCCAGGGGGGAGAGAATCTGTTGACGCTGATGAATGACATCCTGGACTTGTCAAAAATTGAGGCGGGAGTTGTAAAAATCGAGAAAAGGCAAATTTCCCTTCGACGACTGATCGAGGAAATCCGGGACATTTTTGAGCTTCGGGCCTCCCAGAAGAACCTGAAACTTCAAATAGAAATTGAAGAGGACGTCCCGAAACTTCTGTGGATTGACCAGACCCGGATCCGTCAAATTCTTTTAAACCTGGTGGGCAACGCCCTGAAATTTACTGAAAAAGGGTTCGTAAAAATCCGGGCTGGTTTCGAGAAGAAGGAGGACCGATATGGAAGGCTGCAAATTGAAGTGATCGACAGCGGAAAGGGGATTCCCAAACGGGGACAAAAAGAGATATTCAAGCCCTTTGTCCAGTGGGATACTTCAGAAAACGGCTCCCGGGGCACCGGCCTCGGCCTTACCATTACCAAAAATCTTGTGGAAATGCTGGAAGGGGAAATTGAGCTGTTTTCCGTCCCGAGGAAGGGAACCCGGTTTGAACTGAGTTTTTATCCGGTGGAGATCGGCGGCGAAAAAGTTTATGTCAATCGAGAGGGAAAAGAAGGGTATTTATCGGAGGATGTAGAATCTAATAAATACACAATTAACGGAGACCGGAAACTAGTACTGGAGTATCTGGAAAATCAGGGAAAATGGGAGTACCGAAGGGTTCGAAACAGTGCTTTTTTTCAGGATATTCAAAGCTTTGGGAAAAGCCTGGGGAAACTGGGAGAAGGTCAGGGCGTCCCGGTGCTTACGGAATACGCCGACCAGCTGATTGAAAGTACTGAACGGTTTGATATTGAAGAGATGAAACACCTGCTGGGGCTTTACCCAAATCTTATTCAGCGGATAAAGGAGCGTTATTATGGAGGAAAAAAAGGGGAAAATACTGATTGTAGATGATGTGGCGCAAAACATTCAACTGATTGCCAATTTCTTAAAAGAGGATTATCAGCTGGCCTTTGCCCTGAGCGGCAAGGAAGCGATTAGCCAGACACTGCAGAACTCTTTTGACCTGATCCTTCTGGATATTATGATGCCGGAAATTGACGGGTTTAAGGTATGTGAGATATTAAAAGCCGAAAAGAAAACCAGAGAGATCCCGGTAATTTTTCTAACCGCTCGAACCGATTCCCTAAGCATCAAAAAAGGTTTTGAAACCGGGGGGGTGGACTATATTACCAAGCCCTTTAATGCCAGCGAACTCAAGGCCAGGGTAAAAACCCATCTGGAGCTGAAATGGACCAAGGAGGCCCTGGAGGAAAAAAACCAGGCCCTGAACCAGAGCAATCGGGTAAAGGACAGATTCTTCTCGATTATTGCCCACGATTTAAAAAGTCCGCTGAATACCTTTGTCAGCATTACCAATTTAATGAAGGAAAACTACGAAGATTTCAGTGAAGAGGAACGCATCGACTTTTTGCAGTCGATTTCCCAACACTCCCAGCAGCTCCATAAACTCCTGAACAATCTTTTACAATGGGCCATGCACCAGCGGGGGGATTTAAAGGTTAAGCCGGAAGAACTTTTTTTGAAGAGTGTCCTGGAGGAAAATTTACACCTTTACCATCAGGAGATCCTCCGGAAAAAACTTCGGGTACAGATGGACATAGAGCCGGGACTGAAGACTTTGGGGGATTCGGCGATGATCCACACGATTTTTCGAAATCTGATCTCCAATGCGGTAAAATTCACTCCCGACCGGGGGCAAATTATCATTCAGGGAAGGCTTCAGGGAGAGCAGGCCTTTATTGAAATAAAAGATACCGGTGTGGGCATACGAAAAGAGCGCATTCCCAATTTGTTTCGACTGGATCATGTAAGCTCCACAAAGGGGACCAATTATGAAGAGGGTACCGGTCTGGGACTGATCCTCTGCAGAGAGTTTATAAAATTTCACAAAGGAGACATTGAAGTGGAAAGCGGGAACAATAACGGGACGAATATTCGGGTGACCATTCCGAAAAAACCGGAGTTTTCTTCGGAGGAACTGGCAGCAAAAGTTGAGGAGGGGGAGAATGAAAATATTAGTGGCAGCTTTTGACCCCTTTGGGGGAGAAACCATCAATCCCGCTTTGGAAGCCGTAAAGCTCCTTCAAAGCACCCTGGAGGGGGTCCCGGTGGCAACGGTGGAAATTCCTACGGTTTTTCACCACTCCCTAAAGGTGCTGAAGGAAAAAATCATCGAAGCGGACCCTTCCATTGTGCTGGTGGTGGGACAGGCCGGGGGAAGAACAAAAATCAGTGTGGAGCGGGTAGGGATTAACATCGACGACGCCCGGATGCCCGATAACCATGGAAATCTGCCGGTAGACCAGCCGATTGTCCCCGGCGGTCCCG
Source organism: Clostridiales bacterium (assembly GCA_007120165.1). Taxonomy (GTDB): domain Bacteria; phylum Bacillota; class Clostridia; order Peptostreptococcales; family T1SED10-28; genus Isachenkonia. Next base: position 8,009 of record SKOH01000023.1, read on the forward strand.
GGGCGTATTTTTCCAACCTGCCCATTAAGGCCATGGCGGAAAATATCCGCCGGGCAGGGATTGCCGCCGAAGTTTCCAACACCGCAGGAACCTTTGTCTGTAACCATATTCTCTACGGTCTGCTTCATTATATCAACACCGAAAAACCCGACCTTCGGGGAGGATTTATCCATGTTCCCTATATCCCGGAGCAGGTGACGGATAATAATACGCAGCCTTCGATGAAACTAAAGGAGATCACAAAAGCCATTGAGGCGGCCCTGAGGGCGGCGGTGATCCATAAAACCGATATTTCCATAGCAGAGGGAAGCTTACACTAGTGTTATGTGCACTAGTGTTTTCTATATAGTTGTGTTTTTTATTAACCAAGGCAGCTCCACCTCTTTTCTATTGAAGATTTTCCTGAAATATAATAAGATAGGATTAGATTTTACTTATGACTAAAGGAGCGTAAAAACCATGAACATAAATGATTTGAACGACATGCAGCGCCAAGCGGTATGCGAGACCGAAGGGCCGCTTTTGGTACTGGCGGGAGCCGGTTCAGGGAAAACCCGGGTACTGACCCATCGGATAGCCTATCTGGTCGAGGAACTGGGGGTAGACCCCTATAATATCCTGGCCATTACCTTTACCAATAAGGCGGCCAAGGAAATGAAAGAGCGGGTGGAGGACTTACTGGAAAAGCCCTATTACAATCTATGGATCAGCACCTTTCACTCCGCCTGTGTACGGATCCTCAGAAGAGAAATTGAAGCCCTGGGGTATACCAGCAATTTCGGAATTTACGATCCCTCGGATCAGCTGGTGGTCATGAAGGAATGTATTAAAAACCTGAATCTGCCGGAAAAGGAGTTTCACCCCAAGGCCATGCTCGGGGCCGTGGGCCGGGCCAAGGATCAGCTGATCACCCCCGATGAGTATTTAAAAATTGAAGGGGACGATTATCGGAATCAGCAGATTGAAAAACTTTACCGGATGTATCAGCGGATTCTTCGTAAAAACAATGCCCTGGACTTTGATGATCTGATCATGAAGACCGTAACCCTTTTTAAAGAGCACGGCACGATTCTTCGGTACTATCAGAATCAGTTTAAATACATTCTGGTGGATGAGTTTCAGGATACCAATATGGCCCAGTACACCTTAGTCAGCATGCTGGCCGATGACCATAAAAACATCTGTGTGGTCGGGGATGACGACCAGTCCATTTACGGCTGGCGGGGGGCGGACATTCAAAACATTTTAGGTTTCGAGAAGGATTTTCAAAAAACCAAGACCATCAAACTGGAGAGGAATTACCGGTCCACCAATATCATTCTGGAGGCGGCCAATGAAGTAGTGGCCCACAACCGCCAGCGAAAGCCGAAAAAACTCTGGACCGACAATGATAAGGGAAAGGTTCTCAATTACTATAAAGCCGATCAGGAGCGGGATGAAGCAAGATACATCGCCGATACCATTGAAAAACAGCGGGAGGGCGGAGAGCGGGCCTATAAGGACTTTGCCGTCCTTTACCGGACCAATGCCCAGTCCCGAATCATTGAAGAAGTGCTGATTCAGCGGGGAATTCCCTATCAGCTCTTTGGAGGCACCCG
>SKOH01000202.1 GCA_007120165.1 Clostridiales bacterium
AAATTCCTGTTCCCGAAGGGAAAGGATCTGTCCACGAACCACACGGGATAGACCGGGCCAACTGAGGATCCCGACCACAAATACTACCACCAGCATGGTTTGATCCGATGGCACCCAGCGCATCGCCGCGGAGATTACCATCATCATCGGTAAGAAGGGGATCGACTGCACGATTTCTGCAAAACGCATCAGAAATCCGTCAATCTTTCCTCCGTAATATCCTGCAACCCCTCCTACAAGCGTACCCAGGGTTACTGTCAGGAAGGCGGATAATACACCAACCATCATGGATATTCTGCCGCCATAGAATAATCGAAACATTACATCCCGTCCCTGACGGTCCGTACCCATTAAGTGTTCCCTTGATGGGGGCTGTTCGGAGTTTGCCAGTTCAAAACCGTGGGCTCTGAGGTCCACATTGATGGTTTCCCGAATTAACTGGTTTGTGGAAATCCCTTCCACATCTCTCCATAGGTTGAATGAATAAATCATTGGTACGATAATTACTGCCAGGACGATAAGGACAAAGCCTATGCCACCGACCACAGCGATTTTATTTTTTTTGAACCGATTCCACGCAATCTTCCAGGGTCCTTCCGGCTTCAAGCGGGGAGCGTTTACCGTTTCTTCTACTTTTGCTTCAGTCATAATTTCCCTCCTCCTACTTTACTCGTACTCTGGGATCTGCAAATCCATAAGAAATATCGGCTAAAAGGTTTCCGAGTACTCTTAGAAGTGCATAAAATACCAGAGTTGCCATAACTAATGATAGATCCTGACCGGTAATTCCACTGAGTAATACTCTACCAATCCCGGGCCATAGGAATACAGTTTCCAACAGAATCGCACCACCGAATAAGGCGGGGATCCACATTCCAAGAATGGTGATTAGGGGCAGTAAAGCATTTCTAAAGGCGTGTTTGTAGATTACCACTTTTTCCTTAAGGCCTTTAGACCGCGCAGTTCGAATATAGTCTTGGTTAATTACCTCAATTACCGAGTTTCTCGTGTAACGGGTAAGGGTTGCCAAACTGGTCATGGTAAGTACCGTTACCGGTAAGAGCATGTGTCGGCCCACATCCACGATATTCGCCCATAAACTGTCATAACCTCGAACCGCCATAATAGACGTTCGCATACCGTTTAACGGAATCCAGTCAATGTTCCTTGCGAAAACAAAGATTAGAATCAGGGCAAAGAAAAATGTCGGCATCGATACTCCGGTCAACGAGAATACCGTAAAGAAATTATCAAACAGGCCATACTTTTTCACCGCGGATTTTATCCCCACGGGTATGGCAATAAGTAGTGCAAATATCAATGCAAATATGTTTAGCAAAAAGGAATTCCATATAAAGCCGAATATCACATCACTAACTTCTGCATTATAAGTATTGGATCTTCCCAAATCTCCGGTTGCCACCCGGCCCAGCCAGTTAATGTACTGAATAGGAAGCGGATCATTGAGTCCTAACTGCTCACGAATTTGTTCCTGTCTTGCAGGAGATACTTCCGAACCTACTCCTAAATAGGCCTGTACCGGGTCTCCTGGCATAAAGTCCAGTACAATAAATATCAACAATGAAATAACCAGCATTGTTGGTATTAATTGTAACAGACGTTTTCCGATAAATGTTAGCATACCCTCACTCCTCAATATGTCGTCTAGTAATATTTTAAATTATCAAAAAACTCTCCATTCTGACATCGAAGGCAACCCTACAAACTGCGTAGAATTGCCTTTCAATGTTTTCTCCCACAGGGTTACGCTCTTGGAGCATCACCCATATTTACTTTTTTGTTTTACTCAATAACGTTTTATATAGCGTTACCTTTTACTGATTACTCTTCAATTCTTGCCTGTCGCATTGCTGCTACCCAGTTGTAAATACCGTGAGTTTCGAAGTCTACAAGTTTTTCGTCATAGAAGTCAAAGTAGGTATTCGCATATACCGGCATGAATGCTGCATCTTCAGTTAAGATTTCACCGATTTCCTGATATACTGGAATCGCTTCGTCTTGGTCCATAATTCTTTCAGCATCGTCCATCATTTCATCCAACTCTGGGTTAGAGTATCTGGAAGTATTGTTCTGTCCGGATCCGATGTTTCTGGAGTGGAAAGAAGCTTCTACTGTACCATGAGGATCGTAGCTTGTAATAGTTGTTGCCAAGAAGAACATGCTCCACTCTTCTACGTTGGCATCAGAGTCATAGATTACTGTATCAAGGATCGAGTTGAATTCTTGTTGTGCAATGTTAAGGTCAATGTTAAGACCGTTACCCCAGTCTCGTTCCCACATTGGTACTAGAGTTTCAAGGATATCATGATCAGGCATGGTTAAGATATAAAGAGTCATAACTTCGCCGTCTTTTTCTCTGTAACCGCTGTCTCCAACTTCCCAACCGGCTTCGTCAAGAATTTCTGCTGCCCGGTCCATATCAAAGTCGTAAGAAGCGATGGAATCTACCCACTCATCAGTTACTGCCCAGGATTCTTGAGAATATGGGTGGTACTGAGTGCTTGCATAACCTTCGAAGTATTCGTCTACGAATTCTTCTAAGTTAAAGGAATAGTAAAGGGCTTGTCGTACTTCTTTTTCAGTGGTTGGACCAAATTCGTTGTTGGTCTTAACGTATCCGTATCCGCTTCGTGGGTATTCGTTTAACTGAATGTTGTCTGCCGCTTCAGCGTCCCGAATGTTGTCAGGATTGATCTGTCCAGCTAGTAAGTCTACTGTACCGGTTAATAAGTCGTCCATTTCAGTAGTCATTTCAGTAGCTTGGATTAAGATCTCTTCAACTAGGAATTGATCTTCAAATAAATAGTTTTCGTTTCTTTCAAGGTATACATATTCTTCAGGAGCAAAGTCTACTAAAGTGTATGGTCCGGAACCGATAGGCTCAGAACTAAGTTCAGTTACCCCTTCAGTGTCTCCGTGAGTCATGTTCTCTCCATAATAATGCTCAGGCATAATGTGGAAAGTTGTGTTAACAATGTTTGTTCTAAGCGGCTCTCTAAAAGTAAATACCACTGTGAAGTCGTCTTCTGCAACTACGCCGGGGAAATCTTCAGTTTCGCCGTCAGCATACTCAGCGTAACCTTCAAGTCCGTCGGCAATAGAACCGTATCGTCCGGTGTAGGATGGGTCAGAAAGTAATTTGTATGACCATACTACGTCATGGGCAGTTACTTGCTCTCCATCAGAGAAGTAGTTGTCTTCGTTCATAAAGAAAGTAATTTGTGTACCGTCTTCACTTACTTCCCAGTCATCTGCAGCTTCCATTACCCATTCACCGTCGATATCCCGGTTCATTAGCGTTTGGAAAGTTAAATCTACAACATAACCGTCATAAGATGAAGAATAATACGCAGGGTTGAAGTTACCGGAAATTTCCGTTACCCCGATGGTTAATAGTCCACCAATTTCATGTTGCTGGTCGTCGCCTTCTTCGTCGTCACCTTCTGCTGCTTCGTCATCACCTTCGTCGTCGCCGTTCTCTCCTTCGACTGCTTCACCGTTGTCATCGTCTGCCGGTTCATCATCTGTTCCGCAAGCTGCCAGGAACAAACTCATCACCATTAGCAGGGCCAACAGCAAAATTAACTTTTTCTTCATTCATACTCCTCCTTTAAAAAAGTTTTTTGTACAAATATTTTAGCGAGTAAAATATTTAAACACATTATATAATCATTTAAATTTTCTGTCAATAATTTTCAAGCTCTTTCGGCCCCCTTAATATATACATTTTCTGTAAGCCTATCTTTTTTCAACAGGTATAAAGATCATTTTTCATAAAAAAAAATTTTATTTTTATGTTTAAGAAAAATTATTTAATTGATCCGCAATAGAAATTCATCGGCTGAAATCCTTCTTTTATCAGGTATTTTCTTAATTTATAGAAATCTTTCTTTATTTTCGATTAATCTAAGGCAAATTTCCCATATTATCTTTTATTTGTATTGATTCTGTGGTATATTTAATTCTAACTATGGAAGTTGTTTAATATTTCTGAATATATTTCTGTAGTTATTATATCACAGCAACTGAAAGGAGGAATCAAAACATTTAACGCAGCAGCAGAAAAGATTTCAAATTCCGGATCCTTAGGGATCAATGGGATGTACAACAAAAACGACTTATAAGGAGGTTGTAAATTTGGACGCAATTGTAAATTTAAGTAATGCCATAGGTGATATCGTTTGGGGACCCCCGTTCCTGATACTGCTTATCGCAACCGGACTTTATTTAACTGTACGTATCGGATTTTTTCAATTTACTCATTTAGGACATGCATGGAAGTATACCTTCGGTTCTTTATTCTCAAAATCCAAGGATGAGGATGACACGGAGGTCGGAGCCATCACCTCGTTTCAGTCCGTAAGTTCCGCTATGGCCGCAACCATCGGTGTAGGTAACATCGCCGGGGTAGCCACCGCAATTTATCTTGGAGGCCCTGGTGCCGTATTCTGGATGTGGCTTTCCGCATTAGTGGGTATGGCTACCAAGTTCGGAGAAGCTTCCCTTGGGGTGAAGTTTAGAAATACCAACCCGGATGGTTCCTACTCCGGTGGAGTTATGCAGTACATTGAAAACGGACTGGGTTCCGGTTGGAAATGGTTAAGTATTCTTTATGCCATCTTTGCAGGTCTTGCGGCACTGGGTATTGGTAACATGGTTCAATCCAACACCGTTGCCACTGCAATGACGGAATTTGGAATTGCACCTTGGGTTACCGGTATTGTTATCGTTATCCTAGTAGGACTTGTAACCCTTGGCGGAATTGAGCGAATTGCTCAGACTGCTGAAAAAGTGGTTCCTACCATGGCCGTGATCTATATTATAGGATCTATTATTATCTTAGTACTGAACGTTGCAGCAATCCCAGCAGCTTTCAGAGATATTTTCTACTATGCTTTCAATCCTTACGCTGCAGGAGCCGGTGGTGCCGGAGTTGCCGTAGCCGCTACCATTCGATTCGGTATCGCCCGGGGAGTATTCTCCAACGAAGCCGGTCTTGGTGCCGCATCTATCGTTCATGCTCAGGCAAAGAACAGCCCTTCCCGACAAGGTATGTGGGGAATCTGGGAAGTATTTATTGATACCATTATCGTATGTTCCATGACTGCATTGGTTATTTTAACCACAGGAGCATTAGACACTGGAAACACCGGAGCGGAATTAACGACTGCCGCTTTCAACGAGGGCCTTCCTGGTCCCGGAGGATATATTATCCTGATTTCCATCGTATTCTTCGCCTACACCACCATGCTTACCTGGAACTTCTATGGGGAGAAGAGTTGGGAATACATTTTAGGCAAAAAAGTGGTTGTGCCTTATCGTTTGTTGTTCTTAGCATTCCTGTTTGTCGGAGCCATCGGCGGTCTTGAAGTGATCTGGGGTATTGCAGATACCTTAAACGGACTGATGATCGCACCGAACTTAGTTGCACTGCTTTTACTTGGCGGCATCCTTGCCAAAGAGAAAAACAAGTATATGGAACGGTTTAACGCAGCTAAGAAGAAGTAGTATTATTATAATCAATAATTTGAATCAACAGCTTAAACTAAAAACCGTAGACTTCGAAATCGAAGTTTACGGTTTTTTTACGAGTACTCCCTTTTTTTCCAAAACCCGATCCAAAGGAGTGTCAATCCGAGCCCCATGCCCCACAGTACGGTGGTATAAAAGGCAGCGGTTTCTCCCAAATAACTGTGCTCCACCCCTCTCATATAAATTCCTTGAGGGATCCCAAGAGAAAGACGCTGTAAAACTTCCGGCAGCAGTTCTATGGTCCAGAGGGCACCGGAGACCATTGACGTTAGTAAAATCCCGATGGGAAGTCCCACTACCAGGTATTTTTTCCCGATGGCCCATTTGCTGAGCATCGTCCATAACCCGATGAGTAGGACCTGCATCATCAGCAGCAGCCATATCTGATCGGTAAGGGTTCCCCTAAGGGTCTCTCCCTGTAAGAGATAGATACTCAGCAGCAATATACTGTGATGGATTGTAAGAAAAAGAAAATTCCCGATAAACTTTCCTGCAAATAACCGAACTTTCCCGAGGATTAATTCCTGTCTTCGATTAAGGCCCGACGCCTCTTCCTGCTGCTGTTTATAAAAAATCCAAAGGGAAAACATCCCGATGTAGATAATCAACAGTCCATGAACCCCTGCCAGAAGGTCCAGTGCACCGAATACAGCAGGGTTTTCCAAATCCCCCTCCCGGCCCCTGACCGGCGTCACTTCTTCCAGGGAAAGGGTCATTAAAGGTTCCGGTACCCAGTAGGACTCCGACTGCTGGAAGGCCCAGTTCCATAACCGGTCCTGATCTTCGGTAAATCCCCCGTTTACCGCCTCAGATACCACAATATTTGCGGCTCTTGCACTGCTTAGGATCCGTATGCTTCTGGAGATTATAATCTCTCCCACGGCACCGCCGCCCTGGGCAATCGGCGAGGTATAGGAGGTAAGCTCCGGTACCTGATCAGCCCGAATCCGATCTTCAAAGCCCTCCTCGATCCGATAAACCCCTTCCACCCGATTTTCCCTCAGTTCCAGCAGGCCTCCTTCCAGATCTTTCTCACGAATTTCCAGATAGGTTTCTTCCTTCAGTAATTCCACCAGCATTCGGGAAAAATGGCTTTGGTCTTCATCCACGACCACCACCGGGATTTCTGCACCGAGGGCCGCTCCATCGAAGAGCCCCAGGGCAAAGTAGGAATAACCCAGCGGCAGGAAAATCAGTATGAACCACGAAGTTTTTTTTCTTAAAAAGCCCTTCAGCTGCAGCAGGATTATGGTCAGCATTTTCACATTCGATCACCTGCCCGTCTTTCCATCATGAGAACGCCCAATCCAAAGACCAGCAGGGCTCCCAAAACCATCAGCAGGCTTTTTGGACCCAGCCCTTGATAATCCGATATCGTTATCCGCTGAATTCCCCGTAAGTAGTGATAATGGGGGAAAAATCCCGCCAATCGCCCCAGATTAAAGGGAAGATAATAATAGGGTATTAAGCCCCCGCCAAGAAGAATTAACCCGTAGACGAAAAAATTGCCCAGGGTCAAAAACAGCTCCGGTTTCCTAAGCACCTGGGAAAACAAGGCCGCCAGCGTTAAAATAACTAAAATCCAGAGACTGAGATAAAAAAGGGTCACAAGCGCCGAAAAATCCAGTTTTACCCCTAACATGCGCTGGCCTGCAGCGATGAGAACAGCGGCAACAATGGTCATTCGAAAACCTCTGCCGAGGATTTTACCCCCATAGTACTCTTTAAGTGCGGTGCCGGTAAAGGGAATTCTTAGAAACAGCCCCTGCTTTTGTTCCTCCATCAGATCCCTGCCGAGAAACAAGGCGGCAAACAGCAATAGACTGAAAATCACCGAATGAAGATAATAAACCCCGGGGTTCATGGTATTAATCCCTTCCATCTGCTGATGGGCAAGCATCGTATCCCGGGCATGGAGTGCCCGAAAGGTAATATCCGAAATCACCGGGTCGATTCTTTCTCTTCGCTCCTCTAAGGGCATATCCTGCTCCCGGTAATAATCCCAGACCGTGTTTACGCCGCTTTGCCCGGCGGAAACACTATACATAAAGCTTTCCATTATGCCTTTTAGGACTTGGGATTTGAAAGGATCCCCGGGGTCGGTGTAAAGGATCAGTTCCCGGTTCTCTCCCCGCTCCAGACTTCCGACGAAATCCTCGGGTATTACTACCCCGGCAAAAACCGCCCCATCCCTTACCATCCCCTCGGCGGCCTCCCCGTCAGCGGCATGGACAATTTCTATCAGGGCCTGCAGATCTTCATCCCCCCGGATCTGCTCCATTAACAGGTGGGCCATCGGATGCTGATCTTCATTTACCACCGCCACGGAAAAGGAATCAATATAGAGCCCCTCCTCAAAAAGGTTTCCGAGACCCATGGGCAGCAAAAAAATAAAAACCAGGGGAATCACGATCATTCCCATGGTTTTTTTCTTATGACTGAAGGATTTTTTCAATTCTTCCAAGGCTGCGGAAAATCCTCTCCCAAAAGATGCGAACATTTTTTATCCTCCTTAGTATTAAGGTTTTCTGACATCCCCGGATGCTTTTCCCTTAATACTGAACTCTAACTCCATACCGGAACCTGTCGATAATTTATTCTAAAATCCCGGTGCAAACATCAAATCCTGCATCGGTACACTGTTCTGATCGGTAAACTCCGGAGCATCAATATCAATATCTCCATTGATATTCCAGTATTCCATTGTGCCCAGGATCTGCATGCTGAAGGACTGCTGTTCCTGCTGAACCACAAGGAGCACATCGTAATTCTCTTTTACAATACGGTAATCCTGATCAATAAAAAGGGTCATGGTAAAAGAACTTTGATCCAGGTCCAGGGTCTCTTCCAGCTCCGCCATCAGCTCATCCACGGTCTGCTGATCGTAGTCCTGCTGAATAGTATCCATTTTCTCCTCTGCTTCCTGTTGGGTAATTTCCGTATTGCTGATTCGAAGGGCGTCGTAAACAAGTTCTCTAAAGGACTCATCTTCCACCAGCTCCGGGATGCTCTCCAAAACGGTCCTTATTTCTTCCCGACCCATATAAATCTCATATTCTGTTACATCCACGTCCTGTCCATCAATGGTAACTTCCGTGTCTCCGTTATTGGTGATAAATTCCTCTTCCACAATTTCCATATAGATTTCTCCGAACTGCTGGAACATTCCATAAAGCGCTTCCCGGTCTTCGGGATCCATTTCTTCATAGCCTTCCTGATTGTAAAAATCCTCTTCCAGATCCATAAGGATATAGCCGTCGGCCAACCGCTGATCTCCCAGTATTTGGGCCATCATCGGGGCTTTTATCGCAATCTGTTCATCCAGGATATACATCTCCAGGGCAACCCCCAGACCTGCGGAATTAATCTGTCCCGTGAAATAGGCCTCAGGATGCACCGGATCTTCCCCGTCGATCTTTCCATCGAAGTTCATAGCGATATTATTAAAAGCACCCATATATGCGCCCAGGGCCTGATTCGGCATGTTTAAATCCTCCATAATCAATCCCATCTCTGCGCTGAACTCAAAACTATGCCTTTCCAGATTCTGCATAAAGGCTTTTTCAAAGACCTCCCGATCACTGAGCTCTTCGTCATTGTTGCTGCATCCTACAAAAGCGGCTAACGCAATTATTAATAAAACGCCGATCAACCATCGTCTGTTAATTTTCATAACCCTTCCTCCTCCTTAGTTAAGCCCTTCGATCTTAATACTTCTTCCAGCGACTGCTCCATTAACATCCCCTTCATCCGGTTACCCACCGACAGTTCCTGCTGGATTTTACCCTCCTCAAGCACCAGGGCTCTGTCACAGATGTACTGAACTTCCTCTAGGGCATGGGTGGAATATATAATGGTGAGGCCTTGTTCAGCCAATTTTTTCAGCGCGGTCAGGATGGATTTTCGAGAGATAAAATCAATACCGACGGCGGGTTCATCGAGAATTAACAGGG
>SKOH01000105.1 GCA_007120165.1 Clostridiales bacterium
ATGAACTTCGGGCATATCAACGGGGGCATTCAGCCCAGTACCGTGGCGGGAAAATGCATCATCAAGATTGACCGCCGCTATATCCCCGGCGAGACCCCGGACACGGTGATTCAGGAGTATCAGGAGATTATCGATCAGCTTCACCGGGAGGACGATACCTTTGAAGCCTCGATCAAGCGAATGGAAAACAATATGCAGACCCTGGACCATTTACCCCTGGCCACGGATTTGGAGGACCCGATTGCCAAGTCCCTGACCAAAGCCCTGGGGACCGTCCTCGGGAAAGAACCCGTCCTATCCACCAAAAGAGGCTGGACCGATGCCTCCCTGCTGTACAACTTCGGAAACATTCCCACCATTGTATACGGCCCCGGGGATATTGCCTACTCCCATACAAAAAATGAGCAGGTGGCCATCAAGGAGCTGAAAGAAGCGGTGGAAGTATACTTTTTAACCGCTGTGGATTTTTGCGGGGTGGAAAAATAACGGCTGTTCTGCTTTACATACCCACTAGGGGTATGGTATAGTAAAGATAAATAACCATAATCCATGGGAAGTAAATAGCAAAGCCATCGATAGAGCTTAGGAGGTAGAACAGATGGAAAAAATTATGACCCCCCTGTCGGGGAAAACACCGACCACCGCTGCAGCCAAAAAACAAAAGCCGCTGCTGGACCGGATGAGCAGAATTGAAGGTCAGCTGAGAGGCATTCGGAAAATGATCGAAGAGGATACCTACTGTGATGACGTAATCAATCAAATTGAGGCATCCCGCTCTGCGCTGAAATCCGTACAGCTGGTTCTGTTGGATAATCATATTAAGCACTGTGTAAAGGATCAGCTGCGCCATGGTGATGACGACGTGATCGAAGAGGTGCTGAAAACCGTAAAGCGGTTGACGAAGTAGGAAGTACCCTTAGTTAAGAAGGCGAATAAATTTGATAAGAAGGCGAATAGATTTGAGTAGTTTAATAATAAGAGGAGGCTATATTAAATGAAGAAAAAACTGATTGTTAAAGGTATGAGTTGTATGCACTGCGTATCCGCGGTCAAAGAAGGACTTTCCGGATTTGAACAGGTGGAAGATGTAGAGGTGAGTCTTGAGGACGAACGAGTGGACATTACGTTAACGGAGGAACTCTCCGATGAAAAAATCAAAGATTCCATCGAAGACCAGGGTTATGAAGTAGTGGAGATCAAAGAGGAACGGTAGTACTTACGGAGTCTGCCGGTAAAGACTGTAAATAGCAGATTGAGATAAACCTTTGCAAAGTTTATTTCAATCTGTTTTTTTAACCGAAGAATTCTGAATAATTGTAAAACCCTGTTGTATGGGAAGGCACTACATGTTAAAATGTATAAAATACCACTGGTTTATTCGAAATCAGAATGGGCAGCAGAAATTTCGGGTGGTCAGGGTAAAGCCGGTTATACCCGTTTTCACCAGATTAATTATTATTCGGAATAACCGTATTAATATTCAGGAGGTGATTATTAGAATATTTATTTTATCTGTTTTCCAAGAACACAGGAGCGTTTCAACCTAAAAGGGAGGTTTTGAAATTGAAAGAGCAGGAAAAAAGAGTTCATAAGAAAAGATTTAAAGTACCCCATACTTACGTCATTATTGCTTTGATTATATTATTAGCGTTTATCGGCACCTATGTTATGCCAGCAGGAGAGTACGATAGAGTAGAGGATCCGGCCACCGGCAGAACCGTCGTGGATGCGGATTCCTTTGAAAATGTACCCCAGAATCCGGTGAGATTTTTCTCATTTAGCGAGAATCACCTGTTCAGCTCTATTCATAGAGGTATGGAAGATGCCTCAAACATCATTTTCTTTATCCTTATTGTAGGCGGGGCCTTTAATATGATTCAAGGGACCGGAGCCATCAACGCCGGGATCGGTAAGCTGGCCCTGAGCTTAAAGGATAAAGGCGCATTGATTATACCGGTAATGTTATTTATTTTTGGTGTTGGGGGTTCTACCATCGGAATGGCTGAGGAGACCATTGTATTTATCCCGATCGGCATTGCCCTGGCCAGAGCCCTTGGCTATGACGCCATCGTCGGCGTTGCCATGATTACCCTGGGGGCTTCTGCAGGATTCTCAGGAGGGATCGCGAATCCCTTTACCGTTGGTGTGGCCCAGGGTATAGCAGAACTGCCGATCTACTCAGGAGCCATGTTTAGAATTGTCATTTTCATAGTTTTCCAGATTGCCGCCTTCCTGTATATCATGAGATATGCTAAAAAAGTTAAAGCGGACCCACAAATCAGTGCCGTTCGGGAGTTGGAGCTGGCGGAAAAGGATCAGAAAATTGACTTATCCGAACTTCCCCAATTCACCACGCGACATATCTTCGTCTTTATCACGATCATCATCGGTTTTGTCGCGATGATTTACGGAGTCATTGAGCATGACTGGTATATTACAGAACTTTCCTCCCTCTTCCTGATGATGGGGATCTTTGCCAGTCTCGTTGGAGGATCCGGTCCAAGCAAAGCTTCCTTGGATTTTGTACAGGGAGCAAAGGATTTGATTTTTGGAGCCCTAGTGGTGGGGATTGCCCGAGCCATATTAATGGTAATGTCCGATGGACAGATTATTGATGCACTTGTTTTCTCATTGGCCACGGGAATCTCAACATTTGGAACAACCGTAGGTGCCTTGTTTATGTATCTGGTACAGATGATATTAAACCTGTTTATTCCTTCAGGATCCGGTCAGGCGGCAACCACTATGCCGATCATGGTTCCGTTATCAGATTTAATTGGGGTCAGCAGACAAACCGCGGTTATCGCCTATCAATTAGGGGATGGTATTACGAACTTGATTATTCCTACCTCAGGAACCATTATGGGGGTTATTGCGATCTCAAAAATACCCTATGAAAAATGGGTAAAATGGGTGGCTCCCTACGTTGGGATCCTGTTAATAATCGGTGCGATATTTGTTGCAGCGGCAAACATCGTGGGTCTTACCTAAAAAGCAGTTAAACGAAGATCTATAATAAAAAAACAAAATCCTCAGTTATCCGGGGATTTTGTTTTTTTTAAGCTATAGTATGTAATAAACTGTAAAGCAATAGACGATAATGTAATAAACGATAAAGCAATAAAATATAATGAAACAAACTGTAAAGCAATAAATTATAAATTAATAAACGATAATGTAAAAAACTCTAAAGTAACAAGCTCATAAAAAAGATCGAGGAGCTGCGCCTCGATCTTTTGATGTTTTTTTCCTTATCGCTCTGAAAGGAACACCTTACGGCTTAACCGTTACGGCGCTTCCTCCAGGACTTCATCATCGGCGTCTTCCTGCATTTCCCGGTAATCCGCCACGTTTCTCAGATGCTCCTCGTAGGTTTCGGCAAATACATGGCCCTCGGCCCCGACTACATAAAATAAATAGCCATGCTCCGCCGGTTCTATTGCGGCCCGAACAGAGGATTCCCGGGGTGCGGCAATGGGACCCGGGGGGAGTCCGGTAAAGCGGTAGGTATTAAAGGGATTGTCCACTTCCAGATGCTCATACAGTACCCGGGAAATATGCTCTTCCCCGCCGCCGATGGCATAAATTACCGAGGCGTCAATCTGCAGCAGCATTTCCCGGTCCAGACGGTTTTCAATCACCCCGGCGATTAAGGCGCTTTCCTCATCAAAGGCGGATTCCCGCTCAATCAGGGAAGCTTTGGTCAGAATCTGATGAAGGGTAAGCCCCCGCTGCTCCATAGTCGTATAATCCTCCTGGGAAAATATCTGGTTCATGCGGTTGGCCATAATCTCTACGATTTCCGTGGCGGTCTGGTCTTCATCGAAATGGTAGGTATCAGGATATAAATAGCCTTCCAAACTGTAAAAAAGCGGTTCCGCATCATAACTCAGACCCTGGTTCTGATAATAGGCTTCCGTGGCTTCTAAAAACTCTTCCCGGGTGGCCAGGCCGGAGTTCTCCACTCTTTCCCCCATCTGGTAGAGGGTAATTCCCTCAGGAAAGGTCACGGCAACAGAAGCTCGGATTTCTCCTACCTGCAGGATTTCAAAAATCTCGCTAAAGGGCTGCTCCGGAGGGATTTCATAGGTGCCGGGGCGAATGTTTCGGTCTACCCCTTCCTCCCGGGCTTCCCGGCGAAACCAATAGCGGTTTCGAATAACCCCTTCCTCATGAAGGGTGTCGGCCACCGCCCGCAGACTGTCTCCGTCGGAAACCACGACGGTTACCTCTTCTTCGTTGGCGCCGGTGGAAAGGTAGTTCGGGATCACCGAGAGATAGCTGTACACTCCCACGGCAATAATAATGATGATGGCAATCGCTAGAATTAATAGAATACGGGCTTTATTTTTCATCAGATAGTAAACGCTCCTTTTCCGTATTTATAGAGGTTTCCCCGAGCGGTTCCTGGGGTTTTTTGAAAACTCTATGATTTTTTCCATTATATCAAAAAATTCTCAATAATGCCATTGCCAAAGGGTAAAAAGTACCAGGTCTGAAGGACAAAAAACGCAATCTTTCTTATATTTGTCACAGTCCTGTCACTTAGAGGTTGTAAGATGGTATTACAGCATAGGGAGAGACGAGACATCCAAATAAATTAATGGGAGGAATGCATGATGAAAAATAAAAAAATGTTTATTGCACTGATTACTGCAGCCGTGATGTTAATGACCGGCTTTGTCTTCGCCGAGAGCTTAACCTACCGGGAGGAAGGACTCTTTAACCGGGGTCCCCAAATGGGTTTCTTTGGCGGCATGAGAGGGCACCACTGGAGAGACGCAGAAGGGTCTTTCTTTGGCGGACCCGGACACTGTTATTTCAGTGAAGAGGACCGGGGAGACCTGGACGTTGAGGAATACCGGAAATTATGGCTGGAGGAAAGATTTGAAGCTATTGACCGGGGCGTAGAAGCCGGAGAAATCTCTGAACAGGAAGCCGAAGAGTATAAGGAAATACTGGAAGAACGGAGCCTTCGATTTGAAGAGGAAGGAAATTTTAACAGCGGTCCGGGAAGAGGACGGGGCAGAAACCGGGGACATATGTGGTAAGTCCGGCAGCGCGAGGACCTATGGGCTAAGCCGACTGAGCGAGGACACATGGGGTAAGCCGACTGAGCGAGGACACATGCCAAGCCCGGCAGTTAGGAAAGAGAAACCGTAAAGGCCGTCACTATAAGAAAAGCATATGAAGATCACGATATGAAGAAAACGAATAGGTCCCAGAGGGATCCTAAAAAAATTAAGTTTATGCCGGCAATGTATATTGTCGGTTTTTTTGATATACTAAACCTAAATCAACGGTCCCTGAGGAGGTAGTAACGTGGCGGGAGAAAAAATACTGGTTGCGGAAGATGAAAAAACGATTCGGGATCTGTTAGCCCGGTACTTAACAAAGGAAGGTTTTCAGGTCTTTGAAGCAAAAAACGGCAAAGAGGCTCTGGAGATCTTTGAAAAAGAAAATCCCGATGCCCTGATCCTTGATGTGATGATGCCGGAATACGACGGATGGTCGGTGCTGAAAAGGGTCCGGAAAGTAAGCAGTCTTCCGGTACTGATGCTTACCGCGAGGGAAGAGGAGGAAGATAAACTTTTCGGCTTTGAACTTGGGGTGGATGATTATGTAACCAAGCCCTTCAGCGTCAAAGAGGTGGTTGCCCGGGTAAAGGCCCTGCTGAAAAGGGGAAAAGAGCCGGAGTCCGGGGAAAAGTACCGGTACCGGGAGCTTACGGTTAATGTTTCGGAACATGAGGCCCGGATCGATAAAGAAAAGCTGAACCTTACCCCGAAGGAGTTTGATCTGCTGGTGGTGTTTTTGGAAAATAAAAACCAGGCCTTGCCCCGGGAGCGGATTTTAGACCGGGTATGGGGCTATGATTACTATGGAGATCTTCGAACGGTGGATACCCATGTAAAAAGACTTCGTAAGAAACTGGGGCCCTTGGGAGAACAGCTCGTTACCGTTCGGGGAATCGGTTATCGCCTGGAGGAGGAATAAAATGAAGGGATCCAGTATTTTTATGAAATTGTGCGGCGCCTTTATGATACTTACCCTTTTACTGATTGGGGGCCTGTGGTTTATGCAGACCCAGTTTCTCGAAGGGTACTATTACAGCCGCACCATTGAAAACCTGGAAGAAAACGGAAGAGGAATCATTGAAGAGATCCAGTCGGTAACGGAAATAGACGAAGAGCTGACCTTGTATTTAGAACAGCAAAGCCGGATTCTCGGTACGGAAATGGCGCTTTTTGCCGCCGATGGAGGGCTGCTTTATGAAACCGGGCCCCAACGGCAGATGCCGATGATGGGCCACGGAAGAAGAAACGGGGGGATCGATGGGGAGACCCTTCAAAGAGTCCAGGAAGAAGGGGTCTTTACCACGATGGAAACCCGGCAGGGCCATGGACCTGCCATGGCTCAGAGCAGCCAGGAAACCGATATTTTATACACTTATGTTTCAGGGCCTCAGATGATTCTTCGTCTGCAGACCACATTAAACCCGATTCAGGACAGTCTTCAGCTAACCCAGGATTTTTATCTCTGGATTCTGCTTTTCGGAGGACTTGTGGCCTTTATCCTGTCATTGGTGTTCTCCCGGAAAATCGCCCGGCCCATTGAAGACCTTAACCGGGTGGCGAAGGAAATGAATCGGATGAATTTCGATGTCCGTTACAACGGGGAAGTTAAGGGGGAAGTGGGGGAACTGGGCACCACCCTGAACCATCTGACCACAACCTTAAAAGAAACCATCCTCCGCCTGGAAGAGGAATTAGCCAAGGAGAAAAATCTTAAGGCCCTCAGAAGGGAATTTATTGCCAGGGTATCCCATGAACTGAAAACCCCTATTGCCGTCATCAAAGGATACTCCGAGGCGTTGGAGGACGGGATGTATGAAAATGAGGAAGAAAAAGCCGGTTATTTAACGATCCTCCAGGAGGAGAGTATGAAAATGGACCGGATGCTTCGGGAAATTCTGGATCTTTCCAGACTGGAAACCCGCCATATCGAACTGAAAAAAGAAACGATTGAAATCAAGGCCTACACGGAAAAAATCATGAAAAAACTCCAGGCCATCGATGGAAACAAAAGGCTGAGGCTGATGGACCATCTAGAGGATCCAGGCACCCTTGTCCTGGGGGATCCTTACCGGCTGGAGCAGATTTTGAGCAACTTTATCAAAAATGCCATGGAACATGGTAGGGGAAATGAAGTTGAGGTCCGCCTGATGGAGACCGGGAAAGAGAAAAATTCCGGAAAAATTCGAATAGAGATTAAAAACCAGGGTCTTCCCTTTTCCAAAGAGGAACAGGCTAAAGTATGGGAGAGTTTTTAT
Source organism: Clostridiales bacterium (assembly GCA_007120165.1). GTDB lineage: Bacteria > Bacillota > Clostridia > Peptostreptococcales > T1SED10-28 > Isachenkonia. The sequence continues at coordinate 7,334 of SKOH01000105.1, forward strand.
AAGCGGGAAGAAAAAAAGGGAAGCGGCCTCGGCCTATCCATTGCCGCAGGACTTTTACAGCTGATGCAGAGCAGCTACGGCACCTATAACGAAACCGATGGGGTGGTGTTTTATTTTTCCTTGGAAAAGTTGATAAAATAAAGCTTTTCAAGGAAAATATTTTGAATTCCCCCGGGCTTTATATTATAATGGGAAAGATCAAAACTATTGAACATCTCAGGGGCGGAAAGGATTTTAACTATGACAGGAAAAAAAAGATCCATAGGAATCATAAGTACGGTACTGATCTTTTTCGTGCTCTTTTTAATCGACCGATGGGGAGTCCTGGGCATTCAACTGGATGTAGAGGGGATTCAGGCCTTAATTGAAGGGGCCGGGGTTTGGAGCATCATTATATTCATTGTGATCTGCATGTTCCGCCAAGTTTTTTTGATGCCCTCCCCGGTGGTGTTTATCAGCGGGGGACTGATATTCGGCACCCTGGCCGGGTCCCTGTATACGATCCTGGGACATATGGTCAATATTGCCTTGGCCTATTACATCGGCAGACGATTTGAACATAGTATCGAGCGCTTTATCAGTGCAAAATACATCGAAAAACTTCGTCGGGCCAAGGAAAAGGGATCCTTTGCCCAGATCTTTGCCATGCGCACCACTCCCGGTTTTCCGGTGGATCCCATCAGTTTCGGTGCGGGATTTGTGGGAATGGATTTTCATCAGTATTTTTGGGCGAGCTTTCTCGGATCGGTACCGAAAATTGTACTCTACGCCTACCTCGGCCAGCGTCTGGATGATCTGTTTACCCTGGAGACGATGATCGCCCTGGTTTTTTTACTGACCTTAGCCTTAATGCCCTATGTTTTAAAGAACCGGAAAGAAGCTGTTTAGGAGGTAATGCGTCATGGGATTTGTAGAGAGTATCATAAATTTTATGCAGCGGTATTTTACCGTGGAGGTCTTCATTATGATGATATTAATCATCGGAACCTTTGTGACCTTTTCCTTTTTTGTCCAGGACCTGTTTCAGGATTACTTTCGGGACTACCGGGAAAAGCAGAAGTTAGACAAAACCTCGGATAAAACCCCGAAAAAGACTTCCGGGGGAAAACCGAAACTCAGAAATAAGCCGAAGACCAAAGAAAAACCCCCGAAAGAAAGCGGGACCAGGGGAATAAAGGCAATAAAACCGGCACCCGGGAGTAAAACAAAACCGGAAAGCAGAAAAAAACCGGCAGGGTCTACGAGATCCAAGGGGAAGAAAAGACTTAAAGGTACGGATAAACCGGACCGGATATAAACCTCCGAGGCCCCGATAATAAAGAAGCAGGAGGACCCGCGCCGGCAGTCATAAGCAGCAGTAGGCATTACCCGAAGGAAATCATATAAAAGCGGTAAAGAGGTGATATGTATGGGAAAAATGGCCCGATGTTCCGTAAAGGAAGAGCCGTCAATGAAAACGGCAGCGGCATATGTAATTATAATTATTTTAGGAATCAACGCCCTGGTGATGATCTCCAACACCCTACCCCCTCTTTGGGGAGGGATTTTAAGTATCGGCATTATTATCGTAACGGTGCTGCTGACGTCTTATTTAATCAATAGAAAGTTAGCGGAGTACATCTACTCTATTATGGATGATGAGCTGCTGATTTTTAAAAAAATCGGATCCCGGGAAAAGATGATGCTGAAGGTTAAGCTCCGGAACATCACGACGATCAAACCGTTAAAAGAGGAAAAAGCAGCGGGTCACAGCAAAGTAAAAAAAACCCAGATGTTCTCCTGCAAACTGAAAGGGGACAGCCTGTATGTCGGGGAATTTACCGAAGGCAGACACAAGCATCGATTCATCATTGAACCCAGCGCCGGATTTTTAAAAGTCCTCTGCCGGGAAATCACCGCCATTCAACAGCGGTAACAATCCTGGCTGTCAGGAACTGAAAAAACATGGATTATCGAAGGAAGAAGATCTATAAAGAAAGAAGATCTATAAAGAAAGAAGATCTATATA
>SKOH01000180.1 GCA_007120165.1 Clostridiales bacterium
AAAGCAGGACTAAGGAGAAAACCGATCAAAAAAAGGTGCTGGTACCCCGGAAAAATCCGGAGTTTCAGCACCTTTTCCTGTAGGTTTATCGGTTCTGCCCTGGGATACCCTTTAGGTATACAGGGTGTAATCGTCATTAAAGGAGGCGAAGTCTTTTCGTTCTTTAAATCCCCGCTCTTTATTCTCAAAGTAGTACTGAATGATTTCAGCGGCTAAGGGAGCCACATCCTGACGGGTCATGATCTCTTCTTTGGTAAAGAAACGGGCATCGGTATTTTCAAAGCCGTCGGGCTTCGGATTGCCTTCGATATATTCCATTTTGAATACGATGTAGCAGTCCACCACGGCATCGCTACTGTTGGAGCGAATGGCAATAATATCCGTTGCCTCGCCTTTAATCTGGGTTTCCTCGAAGACCTCCCGCTCCACCCCGTCGTTTAATTTCTCCCCTTTATCCAGATGGCCTCCGGGCATCAGCCACATCCCTTTAAGGCGGCCGTAATTCTGTTTTACCATCAGCACCTTGTCTTCCACTTCCATCAGACCCCCCACCCCGATAAAATTGTGAGGATAGACCCATTTATTATAGGCGTGCTCATTAATCACCGACAGGTCATTGCGGTTTTCCTTTTCCTTTTTTACCCGGTCCAGATCAATGGAAATCTGTAAAAGTTCCTCCGACGAATCCCCTTCCAACAGAATTTCCCCTCGGGGGTCCACCACTGCGGAATGGCCGAAATAGCCGGTGCCTACCCGGTTTACCGCCGCAATATATACCTGGTTTTCGATGGCTCGGGCCTTTAACAGCGTAATCCAGTGAGGGTATAAAGGTTTTGGAAACTGAGCCACAAGAAAGATGATTTCCGATCCGTTTAAAGCGATGCCCCGGAAAATTTCAGGAAAACGCAGGTCATAACAGTTGGTGACTCCGAAGGGGGTCTTTGGAGAGAAAAATTTTGGAATCCGGTTGCCGCTATCAAAAATTTGTCCTTCCAGATTGTTTTGAGAGACGAGATGCATCTTCCAGTAACTGCCCTGGAGGGTTCCGGTGTCGTTGACAACAAAGGTGGTGTTGAAAAGTTTGTCGCCGGTCTGTTGGGGAACACTTCCCCCAACCACCGTGGCCTGATATTTTCGGGCCAGCTGCTGCAAAAACTGTAACGGTTTATCGTAATGCTTCCCATGATTTTTCATATTTTTAAAATCAAAATCCACGGACCACATTTCCGGAAGGACGATGAAATCCGTAGGGTCGGCCTTTTGAAGGAGGGTACGGATCTTTTCCTTGTTCTTTTGGAACTGATCTTTCCCGATATCCATTTGGACCAGCGTAAGATGGACTTTATTCATGGATTACTCACTTCCTTATTGTTTTTTATCAAGCAGTATGTTATAAAAAGATTCTATAGTAATTTTTGTTAAATTTCAATATAAGCAGCAGGTTAAATGGATAACCGTTAAAAAGGAGCGTAATGATGATTCAAGTGATTTTACAGGGACATAAAAACATTTACGATACAAGGGAACTGACAAAACTGTTTATCTCGGAAGTTGAAATTATTGAGAGTACGGATCAGCCGTCGGAGAAAAAGGACTATGTGATCTCCCGGTTAGGGAAGGATCAGCAGGGAAATCTTCAGGCCTTCGCCCGGGGAGATATGGAGGGGAGAGCCGCAGAGTATCAGATTGCCGTAAAAGAGCCCGAAGAAAATTTAAGTTCCCGGGAAAAAACTTTGGTTTACGATAAGAATCAGCGGGAAGCCCTCAGAAGCTGTTTGTTTATGGTACTGAAGGATTTGACCGGAAAGAAGCCGGTATGGGGAATTTTTACCGGAATACGACCGGTTAAGATCGTACAGAATATGCTGGAAGCCTCAAGGAATTATGACGAAATTTTTCAGGAACTGACCAGGGAAAAATTTTTGGACCAGGATAAAGCCCAGCTGTTAATCGATATTGCAAAAAAAGAGCGGGAGCTGATTTATCCCCTGGAGCAGCGGGCCGTTAATCTCTATATCAGCATCCCTTTTTGCCCCAGCCGTTGTTTCTACTGCTCTTTTCCATCCAATGACCTTTACCGGAAGGAAGGGGAAGTGGATCAGTATTTAACGGAACTGATAAAGGAGCTGAAGGCTTCAATAACAATTATTAATCGGGAAAAGATTAAAGTAAACACCCTGTACGTCGGTGGAGGGACCCCGAGTATTTTACGCCGGGAACAGTTCGAAGCCCTGTTTAGTGCCCTGCAGGAGCTGGATCAGTATTCGGATTTAAAAGAAATTACCGTGGAGGCGGGAAGACCGGACACCTTTTCGGTGGAAGTGCTGAAGTGCCTTAAAGAGCGGGGAGTGGGAAGGATCAGTTTGAATCCCCAGACGATGAATGAAAAGACCCTGGTGGCCATCGGAAGGAAACACACACCGCAAGAGATTCATAAGGCCTACGATATGATCCGGGAAGTGGGCTTTGAATCGGTAAATATGGACCTGATCATCGGTCTGCCCGGGGAGACCCTGGAGTCCTTAGGTCATACCCTGGAGGAAATTGGAAAACTGCAGCCGGAAAACCTTACCGTCCATACCCTTGCGGTGAAGACCAACTCGTATTTTAAAGAACACCAGGAGCTGTTAACCCTGGGGGAGCGGGGGGTTCTTCAAATGCTGGATAAAGTAGAGGCGTTTACAAACAGACATCAGTACATCCCCTATTATATGTATCGGCAAAAGAATATGCTGGGAAATTTTGAGAATGTAGGCTACAGTAAAAAAGGCCGGGAGTCCTTGTATAATATGAAAATCATGGCGGAAAAGGAGACCATTCTGGGCTTTGGGGCCGGGGCCGTATCAAAGGTTGTGAATTTGAAAACCGATGAGGTCAAACGGGTGCCCAACATCAAAGGGCTGGGCCATTATATGGACCGGATTGAGGAAGCCTTGGAGAAAAAGGAAGAAATACTTAAAAATTTTTATTAATTAACGATATCATTCTGTTGAAAAAATCTTACTGACCTGATAAAAAATTCAACAAAAATACGAAAAACCTGAAGCCGTCACCAAAAGTCTTCAGGTTTTTTCTTATTTAAGCTTTTGTCTAAGAATCAGACAGAATTTCATCCAATACCCGGCCGTCCACAGAGGAAAGATCGAGATTCAGGATCTTTGCCAGGCTTGGAGCAATGTCGATGATCCGGATCCCTTCCAGAACTTTCCCTTTTTTAAAGGAAGGTCCCATGGCCATTAAAAGGGAACTGTAATCCCTTTTTTGGGGGGAATATCCATGACAGGCGATCATGGTTTTTTTTAGCGGATTTTTTTCAATGGATTCCACCGCCGGGCCCTGCCAATCATGGGTAAACGCGAAGCCCCGCCTGGCCTCCAGGATAAAATCAGCATCGCCCCCGGTATGGAGCTGCTTGAAATCCTCTTTGGTATAAATGCGTTCAATTCCATAATGGGGATCCTCAGAAAGCGCGGTTAAATAATTGTGTACTGCTTCCTGGAAGGGCTGGTCGGTTCGATCCTTCAGGTAGATATGGCAGGAGCCTTCACAGGAGTTTGCCCAAACTTTCCAGTGAAGAAGCTTTTGCTGATTATCAAATCCCAGCCAGTTTTCCAGATGAAATAAATGGTTGATGTGAATACGGTGGGTAATGTCTAAAAAACCGTGATCTCCGAAAACCAGAATATCGGTTTTATCCAGCTCCCCTTTATCGGAGAGAAGGGAAAAAATTTCTCCCAGCCGCCGGTCCAGCCGCTGAAGGGCTTCCCGGCTTTCCTCACTGTTTGTGCCGTAGTAGTGTCGGTGGGTATCCAGGTCCGTTAAATGAATAAAGGCTATATCCACATTTTTACGGGACAGTAAATCGATAACACTTTGGGTGGTAAAGTCGTCAAGCTGCGGCTGTTCGGCCCCCCGGCGAAGATGGCCGAATTTATGCTCCATTCGAAGCAAAAACAGGGGTGAGCCGCTGGTCAGGGAAATCAGGATCTGATTTTTTTCTCCCTTGGGATCCCAGATTTCCGGGAAGTTGTAATGCTGGGGACCCTTTGCGGCAACCGGCCATAAAAAGGTGGCGGTTTTCAGTCCCTTTTCCCTGGCCAGTCCCAAAAGGTTGGGACTTTTGATGTGCTCATATTCCCAGTGCCAATCGGGATTAACCTCACCGGGGGCAGGAATGAAATTGGATATCACCCCGTGTTTGTCGGGATATACGCCGGTAATAACCGATGCATGGGTAGTGTAGGTATGACTGGGATAAACCCCCGTCACCTCTTTGGCATAGGAGCCCTTTTCGATCAGCTTCGAAAAATTCGACAGGTCTTTAATGTGGTGAAAATCCCGGGAGTTCAGGGCATCCATCGATAAAATCAATAGTTTTTTATTCACAAAAGCACCTCCCCTGGGGAACGTTTTATTCTATACTTACCCGAAATTCCTTAAGAACCTCGAAAAACCCTATGAAAAGCCGATAAAAATGTTATAATAGAGGGTATCTTGGGAATGTAAACTGCTATAGGATCATAATAGAGAAAGGAAGTTAACTATGGTCGATTATGTACTCCGAATCGCCGGGATAATATGGATCGGCAGCATGACAGGATACATTTATATTGTCTTAAGGGAAAAGATTTATTTGAAAAACAATATGATTTATCTGGATTATAAAAATGTGGATCCGGAGCAGATTAAAGAAGTGAAAATCAAGCATTTTAAACTGGGACATCATGAACTGATGGCCGGTGACGAAATAAAGGTTAAGCTTAAGAGCTCGAAATCCATCAAAGGCACCGTGCTGGGCTTGGCAAAGGACAAAAAAACCATTCTTTTAATGGGTTCCCAGGGCGTCAGAAATTTAGAAATCCATGCCATTGAAAAACTGAAGGTGGCTAGCAAATATGGAAAATTCTTCTAAAACCTGCCAAAAGCCGTCTTTTAATTTAAAAAAGCCGATTTTTTTTCAAAAAAACCGCCTTTTTTCAAAAAAAATTCAAAATCAGGCAGGAATTTTAAAACCGATGGAGAATAGAGTAAGATAAGGATTCTAAGAAGAGGGGAGGGTCCCTTCGTTGTTACCAGAAAAAGGAATAAATAACCATTCCTTTTCGAAAAGAAGGAAAAAGAAAAAATTCAACAAAGTTTTTATTTTACTAATCGTATTAGTGTACATCGTCTCAAGGACCTCGCCGATACTGACAGAGAATTCCAATCATTTTCATACAATTACCCATGGAACACTGGAAGACAGCATATCCTTTGAAGGAATCATTCTTCGGGAGGAAAAAGTGCTGACAAACAGTTCCCGGGGATTGATGGTGGAATCCAAAGAACGGGTAGCGAAAGGCCAGCGGATCACAAACACCTTAGAAAGTCCCGGTTCCGGCGTCATTGTTAAGAATCGCGACGGCTTTGAAGACAAACTGAACTTTCAAGGGGTCACTCAAAACCCCCAAGTCCATCAGGATACCCTGGAGGAACTGCTGGAACTTCAGGAGCATCCCAGGGAAGATGGAATTCGTCTTATTAGCGGGTATCACTGGGGAGCCCTGGGCTCCGTTTCTATAGAAGAAGCAAAAGAGATACAGGTCGGTCAGAGAATTTGGATACAGGCTCAGGAGAATAGGGTGCGGGGAAGAATTATATGGATTCAGGAAAGCGACGAACCCGACGGCTCTTTGATTTTGATCCAAAGCAGTGAATACCTAGAGGGGATTTACGACAGCCGAAAACTGGAGTTTACATTGATCAAAAAAACCGTGGAAGGATTAAGCGTCCCCATTGACGCAGTTTATTATCAGCAGGATACAGCCTACGTAACCCGAAGAACTGCGGGGAAGAACCAGGAGGTACCGGTAAATGTCCTATTAGCCGATGAAGAGCGGGCCATCTTATCGGGAAACCAGTTCAGAGACTCTGACGGGGAAGTTCAACATACGGTTTCACTGTACGATGAAGTGTTGCTCAATCAACGACGCAGCTTAGGGGAGGAAGGACCGGATGAATAATACCATTAAAGAAAATTGGCTGGATACTAAACAGCGCATCGATAAGGCCAACCCCGATGGGAAAGAGATTACCGTCATTGCGGTAACGAAAACCCATAGTAGGGAGACAATTGAAACAGCCTTATCCCTGGGACTTACAGAAATTGGGGAAAATAAGGCTCAGGAATTTGTTGATAAATATGAAATGCTGGAGAGCCGAAAGGAAAACATCCACTGGCATATGATCGGACATCTGCAGCGAAACAAAGTGAAGTACGTCGTCGGCAAAACCAGATTGATTCACTCCCTGGACTCTATGCGGCTGGCCAAGGAAATTGAAAAGCGGGCAGCCGGTGAAGGCCTATCAGTGGATACGCTGCTGCAGGTAAATGTCGTTAAGGAAGATTCAAAATACGGTATTTTTTTGGAGGATGCAGTATCCTTTTTGAAAAATATGGAAAAGTTTCAACACCTTAGAATCCGGGGGCTGATGACCATGGCGCCCTACTATGAGGACCCGGAAAAAACCAGGAAATGTTTCAGGGATTTGAAAAACTTATTTGATCAGCTGAAAAAAGAACCTTTTCAAAATGTGCAAATGGAACATCTCTCCATGGGAATGTCCAATGACTATGAAATTGCCATAGAAGAAGGGTCCAATATGGTCAGACTGGGAAGAACACTTTTTGGAGAAAGACCCAAATTATAAAAATAAAAATAGGAGGTTTTAGCAATGGCGGAGAAATTAATTGAAAAAATGAAGTATTTTGTCGGAATGGATGAGGATGAACTGGAAAACGAAGAATACGAGAGCGAATTAGAAGAGGAGCAGACTATGCAGAATTCGAAAACAAACAAAGTTTATAACCTTCATAAAAATGAGCAGGTAAACGTTGTGATTTTCGAGCCCAAGGATTTCGAAGAAGCCTCAACCATCGTTGACAACCTTAAAACAAGAAAACCCGTAGTGGTAAACTTAGAAGAGGTGGAAACGGAACTGGCAAAAAAATTCTTTGACTTTTTATCAGGGGCGGTTTATGCTTTAGATGGTAACATTCAAAAAGTTTCTGCTTCCATCTTTATCCTGGCTCCCAGCAACGTGGAACTCACCGGCGCGGGTACAGCTGAAGATTTCAAATCAAAGGGACCTTTTCCCTGGCAGAAATAAATGTTAACTGACATACATTAAGGAGTTGTTTGACATTGTTCGATGCATACACCGTAAGCCAAGCCCTGTTTCAACTGGGAAGGATTATTAACTTTTTAATTTTAGCAAGGATTATCATGTCCTGGGTAAACCCCAATCCCACAAGTCCCATTGCTTCTGTTTTGTATAATATTACAGAGCCGATTCTCGGCCCTGTTCGAAACTTAATCTACAACGTTTTCAAGTATCAGGGGATGCTGGACTTTTCACCAATCGTTGCGATTCTGCTTATCAATTGGCTGATCATTCCGATACTGAGAAATTTAGCCTTTATGGTACTGTAATGGAGGGATATTTTGATTGATCATGAAAAATATACCCGGCACATTCAGGACCCGGGGGCAAAGGAACGGGTAGTAAAAGCCTTAGGGAAAGTGGAAGGGGTACTGAAGAATCATGATATACGATCCACGGAATTTTTAACCCCCTATGAACAACAGCAGATTATTGGAATTATAAATGGTTTTCAGGAGGTCACGTATAAAATTGAAGGTGGTTATCAAGGGGCAGAGCGTCAAATGATAACCATTTTTCATGACTATTTGCCCGGGGATACAGTGCCTTCCTCGGTTGCGGTAATAAAGATCCGCAATAAAGACCGCTTCAAGACCCTAAGCCATCGGGATTATTTAGGAAGCGTGCTGAATTTGGGATTATCCCGGGAAAAAATCGGAGATATCCTGGTCCATGAAGACTACTGTCATTTAATTGTGGATCACGAGATCAGGGATTATATTCTGTTTCAATTAAAAAAAGTCGGGAACGCTCCGGTGGAACTGGAGCTGGATGATTTTGAAAATATCAGGGCCCCGGAGGAAGCGGTAAGAAAAATCTCCGGAAGTGTATCCTCCTTACGGCTGGATGCGGTGATCAGTCTGGGCTGCAAACTTTCCCGAAGGGATGCCCAGGCCCTGATAAAAAAAGGGGACGTAAAGGTTAATTTTCAGGAAACCGTAAAAATCGCCCAGGAATTACAGCAAGGGGATCAAATCTCTGCAAAGGGTTTCGGACGGATCCATGTTCAGAGCCTGGGAAATCAGACGAAATCCGGCAGGATTAAAATCATTTTGGAAAAGCTGCTATAATAAGGAGGTACATAAATGATCACTCCATTGGATATTGAAAAAAAAGAGTTCAGTAAAGGCCTCAGAGGGTATAAGGAAGAGGAAGTGGAAGATTTTTTAAACGAGATGTTGATGGACTTTGAAACCCTTTATAAAGAGAATAACCGCCTGAAGGAAGAAATTCGGCAAATTCAGGAGGAAAAGGAACGATTCGAAAGCATTGAAGATACGTTGAAAAAGACCCTGGTAATTGCACAGAATACCGGGGAGGAAATGAAACGGAATGCGGAAAAAGAGGCTCAGCTGATTCTGGGCAAGGCGGAGAATAAAGCGAACCTTCTGGTGGAAAGAGCCCAGCGGGAAGCGGAGAAGATTAAAGAGCAGCATGAAGAGGCAAAAAAACAGATGAATATTTTCAAAGTACGCTGTAAGACCCTATTGGAATCCCAGTTAAGTACGATTCTTGATACAAACTATAATCAGGATGATGAAATTGACTAATAAAGAAACTCGCTCCAGGAGATGAGAGCGAGATTTTTTTTGAAATAAATCAAATGAAAGGATTGATTATCATGATTCAATATGGAATAATTGGTGCTATGGATGAAGAAGTGGAGATTCTAAAGCAGGAAATGGAGATCCATCTTGAAAAAAATATCGCCGGACTTCATTTTTATCAGGGAATCCTGGCAAATAAATCCATCGTACTGGTTAAAAGCGGTATCGGTAAAGTAAACGCCGCGATCTGTACCCAAATTCTGATCAGTGAATTTCGCGTGGAGGGAATTATCAACACCGGAGTGGCGGGGGCCATCGCCGAGGACTTAAATATACTCGATATCGTAGTGTCCACGGAACTTCAGCAATACGATGTGGATGCCCGGGAATTCGGTTATAAACTTGGGGAAATTCCCAGAATGCCCACATCCATTTTTCCAGCGAAACCCGATTTAATCAATAAAGCCTACAAAAGGGGGATTGCCCGCTTCGGTAAAGGGGCGGTGAAAAAGGGCAAGATTGTCTCCGGAGACACTTTCGTCAGCAGTCCCGAGATGAAAATCCGCCTGGAAAAGGAATTTGGGGCCATGTGTACCGAGATGGAAGGGGCAAGCATTGCCCAGGCCTGTTATATGAACCGGATCCCCTTTGTGGTGATTCGCACGATGTCCGATAAGGCCGACGGCTCTGCCAATGATAATTATAAAAATTTCGTTGGGAAAGCTGCCTTTCGCTCAAAGGAACTGGTTAAGGACATTTTACTAGAAGAAGCTTTGTAGACCCGAGGGAGGAGTTTTACCGTTGATTACTGGGATGTTTATCATCATACTGGCCATGGATTTGGCAACGAAGTACTGGGCATACAATCATTTAAGAGAAGTCAGGAGTATTCCTGTTATCGAAAATATCTTTCATCTGACCTATGTGGAGAACCGGGGGGCAGCCTTCGGCATTCTCCAGGATCAGCGTTGGGTGTTTGTGGTTGTAACCATCGCCACATTGATTTTTATTCTGTGGTATTTATACAATATGGAACCGGAGATCCGGCTTCTGAGAATCGGTTTGAATCTGATCTTTGTAGGGGCCGTGGGAAATCTTATCGATCGGATTTATTTAGGATTTGTGGTGGATTTTATCGATTTTCGCATTTTTCCGGTTTGGAATGTGGCGGATATGGCCATTGTGATTGGAACCGTCATCACCATCGCTGTAATCATATTTTATGAAAAAGCCATAGAAAAGGGGCTGTAAAAATGCAAAAAAACCGGTTCATACTGGATTCCGAGGACGAAGGAAAGCGGCTGGATGTGTTTTTAGCCGAAAATTTAGCTGACTACAGTCGAAGCTATCTGCAAAAACTGATCAAGGAAAAGCGGGCATTGGTAAATAATGAAGTGGGAAAGAATCGGAGTATTTTAAAAGAAGGGGACGAGGTCACGATCGAAATTCCCGAACCAAAACCGCTGGAAATCAAGGAAGAGAATATTCCGATTGAGATTATCTATGAGGATGAAGCGCTTTTAGTGGTCAACAAACCCCAAGGGATGGTGGTGCATCCCGGGGCCGGCAATCATGAAGGCACTTTGGTAAATGCACTGATGCATCACTGTAAGGGAAAACTCTCGTCCATTAACGGAGTGATCCGCCCCGGGATCGTTCACCGGATTGATAAGGATACTTCCGGACTGTTAATGGTGGCCAAGACCGATCAGGCCCATCGGGGACTGCAGCAGCAGTTAAAGGACCGAAAGGTCTCGAGACGGTATTTGCTGCTGGTACACGGGGTAATCGGGGAAGAAAAAGCGGTAATTGACGCTCCCATCGGAAGATCCCCCAATAATCCGTTAAAAATGGCCATCCTGGACGGAGGGAGATTTGCAAAAACCCACTTAAGGGTTTTGGAACGCTTTGAAAAATATACCCTGCTGGAGGCCCGGCTGGAAACCGGCAGAACCCATCAAATCCGGGTGCATCTCCAATATATCGGACATTCCCTGGTGGGGGACCCGGTATACGGCCCGATAAAGTCCCGCTTTTCCCTACAGGGACAGATGCTTCATGCGAAGAGCTTAGGATTTGTACATCCAATTACCGGGGAATATATGGAGTTTGACTCCCCGCTACCGGATTACTTTGAAAAAGTATTAAAGGAGCTAGGAAAAAAATAAGCAGGGTAAAGAAGTTTACCCGAGAAAGGGGAGGGATTGATTGAAAAATATCCTTGATGAAAATGCCATAAAGCGGTCTATTACCCGAATATCCTATGAAATTATTGAAAAAAACAAAGGGGTGGAAAATATCGTTCTGGTGGGCATAAAAACCCGGGGCGTCCCCCTGGCGGATCGGATCGCCAAACGGATTTTTGAAATTGAAGGCCGGGAAGTTCCGGTGGGGAAACTGGATATTACATTATACCGGGATGATCTTACGGAAAAAAACCGGGATCCGGTGATCAACAGCAGTGAAATCGCCACCGATATCGAAAATAAAATTGTAATATTAGTCGATGATGTGCTGTATACCGGCAGAACCACCCGGGCTGCCCTGGATGCGGTAACCGATATCGGCCGCCCTCAAATCATTCAGCTTGCGGTATTGATTGATCGGGGCCATCGGGAACTGCCGATCCGGGCGGATTATGTGGGCAAGAATGTGCCCACATCGAAAAAAGAAATTGTCAAGGTGGAACTGCAGGAAGTGGACGGGAAAGACCAGGTATCGATTATAAAATAATCAAAAACAGGAAAACCCCGTAAATTCTGAAGCAAAGTATCGGAAACGATAATTCCATAAAACAACGTTAAAAAATGATAAAACAACGTAAAAAAATGGTCCCCCTAAGGGTGGACCACTTTTTTTATGGACTTGATATTTTCCTCCAAAGCATCCACCAGGATCGTCGAGAAGTTATCGTAAATAACCATTCCCGGCTTTGCGCCCTTGGGGCTTTTGACATGTTTCCTTTGCGTATAATCCACCGAAACCTTGGTGGCGTTCTGGCCTTTGCTGTAAAAAGCCGCCAGGGTTGCCGCTTCCAGTATGCTTTGGTCGGAAGGCTCTTTGCCCTCCAGCAGCATCACCGTGTGGGAACCGGGCTGATCTTTAACGTGAAACCAGAGATCCTCCTTGCCGGAAATTTTGAACGTGATTTTATCATTTTGCTTGTTGTTTTTTCCAACCAGCACCGTCAATCCCTGGGAGGTTTCAAAGGCCAGGGGTTTTGCCGGAGAGGGCTTTTTATTTTTGGACTTTTTCTTGGCTTTTACGATTTTTTCCTCTTCCAGCTCCTCCCGGATTTCTTCAATGTCGCTGAGATCCTGGGCATGATCGATGCTTGATAGAATTCCCTGTAAATATTCGATTTCTTTTCTGGTCTGAAGCTGCTGCTTTCGAATTTGAATCAGCGCAATTTTCGCTTTGTTGTATTTTTTATAAAATTTCTGAGCATTTTCCGAGGGGCTCATTCGTATATTCAACGGGATTTTTACGGTTTTCAGTTGGGGATCATAAAAGTTCTGTACTTCAATTTCCCGATCCCCCTTTGTCATACGATGAAGATTTGCCGTTACCAGATCCCCTTTCAGTTTATGCTCCTCGGCATTTTCCGCATTTTTATAATCCTTTTCCAGTTTCCCGTATTTGTTGACTAAACGCTGGAGTTTCAGATTTACGGTTTTTCGAAGGTCCTGGGATTTCTGTTTCAGCCGCTCCTTGTGGTCCTTGGTATAGTAGTAGAACTCCAGGACCTGGCTGATCCGGTCAAAATCCTTTCTTTGGTAAATGGAAAGATGGGTCAGGGGATAAATGCTGAAGGCCTTCGGCTTGTCATTATCCACGTAAACCGCCGGAGACACGGTATGGCTTTTTAATGCTTCCATCAGCTTTTTATATTCCTGATAAAGGCCGTAATACCCTTCATCCGTCACAACCCTGACGGAAAGGTCCTCATCGAGACCGGCCCGTTCAATAAGTTCCCGGGAAATTAGCGGAGAAAAGCCGATAATATTTCCAAAGATCCCTTTAATTAATGAATCCTTCGGGGAGCGGGAGAGGGTTTCCTTAAAACGGGACAGGGAATCGATCCCGAAGGGTGAGGTTTTGTCCAGGGGCGGATGTTCGTAGCTAAGGCCGGGCAGTACCTGGCGCAGGCTGCTGACCTCCATGCCCACCCGTTTAATGCTGTCAATGATTTTTCCGCTTTCTCCGTCCACCAGCAGGATATTGCTGTGTTTTCCCATCATTTCAACGATCAGTTCCTTGGGCTGCAAAATGTTCAGCTCATCATAGGAATCA
The DNA here is from genome assembly GCA_007120165.1 of Clostridiales bacterium. GTDB lineage: Bacteria > Bacillota > Clostridia > Peptostreptococcales > T1SED10-28 > Isachenkonia. Next base: position 13,044 of record SKOH01000180.1, read on the forward strand.
ATGGTGATTTTGATCACCCGGTCAAAGAAGGGCTGTTCAATGCTTCGGATCCTGCCGTTCTGCAGGGTTTTTCGAAGAAGCATGCAAAAGCTCGGGGCTTTTTTCGGATTGGTTTTTTGCATCGTTGTAAGGTGTATTCTGGGATAATTGCTGTGGGCCGATAACAGCAGGCGATAATTAATCTTTTGATTGCGGATTAATAAATGGATTTCATCTTTTTCCGGCTGGTGAATTTTATCCACCTTACCGTCAATTAAGAGATTTTCCAGTTCATTTTTCAGACCGTATAGCAGGGTGCCGTCTAGAGCCATAGTGTTTCCTCCTCGATTTGTTTATTGCTTAAATATAGCATAAAACCCGGGGTAAGGCAAAATCCCGGGATAAATCCCCAGGCCGTTAAAAGAATTAAAAAAAGAATCCTGCTTCCTTAGTGGTTAAAAATCGAAAGATTTGTTATAATAATTGAAAGCTTACAGTTAATTAAACAAGAAAATGAGAGGATAATCATGAAAATTGATTTTATAAAAATTCACGGCATAGGAAATGACTTTATTATCACCAAAGACCATATCCCCCCCGGGGACTATTCCCTTACTGCAAAAAACATCTGCCACCGCCGTTTCGGCGTGGGGGCCGACGGTTTTATGGCGGCGGAGGAAAGTGAAAAAGCCGATATCAAAATGGTTTACTACAATCAGGACGGTTCCCCGGCAAATATGTGCGGCAACGGCCTGCGCTGTTTTTCAAAATTTGTATTTGATAACAAGGTGGTCCGGGGACGAAAATTTACTGTGGAGACCCTGGACGGTATAAAAACAGTGGACATTACCGAGGTGGACCCCCAGGGTGCTGCCAAGACCATTCAGGCGGAGCTTGGCTGGTATCAGTTGAATTTTTTGCATAAGTCCGTAAATATCAATGGGGAAACCCTGGAAATCGGAAGCCTGGTCCTGGGGGTTCCCCATGGGGTGATTTTTGAGAAAACCCTTTCAAAGAATCCCTTAAGGGATTTAGGGCCGGGGCTGGAAAAACATCCGCTGTTTCCCGAAGGCACCAACGTGAACTTTGCCGATATTCTGGATCGGGATAATGTACAGATCAAAACCTGGGAGAGAGGCTGCGGCGAAACCTTGGGCTGCGGCACAGGAATGACGGCGACGGCGGTCCTGGGAAACCTTTTAGGGAAGCTTTCCGCTACAGTAAGGGCCCATTCTCCCGGAGGAAGTCTGGTTATTGACATTAATAATCAGGCACGGATCATTACGATGACCGGTCCTGCAAAGACCATATGCGAAGGACGTTATGATTTAAAATTATCGAAATAGGAGGTCCGATTATGCTGATAAGTATGACTGGTTTTGGAAGAGGGGAATCCCGGGTAGGGAGTAAAACCTTTTCCATTGAGGTAAAGTCTGTAAACCATCGTTACTTGGATATGAACATACGAATGCCCAAACAGTTTTTAAATTTTGAAGAATCCATGAGAAAATTAATTAAAGAACGGGTAAGAAGAGGAAAAGTGGATGTATTTATGAACTATGAAACCGCCGAAGGAGCCCATGGTGAAGTAAAGGTGGACCTGGAGCTTGCCAAAGGGTACTATGACAGTCTGAATGCCATCGGAGAACACCTTTCAATCACCCACGATGTGAATACCCTGGCCATCGGACGATTTCCCGAGGTAATCTATCTGGAGACAAAGGAAGATGAGGAAAAGGTTATTGAGGAAGGCATCCAGTCCGCTTTAAGTCAAGCCCTGGATCAGCTCACCTCCATGCGGGAAAATGAGGGAGCAAAAACCGAAACGGATTTACTTGATCAGTTGAAAGTACTGGAGGGTTCCTTGGACATCATTGAGAATTTTGCCCCTGCCCAGGTAGAACAGTACCGGGAAAAATTAATGGAACGAATCCGGGAGCTGCTGGAGAATCAGCTGGATGTTGATGAAGAGCGGATTCAGGCGGAAGTGGTATTCTTTGCCGATAAAAGCAATATCAACGAAGAAATCGTACGGCTGAAAAGTCACCAGGAACAGTTCAAAAGAGCCTTAAGGGTCAAAGAGCCCATGGGAAGAAAACTGGATTTTATTATTCAGGAGATGAACCGGGAGACCAACACCATCGCATCGAAATCCCACAGCACCGAAATTTCCAATGAAGTGGTTTTAGTAAAAAGCGCCCTGGAAAAGATCCGGGAGCAGGTTCAAAATATCGAATAATTATTAATAAAGAACATCGGACCCATTGGGGTTAAACGTTAGCAGGTGAGCCATAAAGGAGGCAGATTATGAGTAGCGGATTAATCAATATCGGATTTGGAAACATTGTTGCGGTCAACAGAATTGTGGCCATCGTCAGTCCCGAGTCGGCACCGATCAAACGGATGATTCAGGAGGCAAGAGATAAAAGCATGCTGGTGGACGCCACCTACGGAAGGCGTACCCGGGGGGTAATCGTGACCGACAGCGGGCATGTCATATTATCCTCAGTCCAGCCGGAAACCGTGGCCCAGCGCCTGGAGAACAGCGAAAAAGAGGAGTCGGAAACCTCCATAGAACTGGACCTGGATAAAAAAAGGGATTAGAAACCGGAAAGATCAAATAGACGTTTAAGAGAGCACAGAAAGAGGGATGGTATGGAAAACCGTGGACTGTTAATTGTAATATCCGGCCCTTCCGGGGCAGGAAAAGGAACGATTTGCAAAGCTTTGCTTGAAAAGGATCCGATGATTCATGTGTCGGTATCGGCCACCACAAGGGCTCCCCGAAGGGGGGAAGTGGATGGGGAAAACTATTATTTTTTATCCCTGGAGGAGTTTAAAGAGCGTTTGGAAAATGACCAGTTTTTGGAGTATGCCAAGGTGTATGACAATTATTATGGAACCCCAAAGGAAAATGTCATGAATCAGCTTCAGCAGGGAAAGGATGTGCTGCTGGAAATTGATACCGAAGGGGCTTTAAAGGTTAAGGAAAAGTTCCCCGAGGGGGTATTTATTTTTATTCTGCCCCCAAAAATTGAAGATTTAAAAAGCCGGATCGTGGGCAGGGGCACGGAAACCGAAGAGGACATGGAAAAACGCCTGAATTCCGCCAAAGAGGAGATTCAAAAGATCCATGAGTACAACTACGGTGTGATCAATGATGATGTGGACCGGGCCACCCGGGACGTCCAAAGCATTTTAATGGCGGAAAAACTTAAAACCGAACGGAACTATCAGGACTTAATCGAAAAATATATCTAGAGGAGTGTTATCATGTTGAATCCATCAGTTAATGATTTAGTAGAAATAGTAGGCAGTAAATATACCTTAGTGGTGCTTGCGGCAAAAAGAGCAAGAGAAATCAATTTAGGAGCGATTCCCGTGGTGGATATGCCGAATTCCAATAAAGCGGTGACCATCGCAACCCAGGAAATCTATGAAGGTAAAATTTTCTATACTACAATTAAAGATGAAGAGTAGGTGAGAGGATGCTGCAGGGAAAAAATGTAGTGCTCGGAGTAACCGGAGGCATAGCCGCCTATAAGGCCTGTGAGATCATCAGCGGGCTGAAAAAAATCGGAGCGAATATCGACGTTATTATGACCAGATCCGCAACGGAATTTATCACCCCCTATACCTTTCAGTCCCTAACCGGAAATCCGGCGATTGTCAATATGTTTCAGAGCCCCAAGTATTGGGATATGGAACATATTTCCCTGGCCCAGAAATCCGATATTCTGCTGGTGGCCCCGGCCACGGCAAATATCATCGGGAAAGTGGCCGCCGGCATTGCCGATGACATGCTTTCCACCACTATTATGGCGTCAAACAGACCCGTAGTATTTGCCCCCGCCATGAATACCAAAATGTATGAAAATCCCGCGGTACAGCAAAACATTCAAACCCTGATTAAGCGGGGCTATCATATCATTCCTCCCAAGGGAGGGATCCTTGCCTGCGGCGATGAAGGCCAGGGAAAACTTCAGGAGGTTTCGGTAATCCTGGAGGAACTGCAAAAAATTTACCGACAGGAACTTCAGGGCGAAAGGAAGGATTTGGCCGGGATCCGATTTCTGGTAACCGCCGGGCCTACCCGGGAAATCATTGATCCTGTCCGGTTTTTAAGCAATCACTCCACGGGGAAAATGGGCTATGAAATTGCCGAAGCCATTGTAGCCCGGGGAGGAGAAGTAAAGCTGATCTCCGGGCCCAGCAGTTTAAGTGCTCCAAAAGGGGCGGACTTCCTTTCTGTGGAAACCGCAGAAGAAATGTTTGAGGCGGTAAAAGACGCGTATCCTAAGGCGGATGTACTGATAAAATCCGCAGCGGTATCGGATTACCGGCCGAAAATCCGGGAGGCTCAAAAGGTGAAAAAAGAGTCCCGGGAGGGGGAAATTCAGTTAACCCTGGTACGAAACCCCGATATCCTGCTGGAGATGGGAAAAATAAAAGCCCCGGGCAAAATCCATGTGGGTTTTGCTGCGGAGACGGAAAAAATCATTGAACACAGTAAAGAAAAAATACAACGGAAAAATTTGGATTTTATTGTGGCCAATGACGTAACGGAAGAGGGGGCAGGTTTTGCCCACAGCACCAATATTGTCTATTTCATTGATCAAAACGGGGAGTACAGTAAAACCGAAAAAGTGGAGAAATCCGCGATTGCCCATGAAATACTGGATAGGGTGCTGGAAAAAAAGTTCCCTGCCGATAAATAATCACTGTACAGGAGAGGAAGGATTTTATGGAAGTTGCCAAGGTCATCATCGATCAGAATTCCCATCACACCGACCGACCCTTCGATTATAAAATCCCCGAAGAGCTTTTTGAAACCGTTAAAGTGGGAAGCCGAGTTCTGGTGACCTTCGGAAAGGGTCATAAAAAAATGGAGGGCTACGTCCTTGGCATCAGGGACATTGAAAAGCCCAAGTATAGGATGAAAAACCTCCAGGGGGTGGTACAAAACGTACCACCCTTGTCTGAGCTGCAAATTGATATGATTTTATGGATGAAAAAAAATTATTTATGCACTTATATGGAAGCCATCTCCGTGGTGGCGCCTCCGAAGGCCTACAGCAACATTAAAGAAAAAAAAGATTTATACCTGATCCGTAAGGTTTCCCGGGAGGAAACGGAATCGGCCCTTGGAAAAACCCCGGGCAATGCCAAAAGACAGATCGAGATTTTACAATCTCTGCTGGACAAGCAGGAGCTTTTGGTGGAGTCCTTGCCGGATATTAAAAGTCATTATAAAAATGGAATAAAAGCCCTGGAGAAAAAGGGCATTATTGAAATCATAGAGAAGGAAAAGGCCTCTCAGCTGCTGAATTTAACGGCCCCTTCCAATCCCCCCAGACTACCGTTAACCGATGAACAGAAGATGGCCCTGGAAAGGATGAAAGAAAGTTTTCAACGGACCCTGGACAACAAAGAAAAGGGAAAGACCTTCCTGCTCCATGGGGTGACCGGCAGCGGGAAAACCGAAATTTACCTGGGGCTGATCGAAAAAGCCCTGCAGGCAGGAAAAACCGCCATCGTGCTGGTACCGGAAATTTCGTTGACGCCCCAGACAATGGAACGGTTTACCGCGCGTTTTGGGGAAGCCATTGCCCTGATCCACAGTTCCCTGACCTTAAAGGAGCGCTATTATCAATGGGAAAAAATCCAGCAGGGAAAGGCGAAAATCGTCATCGGTGCCCGTTCTGCCGTCTTTGCAAAACTGGAAAATCTGGGTATCATCGTGGTGGATGAAGAACACGAATACACCTATAAATCCGAGCAGAATCCGAAATACCATGCCATCGAAATTGCCCGGTACCGCAGTGAAAAAGAAGGAGCCCAGGTGATCCTGGGTTCCGCCACCCCCTCCGTGGAAAGTTATTACCGGGGAGAAAAGGGAATTTACGAACTGATATCCCTGGAAAGACGGGTAACCAGGCATCAATTGCCCCGGGTGGAAATGGTGGATATGCGGGAAGAACTGGATGTTGGAAATTTAAGTATGATCTCCGGAAGCTTAAAAAAACAAATCGAAGAGAATTTGAAAAACCGGGGACAGACCATTCTTTTTTTAAACCGTCGGGGTTTTTCCACCTTTCTTTCCTGTAAGAAATGCGGGTATGTGGAAAAATGCCGGGACTGTGATATTACCATGACCTATCACCTCCCCTCCGACGAGCTGATTTGTCATTACTGCGGAAAGAAGGAAAAGCCCATTACCGAATGTCCCGACTGCGGCAGTACCACCATTAAGCATTTCGGGTACGGGACCCAGAAGCTGGAGAAAAATATTGAAAATTTATTTCCCTCCGCCCGAATTCTTCGAATGGATGTGGATACCACCACGGAAAAAGGAGCCCATGAAAAGGTGCTCTCCGCCTTTAAGAATTATCAGGCGGACATACTGATCGGCACCCAGATGATTTCCAAGGGCCTGGATTTTCCCGGAGTAACCCTTGTGGGAATTATTGCAGCGGATTCGATCTTAAATCTACCCGACTTTCGGGCATCAGAGAGAACCTTCCAGCTGCTTACCCAGGTGGCGGGCCGGGCGGGCAGAGGAGAGGAAGTGGGTTCCGTGGTGCTTCAAACCTATAAGCCGGATCACTACAGTATAGAAGAAGCCATTAAGCAGGATTATGTAGGTTTTTACAAAAGAGAAATCGGCCTTCGGGAAGCCTTCGAGTATCCCCCTTTTAACGCCCTTTATCTGGTAAACCTCATGGGGGAGGATGAAGAAAAGGTCTATAATACGGCCCTGAAGGTTTCCAACGGCATTCGCTATATCCTCCGAAATGAAGGGTACAAGGACTGTCTGGAAGAGTGTATTTTAGGTCCGAACCCTTCGGTGATTTCCAAAATCAATAAAAATTATCGATACAGAATTTTACTGAAAAACATCGAAATTGACAAACAGCTATTGAAAAAAGTTCTCAAATATGTTTGTATTAATAAAAGAAAACAATTTGTTCCCGAGGATGTAAATCTCAGCATTGATTTTAATCCCTATAGTATTATCTAAGGAAGGAACATAAGGAAGGAACAAAGGTATAAGTTAATCAGTATATGAACACAGGAGGAGATGAACGTGGCAATAAGAAACATTCGAAAGGACGAAGATCCGATACTTCGTAAAAAAGCAAAGAAAGTGGAAAAAATAGATGAACGGGTCAAAACCCTGTTGGAAGATATGCGGGAGACCATGTACGATGCCGATGGAGTGGGGCTTGCCGCAACCCAGGTAGGGGTTTTGAAAAGAATCATTCTGGTGGATGTAGGGGAAGGATTATTAGAGATGATTAATCCTGAGATCGTAAAAAGCTGCGGAGAAGCCCTGGATGAGGAAGGCTGTCTCAGTCTGCCCGGGGTAAACGGAGTGGTTCCCCGACCCGAAGCCGTCACCGTAAAAGGGCTGAATCCCCAGGGACAGGAAATCGTTATTGAAGCGAAAAATCTGTTTGCCCGGGCAATCTGCCATGAGATTGATCATTTAAACGGCGTGCTTTTTACTGACCGGATCGTGGAGTAGTTAAATCCCGTAGGGATAAACCAGCCAGCAACTGACCAACAAAAAAGAAGGTGAAAATATGAGAGTGATTTTTATGGGGACCCCGGATTTTGCGGTCCCCTGTCTTAAAGGGTTAATTAACGATGAAAATCATCAAGTGGCCGCCGTCTTTACCCAGCCCGATCGTCGAAAGGGCCGGGGGAAAAAAATGCAGGGAACCCCTGTGAAAATCGCGGCCCAGGAGGAAAATATCCCGGTATATCAGCCGGAAAAACTGAACACCCCGGAGAACCATCGGATTCTAAAAAATATCAATGCCGATGTTTTTGTGGTGGTGGCCTACGGCCAGATCCTGTCAAAGGAACTGCTGGGGCTGCCGAAGTTCGGTGCGGTAAATGTTCATGCCTCCCTTCTGCCAAAGTACCGGGGGGCGGCCCCGATTCACTGGGCAGTTATCAACGGGGAAGAAGTAACCGGTATTACAACGATGCAGATGGATGAGGGTTTGGATACCGGGGACATGCTCCTTAAAAAAAGCCTGCCGATCGGAGCCCGGGATACCACCGGAGACCTTCATGACCGGCTGGCATCCCTTGGAGAAAAACTGCTGCTTGAAACCCTGGAGGGACTGGAAAAAGGAACCATCACCAAAACGCCCCAGCCCATCGGGGAGGACAGTTACGCTCCGAAGATTTCAAAGAAACTGGCAAGAATTGACTGGAGCCTCCCGGCGGCGGATATTGACCGCCTTATTCGGGGACTTCATCCCTTCCCCGGTGCCGAGACAAGCTATCAGGGGAAGGCGCTTAAGGTTCATTCCGGCCGGTGGATTAAAAGGAAGTCCGACCGGGAGCCCGGAACCATTGTTGAGGTTTCCAAAGAGGGGATTGTCGTTGCCGCAGGGAAAGACCGGATTCAAATTACCGAGGTCCAGTTCAGCGGGAAAAAGCGAATGAGGGTATCGGAATTTTTAGCGGGAAATAGGCTGGAGCTCGATACGAAATTAGGTGTGGAAAATGAATAGTATAAAAAGACTGTTAACACTGCTTTCTGTAATGGTTCTAATAGGCCTGCTGATCGTTATAGCAGGTTGGGGCCTTTCCCGGGGTGCGGCCACCGTGCTGCTGGGGATAATTAACTATGGCTTGCTGATAGGCGCCATAGCCTTTTTTGCGTTAACTTTTTTACTGATTTATGCTATAATAATGCTTAGAGCTAAAAGGGTAATACCGAAACTGTTGAAGAATGCCGTTAAAATTTCGATACGGATGCTTTACCCGGTCCTTGTGGGTATCGGCAAACCCCTGGGCTATGATAAAAAAACCATACGGAATGCCTATGCTCAACTGAATAACCATATTATTCTCAGCAATGAATACCATTTCCGCGGGGAAGAGATTATGATTCTTACCCCCCACTGCCTGCAAAAGTCCACCTGCGGACTTCGGGTTACCCAAAACCCGGATCTATGCAGCCGTTGTGGACAGTGTAATGTGAACGATCTGGTAGGACTTAAGGAGAAGTACGGAATCCAGCTGGCGATTGCCACCGGCGGGACCCTGGCGAGACGAAAGATTATGGAGTTGAAACCGAAGGCGATTATTGCGGTAGCCTGTGAACGGGACTTGATTTCAGGACTGCAGGATGTGAAGGATCTTCCGGTTTTAGCCATTGTCAACCGAAGGCCCGAGGGCCCCTGTATCAATACGGAAATGGATATTTTAGAGGTGGAAAAAGGAATCCGCCATTTCTTAAAGGAGTGATTTAAATGCCAATGCCATTAATGATGAGTACTGAGTCTTTGATGCTGATGATTCCGGCGATTCTTTTTACGCTGTATGCCCAAAGCAAAGTAAAGTCGACTTTTAATAAATATTTACAGGTACGGACACTAAAGGGATTTACCGGATTTCAGGTTGCAAGAGGAATTCTTGACCGAAACGGAATGCATGATGTGAATGTGGAGATGAGCCGGGGAAGTCTCAGTGACCACTACGATCCCAGAAGCAAGGTGGTTCGTTTGTCGCCGGATGTGTATCAGCGAAGTTCCGTTGCCTCCGTATCCGTTGCCGCCCATGAGGTTGGCCATGCCCTGCAGCATGCAGACGGCTACGTACCCCTAACCATTCGAAACAATTTTGTGCTTCCCATTGCCAATTTTGGATCGAAAACCGCCTGGATTTTCATCCTGGGAGGATTTTTATTCCGAGGGGAAATCATGGGAGTGGACATGCTGGACCTCGGGATTTTACTATTCGCCGCTGCAGTGGTTTTTCAGATCGTCACCCTGCCGGTGGAATTCAATGCAAGCACCCGGGCCGTGGCTTTACTGGAAGGAAACGGTTATCTGGAAGCCTCGGAAATGCCCCATTCGAAAAAAGTATTAAATGCGGCAGCCCTAACCTACGTAGCCGCCATGGCAGCTGCAGTATTACAACTTGCTCGACTGATTATGTTGAGAAATAGACGATAAAACAAAAGGCGCTGAAGTCGCCTTTTTTCTTTAATTAAATCTTTATTAAATCATTAGGAAATCTTTATTAAATCATTAGGAAATCTTTATTAAATCATTAGGAAATCTTTATTAAATCATTAGGAAATCTTTAATTGAAATGGAGGAAATTTATGAATCCACGAAAAGGAGCCTACCGGGTCTTGGGAAAAGTACTGTACGACGAGACCTATTCCAATATTGCACTCAACGAAGAAATACAAAAGGGGGGCTATAACGATAAGGACTTAAGCCTCCTTACGGAGCTGGTATATGGCACCATTGAAAAACTCTTGACGATAAACTTCGGGATTGATCACTTCTCCAAGGTCAAAACGAAAAAGATGGATGAGGCCACCCGGCTGATTCTTCAAATCGGGGCTTATCAGATTCTATTCTTAGACCGCATACCGGATTTTGCCATTGCCAATGAAGCCGGGAAACTTGCCGGGGTTTATGCCAAACGATCCAAGGGATTTATTAACGGGGTGCTGCGGAATATGATTCGCCGAAAGGGCGAGATTCCCTGGCCGAAAAAAGAGAAGGATTTCACCGAGTACCTGTCGGTAGCCTACTCCTATCCAACGTGGCTGGTGGAGGAACTGCTGACTTACTATTCCAAAGACTTTACCGAAGACTTTATGAAAGCCTCTTCTAAGAATCCGCCGCTGTACTTTCGGGTAAACACATTGAAAACGGATAAGGAAAAAGTCCTGGAATACCTTAAAAAAGAGGACCTGGAAGTGGAAGAAACAGAACTTCTGGGGGAGGCAGTCAAAGTTAAGGGACTGAAAAATATTTCGGATTTTTACCCTCTCAAAGAGGGATGGGTCCACATTCAGGATCTCAGCTCCATGCTGGCGGCAAAATTTCTGGATCCGAAGCCCGGGGAACAGATAATGGACCTATGCAGTGCGCCGGGGGGGAAGACCACCCATATGGCACAGTTGATGGAAAATCAGGGAAGGATTATCGCCCGGGATATTTTTCCCCATAAGCTCCGATTAATTGAAGAGCATAGCCGGCGACTGGGAATTACAATCATCGAAGTTCAGGAATTCAGTGGAGAAAAGCTGGATGAGAATTTGCTCGAAAAAGCCGATAAAGTACTGGTGGACGCCCCTTGCAGCGGTATCGGCGTGATTCGTCGAAAACCGGAAATTAAGTACCGTCTGAAAAAGGAAAGTCTACAGGCGCTTCAAAATCTTCAGTCCAGCGTTTTAGAAAACGCCTCCAGATATGTAAAGCCCGGAGGGTTCTTAATGTACAGCACCTGTACGATTCATCCCCTGGAAAACCACCAGTTGACAGAGAAATTCCTAAAAACCCATGGGGACTTTATTTCCGTGGATCTAAAGGAAAAAAGCGGTGGGGGTTTTGAGGATATGGGGGATTTGTTTACCCCGGCGGGAGAGGTGGCAAGCTTTCCCCACAAGCATCAAACCGACGGTTTTTATATACGGATGTTTCAAAAGAAATAGATAAAGGTTCGGTTTTATAGTAAAATGTTATCAGATATAGAAGGGAGGACTTTCATTGTCCGAAGCGAAATTAGATTTACTCAGTTTAACGGAAGAAGAGCTCAAAGACTGGATGAAAGAAAGCGGTCAGCAAAGTTTTAGAGGTACCCAGATCTTTGAATGGGTCCAAAAGGGAAACAAAAATATTGAAGAGATGTCCAATCTGTCCAAGGATTTACGGGAATTTTTAATGAAAAACGGAAAAGTAACGGATTTAACGATTGATAAAACCCAGCATTCGAAGCTGGATGAGACGGTTAAATTTCTGTTTCAATTGGAGGATCAGCATAAAATTGAATCCGTATTAATGAAATATAAGCACGGATACACCCTTTGTATTTCCACCCAGGCCGGTTGTGCCATGGGATGCGGTTTCTGCGCCTCCACCAAAGGAGGGCTGCAGCGGAATTTAACAGCAGGAGAAATCATTGACCAGGTCCATCAGGTTCAAAGAGTTAAAGGGGTACGGATTTCCAATGTGGTACTGATGGGTATTGGAGAGCCCCTGGATAATTTTCAGGAAGTGAAAAAGTTTTTATGGAATATTCATAATCCCAAGGGTCTCAATATCAGTAATCGAAACCTTACCCTATCCACCTGCGGCTTGGTTCCGGAGATTTACCAGCTGAAAGAGCTGAACTTACCGATTAACCTAGCCATCTCCCTACATGCGCCGGATGATACCCTGCGTCAGCAGATCATGCCCATCGCAAGGAAATATTCCATTGAGGAACTCCTTAAGGCGTGCAGGGACTACATCAAGAAAACCAATCGCAGAATCACCTTTGAGTATGCCCTGGTAAAGGATTTCAACGATCAGCGGGAGCACGCGAAAAAACTGGCAAAAATTTTAAAAGGCATGCTCTGTCATGTAAATATTATCCCGGTAAACCCGATTGATCAGGGGAACTTTGAAAAACCCTTCGATAAAACCGTACAGGCCTTCGAAGCGGTGTTAAAGGAAAACCGGATTCCCGTCACCGTTCGGCGGGAACTGGGACAGGATATTGATGCGGCCTGCGGGCAGCTGAGAAACAGAAATTAATGATTAATCATCAATGGGAGGTTATGGAATGAAAGGAAAGGCCATAAGCAGCATTGGAAAGGTCCGCAGTGCCAATGAGGATTTTTTCGGCATGGAGGAAACGGGACACCCCTTTTATATGGTGGCCGACGGTATGGGAGGCCATAAAGGCGGCGCTGTAGCCAGCAAAGAAGCGGTCAAGTACGTGTCGGACCATTTGCAGAAAAATTTAAGCCCCGATATCAGCGGTAAAGAAGTTGAGAATATTCTCTATCAAAGCGTTATCAGCGCCAACGAAATAATATTTGAAAAATCCCAGAGGGAAAATGACTGCAATGGCATGGGCACTACCTTAACCGTGGCGGTGCCGGTAAAAAAAGAACAAAAAATTTATTTTGCCCACATCGGGGATTCCAGAGCCTATATCATTGAAGACGCAGGAATTGTTCAGGTTACCGAGGATCATTCCCTGGTACAGGAACTGGTGATTAATGGAGACATCACCGAGGAACAGGCGAAAGCCCATCCCAAAAGAAACGTAATCACCCGGGCCCTGGGTACGGACACCGAGGTGCAGCCGGATATATTCTCCGTGGATTTTGCCTTTGAGGCGGGCCATCATCTGCTTTTATGCACCGACGGACTTTCCAATGCGGTGGAGGAAGAACTGATGAAAAGGATTATTGAAGGTAGCGAAAGTATAGAATCCGCCTGTGCAGCACTGGTTAATGAGGCCAATGCCCGGGGAGGAAAAGATAATATTACGGTCCTGGTTCTTAAAGGGGCTTAGAAAGGAGGTTAGCATCCTATGATTGGAAAAGTTTTAGGTAATCGCTACGAAGTGATCGAAAAAATCGGCGGCGGCGGTATGGCCATTGTATATAAAGGCAAGTGCCAGCTGTTAAACCGTTATGTGGGGATCAAGGTCC
>SKOH01000221.1 GCA_007120165.1 Clostridiales bacterium
AAAGAAGATCTGCCGGCCCTGGAAACCCTTCAAAAGTCTTCCGGGAAAATCATTTTAATTACCCAAAGTCCGGACCATTTGGACGAACTATCACCGATCATTGAAACCTACCGAGTTTCAATGGAAGAGTAAGGAGTATTTCAATGGAAAAAATTAAAACCATAACGCTGCTACACATTATCAATGTGCTCTCATTAGTATTTATGGTAGGGAATGTTATCCTTCGATTATTTTTTGAAGGAAACCATTATGGAAATCTTTTTCTCTGGTCGGTACTGATGAGCGGCCTGGCCCTGCTGTTAAAAACGAAGACCAAATTTTTTGGAGGGCTGCTGATTCTATGGGTTTTCCTACCAAGGTTATGGGAAATCCCCGGGTATCAGCTGGGATACTTAGCCTTTATAGGCATTTTTATGCTTGTACTTTTCTATAAAAATATGGAAGAGCCCCATTATGACCGTGTGGAATTTGAATTCGGCATCGGAATCGCCATCGCTTCCGTGCTGTTGTTCCTCTCTCTGATCATGGGGGGCCTTAGTCTTTTTAATCAGGTGGCAGCGGGGTACCTGCTGATTTATCTTCTCTCGGGGGTATTGATGCTTCGAAGCCTTCGGTATTTAGAGCATAACGGCGACGTTCAGCAGCTTAGAAAAATTAATCTTCGGGCCGTTGGAATGATTGTGGTACTTAGTGTCATTTTAAGTACCGGAGTATTCATGAGACTGTTTCAGCAGCTTAGAAGTCTTCTTTGGACCGGGTATAATGGGCTGATTGATTTTGTAATGTGGGTATTATATTGGCCGCTTTATTATCTGGGCACTTTTATAAATTATGTGATTGCCGCGATCATGGAGTGGGCAGGGGAGCCGGAATTCCTTACAGAAGAGGGTTCAGGAGACGTTGGGGGAGACATGGAAAGAATCCATGACAGTTTTCAGGGGACCCCCATTACCGATACGCCATTGTTTCGCAACTTGCTGGGACTGATCATGCTGGTACTGGTATTTTTTATTCTCTACAAAATATATACGCGAAAAGCTACCACCCGGGGAGTCACGGAGTCCTATACAGAAAAAAAGGAAGTGATCCTGCCGTTAAAAAACCGAGCCCTATGGAAGGCTGTGAAAAACCGGTTAAAGCCTAAGTCCAAAGAAGAGCGGATAAGAGGTTTTTACCGGGAGTTTTTAGAGGTCCTGGGGGAAAAAGGTGTGGTGATATTGCCCTCGGATACCACTTGGGATTTTCAGCGGAAGGGGAAAAGGCATTTTGCCGGGGAGGAGCTTTCCACCTTTCGAAATATCTATCTCCAGGTCCGGTATGGGGAAAAATCCGTGGATAATCATACTTATAGGGAAGCTAAAAGAATATATGAAAAATTGATGAAAAAGGAATAAAAGTCCCCTACAGCCATGAAAACCCCCGAAGTTCCGGATTCCGGATCTTCGGGGGTTTTTAACGCATAGGACATGCTTTGAAATTGATCGACAAGATAGTCCCTACTCTGCCCGTAAACTCATCATACAGGGAGGAATATAAAAAGTAAAGGGATTAGGAACACTATCGGATGAAATAAAAATCTCCGCCGGTCCGATGGATTATCCGAGGGTTTTAAAATGCTGAATAAAAGTTTCCCGGGCTTCACCGATCATATACAAGGATCCTACAGCTAAGATCATATCCGATGTCCCGGTCACGGCTAAGGCTTTTAAGCTTGCGCTGGAAATCGAAGGCTCAACAAAAATTTGAACCGGATAGCCCGCCAGTTTTTCTTTGAGTTTCAGGGGATTCAGAGCACGGGGACTGTTGGGCCTGGTAAGGATTACCCTATCGGAAAGGGGAATAATCTCTGCAAGAAAGCCCTCCACATCCTTATCTTCCAGCATGCCAAGAAGCAGGGTGATGGAAAAGCGGCTGCAGAGGGTTTGAATCGTCTCCTTTAAGGATTTGGCAGCAGCAACGTTATGAGCACCGTCAATGATCGTTAAGGGGCTCTTTCCTATAATTTCCAGTCTTCCGGGCCATTTGGTGGTATAAAGACCCTGAAGGGTTTTTTCAACAGTAAATTCAAGGCTGTCAAGGGTTTCAAGGACCCCCATGGCCAGTAAAGCCGTAGCCGCATTGAAGGCCTGATGTCTACCCGGCAGTTGAATGGTAACTTCGGGATAAGCAGCCTCCTTTAAAAAGTTAGGACTTGACTGATTCAGGGGGGGGGAAACAGAGGAATCTGTAAAATCCACGGAAAAGCTTTGCTGCTGTAATGAACTGCGGTGCAGCACCAGCTGATTAGGCTCAAAGGAATATAGGGGGCTATTTAACTCCGCTGCAATGTTTTGTAGGACCTCAAAGGCTTCAAGTTCCTGGGGAAAGACAATGACCGGGGTCTTCTCCTTAATAATGCCTCCCTTATGATAGGCGATTTCCTTTAGGCTATTACCAAGAAATCCGATGTGATCCAGTCCGATCTGAGTGATTATCGACAGCACCGGTTTTTCAATTGCATTAGTGGCATCCTCTCTGCCGCCCAGGCCCACCTCAAGAATTAAAAAGTCTGTCGGCACCTGGGTAAAGTAATAAAAAGCTGCAGCCACATAAATTTCAAATTCCGTGGGGTGAGGCTTGCCTTTTTGAAGCATGTTGTTTACGGCCTTTTCAACGATTTCCAAGGTTTTTTCAAAATCTTTTTGAGAAATCAGCCCTCGATTGTATCGAATCATTTCCCGGGGATCCCGAAAATAGGGGGAAGTGAAAAGACCGGTATTGTAGTTGTTTTCCACCAGTATGCCCTGACAGAAAGATGCAATGGAACCCTTCCCGTTGGTACCGGCAATATGAATGATTTTCAGTTTTTTTTCAGGGTTGCCCATTTCCAGCAGCAATGCTTTAATGGTGTCGAGTCCCAGGATGCTTCCGTATTGCTGCGCCCGGGAGATCAGCGGGGGAATGGATTGCGGTTTCATGGCTGCCTCCTTTACTATGAAATGAGGAAAGCCCTCTTTGCTAGAGGACTTTCCCGGGTTTGGTTTCGATTGATAAGTGGAATTAAAGTTTTAGCGTTTTTTCCTTAAAAGCTTCAAGAACACCGGCTAATGTTAAAATTACCATTGTGGTGATTACGGCGATAAGCCCATAGATCGCTGCTCGTAAAGGAAGAAGTACCAAATACGCATCCCCTAGAATAGTGGATGCCCAGTAGGTATCCAGGGTAAGGTTTACCAGTAGGAATACCAATGCAGTAGATACGGCTGCATTGAACAAGGTAAAGGTTTTTTTCTTACCGAGCTTGCTTCGGGTGAACCATACGACCATTCCGGGAATGATCCCCACTAAAATGGAACTCAGGGTAAAACCGGGATGAAAGCCTCCTCCGATTAACATTACCCCAATGATGTCTTGGATAAAACCGGCTAATGCTCCGGCAAAGGGACCAAAAATCATACTGGCAATAACAATCGGGATTCGTGCGATACCGATTCGCATGGTGTGATTTGCAAAGATCATCGATAACTGACCTATGACCACGGACATGGAAACCAGCAGTGCAGAGGTCACTAAGGTTTTAATCGGAAGCCTTGTTCCTGATCTTTTTGAAACGTTGGATTTTTGTGTTTTCTGGTTGTGAACCATAACGGCCACCTCCTTTCTCTTAAGTTAGGCACGGAAGCTCCAACATTAAGAGAAATTTGGTGAAATCTCCAATGGTGGAGCAGCGGAAGCGACGTTATAACGCGATATCAATCTTCGTTTAGAAGCAACTCCCCATCTTCTAACACTTAACGCATAACGACTACTCTGCCCACGTGTACATCTTCATAATATCCCCTGGGGCCAAAAATGTAAAGGGGATATGGAAAAATAATGATGATTCTAAGGACTAGAGAATATTACAGGGTGAGGTTTCTCCGCCCCGCTCATTGATTAGTTTATCGGCCAAAGAATCCGCAATGCCTGCGCACTTTTCCAGGTCTTCATTTTTAGGAGAGGATTTGGCTTCCACCGAGGCATCCACCAAGGGCCACTTGATATTTTCTGCGAACTTCATAAGGGAGGAAACCCCGCCGCCGCTCCAGGAGGCGGTACCGAAAATGCCTAAATAACGATTCTTCAACTGGGAGTTTTCAATTTTGTGAACGACGGTCTGCATCGCAGGAAACAGTCCGGTATTATAGGCGCAGCTTCCCAAAAGCACCCCTTTGAATCGCCAAATATCACTGATAATATAGGATACATGGGTTTTCGAGGCGTCGTAGATCCGAATATTTTTAATCCCCCGCTCGGAAAGACGGCGGGCCATCAGATCCGCCATTTTTTGCGTATTCCCGTACATGGATCCGTAAACAATCACGACGCCCTCTTCGGTTTCCGCTCTGGACCATCGGTCGTAGTGGTTCAGGATACATCCCGGATCCTTCCGCCAAACCGGGCCATGGGTTGCGGCGATCACATGAAGGGGTATTTCCGCGTCCTTGAGTTTTTTAATGGCCCGCTGCACCATCGGTCCGAACTTTCCAACAATATTGGAATAATAACGGCGAATTTCGTCCATGTAAAACTCCAGATTCACTTCATCGTCAAAAATTCCTCCATCCAGGGAACCGAAGCCTCCGAAGGCATCACCCGAGAAGAGAATGCCCTGGTGCATTTCATAGGTCATCATCGTTTCCGGCCAATGGACCATGGGGGTCATAAAAAACTTCAGTTGATGTTTGCCAAGGGACAGAGTATCTCCATCCTTTACTTCATGGTAAGGGCTTAGATCCCCGTAAAAGTTCTTAATAAAATCAAAGGTCTTGCTGTTGCCGACGATTTTTACATCGGGGTAGCGCTGCCGGATATCTTTTATGGCGCCGGAGTGGTCCGGTTCCATATGGTTGATGATTAAATAGTCCACTTCCCGCTCCCCCAGGATTCCTTCGATTTTTTTTATGAAGGCATCCATTTTCGTGTTCTTTACGGTATCGAACAGGGCGATCTTTTCATCGACAATAAGATAAGAGTTATAGGAAACTCCTCGATCCAACGGCCACAGATTTTCAAACAGTCTGGTCTCCCGGTCGTTTACACCTACAAAATATACATCTTTACAAATTTGATCCGTATGAATCATACAATCCCTCCTAAATAATTTGTAGTAGCCTGTTGATATTTTTCTGTCCTGAATGTATTATAACATGTTCTATAATGATGAAAATATGTTTTCAACGAAGTTTTTTTGGTATAATTAACACAACACCAAAGTAATTCTTGAAGGGAAGTTACTAATCTTAACAGCAGGAGGAGTTTTTATGAAAACGTTAATCGCATATGGCACCAAATACGGAACTACCCGTAAAGCCGCAGAGGAGATTGCTAAAAGTCTGCCGGGAGAAGTGGCGCTTGTGGATCTCAAAGAAAACAAGGACCTGGATGTTTGCGCCTATGATGCAATACTGATAGGAGCTTCCGTATATGGGGGGAATATACAAAGAGAAGTAAGAAGTTTTTTTGATCAGAACCATCATGATCTGGTAGCCAAGCCCTATGGTCTTTTCATCGCAGCAGGAAACGATTTGGAGGTGGAACGGAATTACCGGGTTTATGTGGGAAAAACCATTTATGATCAGGCGGAAATCCGGGAGTACATCGGATACAGTTATGATTTTTCTAAAATGAATTTCTTTGAAAAAACGATTATCAAAAAAGTATCCAAGGTTACAGAAAACGTGGAAAATCTTGATAAGGAAGGATTGAAGAACGTGGTTCAGTGGGTAAAAGAAGTGGAAAGGCGATTGTATAAAAGGGAGACGGATAAAACCGCTGAGCAGGGAACAGGAACGGAAGAATAGTCCTTTGGTAAAAGGAATTATTGTCGATGAAAGGAAGGGAACCTATGAAAATAAACGAAATCCTAGAGGCCGTGGCGATCCCGGAAAATAGTGAGGGATCCGCTGAATTTATAAAAGATTGGAAGGATATTGAAATTACAGGACTGAGTTACCATTCAAAGCGGGTGGAAACAAACCATCTGTTTTTTTGCATAAAAGGGTATGAAACCGACGGGCACAAGTATTTACCCGAGGCAGTAAGGAAAGGGGCGGCAGCCGCCGTAGTGGAAGACATCCAGCCGGGGATTGATATCCCCCAGATAAAAGTGAAAAACAGCCGTATCGCTTTGGCAAAGAGTGCTGCGAATTTTTATCATCACCCGTCCAAAAAGCTGCAGGTAATAGGGATCACCGCAACCAATGGAAAAACCACCACTTCTTTTATGGCCCATAAAATCCTCAAAGATCAGAATATGGAAGCCGGTATTATCGGAACGGTAATGGTACAGTACCGCAACAAAAAAATTCCGTCCCTTCTTACCACACCGGAGTCCCTGGACCTTCAAAAGCATTTTAACGGAATGGTAGAGGAAGGGGTTTCCCATGTAACCATGGAGGTATCCTCCTCCGCCCAGGAACTGCACCGGGTGGACGGGGTGGATTTTGATATTGTAACCCTCAATAATATTTCCCGGGAACATATTGACTCCCATGGAAGTTTTGAACGGTATTTTGAAGTAAAGTCCCGGCTGATTACCCGAGCGAAAAGTGACAGTGCCGCGGTGCTGAATTTGGACGATGCTTATTCTAAGGGACTGATCTCCAAGACGAAATCCAAGGTATTTACCTTTGGGATCGAGGACTCGAGCGGGGATTTTTCTGTAAAAAACCTGGATCTTTCCACCGGCAGAGGGGTATTTACCCTGGTGATCAATAAGGATCTTCACCATAAAGGGGTTCGAATACCCAAGGGGGAAATCGACATCAATCTTTCGGTTCCGGGCTTTCACTCGGTATACAACAGTGTGGTTGCCGCAATTATCGGTTTACTGTCGGGGGTGGACAAGTCCGGGGTGAAAAAATCCCTAAAGGCCTTTCGGGGTGTGGAACGTCGTTTTGAATTTCTCTATGAAAAGGACTTTAAGATTGTGGATGATCACTTCGCCAATGCGGGCAACATCCACATGACCCTTGGCACGTTAAAAGAGATGGAGTACAACAACCTGCATGTGCTTTATGCGATCCGGGGGAAACGCGGGGTCGCAGTAAATCGGGAAAATACAGAGGCTTTAGTAGAATGGCTGCCGAAGCTTGGGGTTACAGAGCTGCTGGCAACAGAGAGCGTATCCCATGTAATGGAAAAGGACCGGGTCACGGCTGAAGAGCGGGAAGTATTTCAACAGGTCACAAAAGCATCCGGGATTCCCACAAGGATTATCAAAGAATTACCGGAAGCGGTAGCGACGATAATGAAAAAAGCGGAACCCGGGGATGTGGTTCTTCTGGCCGGCTGTCAGGGCATGGATTACGGCGGGGAGATGGCCTTGAAGATCCTTGTAAAGGGAAAAACCCCGAAGGAGCAGGATGAAATCCTGGCGCCCCTAAAGGACCGGGTGGCAGGAATTGCAGAAGAAAATGAATAACCGGTCTATCGAGAAAATTAAAGATCGCTGCCTTTTATGAGTACAAGAAAACCCCCGTATCGGCTAGATACGGGGGTGAATTACTTAAAGGACTACTTTTGCATGCTTCCGATAAACCAAAGCTGCTTATTGTAAAACTCCACATGCTCTTCGAACATGGCTACCGCTACAAAATCCCCTTTTTCATCGGCTTCATTTCGAATTTCCACCGCTAGGGCCTTCATCAGGTCTAAATCTTCCTTTAAGTGATCCAGTACTTCCTGGGTTTTATAGGAAGTTTCACTAAGCTCCTTCATTGTGGTATTATCCAGATAATCCGAAAGCTTGGCTAAGGGTTCCTCGCCATTCATTTTAATATATTCCGCAACATCGTCATATTTTTGGAAGACATCATCGTAAAGTCCTTCCGTAAAGTTATGAAGGGATACAAACTGTACTCCTACCACATTCCAATGTAAATTGTGGAGTTTCACGTTCCATACCGCCAGATTCGATAAATAGACATTCACTTTTTTCATTATTACATTACCTCCATTTTTTGTTTTTTATGGTTTTCTATATTATAATGATAACAATAATCAAAAAATCTTTCCAGACACAAAATTGTTTGTTGGATTTATATAGAAATGGGGTAGGAAAAATGATTAAAGTAGATGAGAGTTTTGAAGAGGTCCATGGCATGATCCGTTCCCGGTGGATACCGGAGATATTGGATTCGATCAAAGCGGGGAATCACAGTTATGGTGAAATTCATGAGTCCATTGACTTTATCAGTGCCACGGAACTTAACCGAAAGCTTGGGCTGCTGGTGGAAAAAGGGGCGCTGAATAAAAGGGAAGAAGCTAATCGGAGCCGCTATGAACTACTGGACTTAGGAGAGGATCTGCATCATATTTTTCATCACTTAGTGGAATTAAAAGAAAAATATTTTTAAACCCAGGGCTGAGGGATGGAAAAAAGAAGCGGGGCATCGAAAGACCGGGGGACGGAATAATTGTCTTATAGACAAATACTCCGTCCCCTGTTTTCGTTTTCTGTCGTATCATCAGGCTTTTAAAAACTGGTACTGGGCCGTAAAGAGCTTATAGTACATGGACTGGTTCTCCAATAACTCCTGATGACTGCCGGTTTCCAGGATTTTGCCGTCGTGAATGACCATGATGCGGTCGGCATTCCTGATCGTAGAGAGGCGATGGGCAATCACAAAGGAGGTGCGGTCTTTCAAAAGGGCATGAATTCCTTCCTGCACCAGCATTTCGGTTTCTGTATCAATGCTGGAGGTGGCCTCATCCAGAATCAGGATTTTCGGATCATTGAGCACAGCCCGGGATAGGGCCAGGAGCTGCCGCTGTCCGATGGAAAGCTTCGAGCCCCGTTCATTAATTTCCGTATCATATCCCTTCTCCAGCCCCATAATAAAGTTATGGGCATTGACCGCCACGGCGGCTTGAATAATTTCCTCATCGGCGGCATCGGGCTTTCCATATTTGATATTTTCTTTGACGGTGCCGGAAAAAAGAAAGGTATCCTGCATCATAATGGCCATTTGGCTTCTTAGGGAATCCAGCGTGACTCCGTTGATGTCATGGCCGTCGATTTTAACCACCCCGTCGGTGACGTCATAAAAGCGGCTAAGCAGGTTGATAATCGTTGTTTTTCCTGCACCGGTATGACCGACCAGCGCAATGGTTTCGCCTTGTTTAACCGTAAAGCTGATATTATCCAGCACCCGTTCCTCCCGGTCGTAGGAAAAACTTACGTTTTCAAAGGTTACCTTGCCCTGAATCGGAGGGAGTTCTTTGGCATCCCGGCGGTTTTTAATATCCGGAGGGGTATCCAGAATTTCGAAAATTCGTTCCGCGCTGGTCATATTGCTCACCGTCACATTGTAAAAGTTGGTAAGGTTGATGACCGGACGCCAAAACATGGTAATATAGCCCATAAAGGCCACTAAGACACCGATGGTGATCGTACCGCTGTCGATGAGCCGCACCCCCACCCAAAACACGATGGCGGTACCAAATCCCCAGGATAGAACCACCATGGACCAGAAACCGTCGGCAAACTTAATCGCGCCGATAAAGGATTGGTTCAATTCCGTCCCCAGTCCGTGGAAGGTCCGGCTGGTGTGGCGTTCCCTTGCGAAGCTCTGCACCACCCGGATACCGGAGTAATCCTCATGGATATAAGCATTTAAGTTGGAGTTTTTCTTACGAAATATCTGCCATTTCTTCCGAAAGGTGCTCTCGATTAATATCAGCCCTCCCATGAGAATCGGAAGGGTGATAAAGGCGGCGAGGGCCAGTTGAACACTCATCCAGAACATAATCCCGGAAATTGCGATTAACGTGATCAAGTCAGGAATTACCACGGTTACGCTGTCGGTAAAAAAGTTGGTCAGGGCATTCACATCCGTGGTGATTCGAGCGAGGATCTTGCCAACCGGGCGGCTGTCGAAAAATGAAAAGGATAAATTTTGAATATGATTGAATAATGCTTCCCTGATTTCCATCAGTACCTTGTTAGAGGTACGACCCATGATCATAATCCGTTTTTTAGACGCGATCATTGAAATGATATTGACCCCCAGCATAATGCCGCCTAAAAACAGTAAGCCTTGGGTATTGCCCGTTTCAATAAATTCATCAATACCGATTTTAATAAAGTAGGGATTGATGATATTTACCGAGACCGCAATAATCATCAGAATTAACGCAAAGAATACGCTTTTTTTATAGTTTCTCAAGTAGCCGAGCAGCCGCTTAATTACCGAAAGTCTAAGGGACTGCTGGACAGCTTCATCTTCTTTGAAGGTATTAACCGACATAAGTACACCTCATTTCCCAGGGTTGTTGATGATTGCTTCTTTGAATTCCCCATACTGCCGGGAAAAGCTTTCCTGTATTTTTAAAATGGTTCATTCCTTAACCAGCAATCTTACCGATGTCAACAGTAAAATAAGCGGCAGCAATAACAAACAGGCTTCAAATTGGAAGCGTCTTTCCTTTAAACATCGAAACAGTCTCAGAATGAAAAAATTAATAATTGACATCTATATCACCTCTTTATTCAGTAACGTTACATCTCCCAGCTGATTCTTATAAAGATTGAAATAATATCCTTTCTGATTGATCAGCTGGTGATGGTTGCCCTTTTCCAGAATGTCGCCCTCTTGCAGGATAATGATCTCATCCGCATCCTTTACCGCAGAGATCCGATGGGCCACAATAATTTTCGTTGTATTTTTTCGTTTGTTTAATGCCTTTTGTATCTGATACTCGGTTTCCATATCCAAGGCCGAGGTGGCATCGTCGAAGATCAGGATCGGGCTCTTTTTCAGCAGGGCCCGCGCAATGGATATCCGCTGCTTTTGTCCTCCGGATAAGCCCACGCCCCGTTCACCGATGACGGTATCCAGGCCGTTGGGCATCTCTTGAATAAAGTCATACACCCGGGCATCTTTCATGGCCTGCTTTACCTCCTCGGCGGAGGCTTCTTCCGACCCGAACTTGATGTTTTCCAGCAGGGTATCGGAAAAGAGAAAGGTATCCTGCATGACGACGGAAATGCTTTTTCGAAGGGCTTGAAGATCCTGATCCCGTACATCCACTCCGTCCACCAGTATTTGACCTTCCGTGGCATCGTAAAATCGGGGGATCAAATTGGCAAGAGAAGTTTTTCCGGAACCGGTGGCACCCATAATTGCAACGGTGCTGCCGGGTTTGATCTGCAAATGAATATTTCGAAGGATTTTATCCTCCCCGTACTGAAAAGTTACATTCTGGAACGCTACAGCTCCCTGGCGCTTTTCGGGAGACACGGGGTTTTCAGGGGATTTAATCTTCGGCACCTCATCCATGATCATGAAAATCTTCTTTAAGGAAGCATTGCATCGGGACAGACTGTTGGTCAGCCAGCCGAGAAAACGCATGGGCCATACCAGCATCCCTACAAAGCTGTTAAAGGCCACCAGGGAGCCGATGGTCATTTGATCGTTGATTACAAAAATCCCTCCCAGTAAGATCACTAAGATCGTGGAGAAGTAGGATAAAAATTCAATCTTCGGATGAAAATCTCCTAAGATGTTGTTTCGCTTAACGTTGAGTTTATACAGCTTTTTATTTTCCCGGCGAAATTTCTTCTTTTCCAGATTTTCCCGATTCAACGACTTAACCAGTCGTATGCCGGCGATGTTTTCCTGGGCTTTGGTGTTCAGCTTTGCATCCTGGTCACTGATTTCCTCATAGGCCGTCCCCATTTTACGGTCCATTTTAACGGCCAAATATCCAAGAAGCGGAAAAACCAGCGTACAAATCAGCGCCAGCTGCCAGTTGATAAAAAACATCATGGTGGTTGCGGCGATTACATAAAATACCTGCTCCAGGAAAAAGCCTGCCACAAATCCTACCACTTCCCAAACATTATCCACATCTCTTGTGGTCCGGGACATAATCTCGCCGGTGTTGGTTTTATCAAAATACTCGAAGGGAAGGCTTTGGATGTGGTCGAATAAATCCTTTCGAAGGTCGAGGCCTACCTGGATGCCTGCAAAGTCAAAGAGATATTCCCGAATATAACCGAAGACTGCCCTTCCAAGGGTAATTGCGATCAGGAGCAGCAGCAGTCCGGTCAATCGATGAAATTCGCCGTCGACGATGACATCATCAATAATAATCCCGGTAATCACCGGATTGATCATATCCAGCCCGATCAGAAAGAACATCGAGATCGTGGGGATGATAAATAACATTTTATATTTTTTCATATACGTAACTATTCGCTTCATAATTTTCCCTCCCTATCAGAACTCTGCTACAGTGAAATTCAGGCTGTCGTATCTGAGTTCCTGGTGCTTTTTTATTAAAATGGTAAAGGTTGCGGACACTTTTTTTATCAAAAGAAAATGGCCACAGAATAATCTGCGGCCATAATAAGACATCGTCTTAGTATATATTTCTTCCCGAACTTAAAGTTTTCGGTCCCTTAACCGCTTTTCTTCTGTCTGGAAAATCCATTTTGAACAGAAGGAGGGTTTAAAAGACGCAAATTTTAAGTGTAGAGAACGAAAAAGGCCACAGCCACGATCGGCTATAGCCTAAAATTCCATAGAAATAGGCCATAACGTCTCTGCCATGACCTAAAGTTTAATATATCATAAAGGGATAACCACAGAAGAAAATATCTAATACACTTCTGTTATGCCTTTAAAACTTTAAATCCAAAAATGCAGAGGGATCGTGATGAATGATAGAATTATTTCGTTGATCAAGATCAGCGTTGCCGATAAATTTCATGCCTAATGAGTCCGTGGTAATTCTCCGTAATTTAATCATCAAATTCTCCTCCTATTTCTTCGTATTTTTGTGATCGGATTTTTTACCTATTTCACACTACATATATTATACCTAGGTACAATAAAAGTCAACTACTTTTTAAGAAATATTTCAAATATTTTCAAGAGTGCAGTATCTTGTTATTCTTTTCGGAAAAACTTTCCCCCGGTAAAGGAATTAATGAAGGGGATTAATCAAATAGACTTTCAATAAGTCTAAAAAATCCGTATAATTAAAGAAGCAGGAAGGAAAGATCAGGATCAGATTTGAAAAAAACCAACAGGGAGGCGTCAAAATGAATATCAAGCGTTATGAAGGTACGGGACGGATGAGTCGAGCGGTGGTGCATAATGAAACGGTTTATCTCTGCGGACAGACCTGCGGGGAAGAAAATACCGATGTAAAGGAACAAACGGAAGTGGTGCTTGAAAAAATTGAAAAACTACTGAACAAGTACGGCTCGGATAAGAGACATATTCTATCCACTACCATCTACTTAAAAAACATTCAGGATTTTGGAGAAATGAATGAAGTATGGGATAAATGGGTAGAAGAAGGGTATGAACCTGCAAGAGCCTGTGTGGAAGCAAGGATGGCCAGAGAAAACCTGCTGGTGGAAATAACTGTGGTAGCAGCATTAAAAAGCTAAGCTTCCTGCATGTTTACTCCGTCTTATGACGGAGCTACATAGGGTGTTAAGACAGTAGGATAAAGACGATCAGCCTTATCATATCAAAAGGATCGGCACCATAAACAGTAAATGAAGGGATTTAAAAAAGGAGGGAACCTATGGATATATTTTTTGAAATTCATAAAAATTTACCAAGAGAGGGACCGGGAGACCCGGAGTCTACCCTAAAGGCCTTAAGCTTTGTTCCGGCAATACCGGCGGAGGGGAAAATACTGGACATTGCCTGTGGACCGGGGATGCAGACCATGGACTTGGCGAGAAACACCGGGGCGGAAATTGAAGCGCTGGATACCCATCAGCCCTTCATAGAAGTCCTGGAGAAAAAGATTCAACAGGGGGGGTTAGGCCATCGGGTCCAAACCAGAAAACATTCGATGTTTGATTTGGATTACAGGGAAGAATCCTTTGATCTTATCTGGTCGGAAGGG
This sequence comes from Clostridiales bacterium, assembly GCA_007120165.1. Classification (GTDB taxonomy): domain Bacteria; phylum Bacillota; class Clostridia; order Peptostreptococcales; family T1SED10-28; genus Isachenkonia. Next base: position 13,897 of record SKOH01000221.1, read on the forward strand.
GCCATTTATATTATGGGATTCGAAAAGGGATTAAAGACCTGGAAAAAGTATTTAAAACCCGGTGGGCATCTGGTGGTATCCGAGGTTTCCTGGCTGCAAAAAGAAATTTCCAATAAGCCCCGGGCTTTCTGGGGGACCCATTACCCGGAAATCGGCACCATATCGAAAAATATTAAAATTATTGAACACCGGGGCTACGTTCCCGTTGCTCATTTTATTCTTCCGGAAGAATCCTGGTGGAAATATTATTATACCCCTATGGTCAAGCGGATTCAGGAATTAAGAGCGGAACACCCGGGGGATGCTGAGTGGGAGAAGGCTTTGGAAGAAGAACTGGAAGAGGTGGACCTTTATAAAAATTATTCTTCGGAATATGGATACGTATTTTATATTATGAAGAAAATATAAAAAAGCGGCGGAGGCGGCTCTGTACCTGTCAATACAACTGTTTAAAGGAGCTTATGATGAGAAAACAACATGTTAAGGGGTTATTGATCATTGCCCTGCCCTTAATGATACAAAATACCCTTCGGGGTCTTTTAGGCTCTGTGGATAAATTATTTGTGGGGCAGTTGGGAGAACAGGCTATTGCAGGAGTGGGGGGGTCCAATCAGCTCTTTGGCCTTTTTTTGACCATTTTCCTGGCCGTTTCTGCAGGACTTTCCATACTCCTTTCCCAATACCTCGGCGGGAACAAAACCGACAAATTTGAAAAACTCTTTGCCACAATGTTAAGTACCGGCCTGATTACTGGTTTATTGGTAACGGTGCTTTTTCGTTTCCAGGGAGAAACTTTTCTTACCTGGTTAAATATATCCGGTGGAGCCCTGGAGGAAGCGGCGTCTTATTTTGCAGTAATTGCCCTGTCCACCACTTTTTTGCTTTTATCCGCCAGTTTCTCGGGGGTTTTCCTGGCCGTTAAAAAAAATACCTATCCCATGGTGGCAACCTTTATTTCTATGGGAATCAATACCTTGCTGAATGCGTACTTCATTTTTATTCTGGAGTGGGGAGTGGAGGGAGTTGCTTACGCCACATTGATATCAAGAGGAATAGAGTTTGGTATTTTGCTGGTATTGGTCAAGGGGTATTTAAAGAAGCTGGAGATATCCTTCCGACTTGGATTTGATCCGTTACTGTTTAAAGTACTGGTCTCCCTGAGCGTGCCCATGGCCTTAGACGGTGCGGCTTGGCAGCTGGCGATGACGGTATATACCCGGATTATTTTTACCATCGGCGTACAGGAGGTAGCCGTCTATGAGATCCTAAAGATTTTTCAGACACTCACCCTGACGGCAATATCCGCAATGGCTGCGGCCAATGTGGGCATCGTGGGTAGAGAACTTGGGAAAAGCGCTTTTCAGCTGGCAAAGGAAAAGGCGAATGCCGGCATCCTCACCGCCTTTATTGTGGCTACGGGACTGAATATAATTATTTTCACCTTTTCCAATCAGATTTTCGGGTTTTTTAATTTGGAGGAATCCACCCTGAATATGGGTCTTCGGGCAGTGCCTATTGTGCTGGTGATTATCTATGTGCAAATTCTCAATGTGATATTCCCCTTTATCCTTAGAAGCGGGGGAGATACCTGGGCAAATCTTTGGATTACGATCTTCGGATTCTGGGTACTGCAGATTCCTCTGGCCTGGGGGCTGGGCATTCACCTTCAAATGGGGATCCAGGGAGTGCTTTATAGTATGCTTGTTGCCGAGGGAGTAAAGGGAGGAATGTTTTATCTTCGATACCGCCAGGGAAACTGGCTGAAAAATTTAGCGGGGTAATCCAATAGCAACCCTCCGCGTGAAATATTAAATAAACCTTCGGCCCTTTTTGATATTCAGGCTTAGGGATTTTTGATATAATCGAGGGGATGATTCCCAGGCAAAGGAGAAAAAAATGAAGGAAATTACACGGAAAAAAATGCTGGTTTTGGCGCTGGTCGCCGGAGAGATTATGCTCAAAAATGGGGGAGAGACTTACCGTGTGGAGGATACCATCGTAAGACTGTGCCGAAGCCGAGGGTTTAAGTATGCAGAGGCCATCGTCACCCCCACGGGGATCTATATTTCTGTGGATCATCCCGATGAGGATGAGCAGGAGGGTCCGATGCACTCTTTCAATAAACGCATTAAAAATCGACGAATCAACCTGGAAAAAGTAGCAAAGGTCAATGAATTCTCGAGACGGTTCGTTGAGGAGGCCCTGACCATTGAAGAGGGTATGAAAAGCTTAAAAGAGATTGAAAAGAGCCCGCCGCCCTTTACGAATTATCAAGCGGCATTTTTCGGAGGCATCACCAGCAGCTTTTTTATCCTGTTGCTGGGGGCAAATTTTTTGGAGTTTGCCAGCGCTTTTGTTTCTACGATTTTTGTGACCTACACCATTACGGTGCTTTTGGAAAAAGAGTTTGCAAGTTTTACAATTTATCTGATCGGGGGAGCCTTAGCGGCAATCTTGGCCCTGCTGCTCGGACAACTAAGTACGGATATCAGTATCAACCGGGTAATCATCGGGGAGATTATGGTTATGGTTCCCGGGGTCGCGATCACCAACGGGGTTCGGGACTCCATTGCGGGAGACTTGATTTCGGGAATGGCCCGGGGGGGAGAGGCATTAATCGTAGCCGTTGCCATTGCCTTTGGGGTAGGGTTTGTTTTAAATCTATGGATCTTTCTGGGAGGGGTATTATAATATGGAGGTTGCACTGAAGTTTGTATATGCATATGTGGCTACCATCGGCTTTGCCGTACTGTTCCAGGTGCCGAAAAAAACCCTGCTGCGGTCGGGTTTTGCAGGAGCCTTGGGGTGGAGTGTTTTTAACATCATCAATCAGGAGTTCAACTCCGTAGTAGTCGCCACCTTCCTTGCCGCCATGATTCTAGCCATGATCGGAGAGCGGTTTGCCAGAACGGAAAAGCAGCCCTTTACCGTATTTATCATTCCGGGGATCGTACCCCTGGTTCCGGGAGTTGCGCTGTATAATACGATGATTGCGATTTTGGAAGAAAACTACAACGCCGCTATAGAACTGGGAAGTGAGGCGATTCTTATTGCCCTTGCCATTTCCGGCGGGTTGACCATTGTTCTTTCCGTCAATGCCTATCTTCGAAAAAAACGAATGGCCCTAGCGGAAAGACGTGCCGTAAAAATTCAGCAGAAAAAGAAAAAATCCGGAAATTACAGAGACCTGGATCCTGAGGAACAGCTAAAAGAAATCGAAAAGACCAAGCTGGAGGAGTATTACAAAAAGCAATTTTTTGATGAGGAACTGGAAGACTTCAGCAGTGAAAAAAACGAAAACAAATGACCGGTAAGCCCAGGAAAGGAGGGATACTGTGGAAGAGAAGGCGGTAAAGGAGCTGCGGGAAAGCATTCAAAGGGAAGTAAAGGATGCGATGAATGCGGAACACGCCCTGGCTACTAGACAAAAGGAGATATTGATACTGGCGATTTATGCCGCAGAAATCATGGTTAAAAACGGCAGTGAAACCTATCGGGTGGAAGATACCATTATACGGATTTGTAAATCCGAAGGATTGGATTTTGTAGAGGCTCTGGTTACTCCCACCGGGATTTTTGTATCCACCGATCAAAGCCATTCTTCTCAACACCATATGCTCTCCTTTAACAAAAGAATTCAGCACCGTCTGATTAATTTGGAAAAGGTATCGGAAGTCAATGATTTTTCCCGTCGATTTGTCGTCAAAGAAATGTCCGTAGAAGAGGGTATGGAAAAGCTGCGGAAAATTGACGAAAAAAGTCCCCCCTATCGAATCAGTATTCAGGCCTTATTCGGCGGGATTGCCAGTGGATTTTTCATCCTTCTGGTGGGCGCGAATTTACTGGAGTTTATCAGTGCCCTGCTCAGTACGATCATCATGACCTTCGTACTTGGAGTCCTTATTAAACGGGAGTTTTCCTATTTTTTCGCCCATTTGACCGGGGGTATGATTGCCGCAGCCTTAGCGATTTTTGCATCCAATCTTCATCCGGATATTCGGATGAATCTGGTAATTATCGGAGGGATTATGGTGATGGTACCGGGGGTTGCAATTACCAATGGCCTTCGGGATACCGTCGCAGGGGACTTGATGTCGGGAATTATTCGCGGGGTGGAAGCTTTGGTTATTGCAGTATCCATTGCCTTTGGCGTGGGTCTTGTATTGAATTTATGGAACCTGCTGCACTAAATTCAGCGGTTCTGAAATTAAGAAAATGAAAATGTCTGGAGGAAATTATGGAACTGGAAGCAGTACTAACCAATCCCTTTATCTTAATGTTCGGCTGTATTTTTCTCGGAAAATTTGTCGGGGTTATACAAATAAAGGGCGTCAGCCTCGGCAGCTCCGGTGGACTCTTTGTGGGTCTGGGGATCAGCTACATAGTTACAAGAATTCTGTTGGGACTAAATCCGGATTTTGAAGCAGGACAGAACTTCATTGCCGGGGAGCTTTTCAGTCTCAGCTTGATTTTATTTATTGCCTCGGTGGGCCTTGCAGCGTCCAGAAATATTCGTTCAATTATTAAAAACAACGGGACAAAGTTTATTATACTGGCCTTTATTGTTACAGGAACCGGGGCATTATCCACGCTGGGACTGCTGCAGTTATTTCAAAGCCAGGCCTTGGAAAGTGTGGTAGGCACTTTTTCCGGGGCCCTTACCAGCTCCCCCGGTCTTGCGGCAGCCATTGAGTCCGCAAATAATATCGGCGGTCAGGAAGCCCTGGTGGGCCTTGGCTACTCCATTGCCTATGTTCCCGGGGTGGTAATTGTCATTTTATTTGTACAGATCCTGACAAAGTATTACCGGGAACGGGATCTCCTTTATGACAAACTTGGGGACGATCCGGAAATCATTAAAGTATACGAGAAAGAAAAGAAAAAAGAACAGGAAGACAAAAAAAGACTCCTCCACCGCTTCAGCGTCACGGGTTTTTCCTTGGTCTGTGCCTCCGGGGTGCTGCTGGGAAGTCTTTCGGTTCCTCTGGGAGAGACCTTGGGTGATTTTTCTCTGGGAGCCACCGGAGGCGTACTGATTATGGCCCTGTTTCTTGGGGATCGGAAAAAAATCGGCGGGGTGAATTTTCAAATGGATGAAAAGGTCCTGGGGGTAACCCGGGATTTATCGCTGAAAATGTTTCTAGCCATCGTAGGGCTGAACTATGGTTATGAGGCCATAACGTTAATCGGCAGTACCGGTGCGGCTCTTTTGCTGATTGGATTTGCCACGGGACTGTTAAGCATTTTTATCGGATACATGGTGGGGGCAAAACTGCTGAAATTAAAACCCTTATATTTAATCGGCGGCCTTTGCGGCGGTATGACCAGTACCCCGGGCCTTGCGGCAGCTATTGAAGCTACCGACTCCAATGAAGTGGCCGTAGCTTACGGCGCGACCTATCCCTTTGCGCTGTTTTTTATGATTCTGTATATTAATATTATTTTTCAAATAGCCTAGACGGTGAAAGGAGTGCTTAATTTGAACATCCATGAATATCAAGGAAAAGAACTGTTTCGAGCTTATGGCGTACCGGTGCCCAGGGGGCATGTGGCCTTTAGTATTGAGGAGGCGGTAAGCCATGCAAAAGAACTGGACAGCAATATTGCGGCTGTAAAGGCCCAAATTCATGCGGGGGGAAGAGGAAAAGCCGGCGGCGTAAAAATTGCCAAAACCCATGAAGAAGTCCGTACCTATGCCAAGGAACTGCTGGGCAAAACCCTGGTGACCCATCAAACCGGCGAAGAAGGTCAGGTCATTCAGCGCTTGCTGATTGAAGAAGGGGTGGATATTGAGCGGGAGTACTACATCGGATTGGTATTAAATCGGGAAACCGGAAGGGTAAGTTTTATGGCTTCTAAGGAAGGCGGCATGGATATTGAAGAAGTCGCCGAAAATACCCCGGAGAAAATTCTCTATGAAGAAATTGATCCCTTAGTGGGCTTGACCGCTTTTCAGGGGCGGCGAATTGCCTATGGCCTGGGGCTGCCGAAAAAAGCGGCAAAGCAGGGGGTAGAATTGTTTCAAAAACTTTATAAACTCTATTTGCAAACCGATGCATCGATTATTGAAATCAATCCGTTAATCATTACAAGGGAGGAAAAACTCATCGCCCTGGATGCCAAACTCAATTTTGATGATAACGCCCTTTCTCGCCAGGAAGGGATACGGGGTTATCGGGATGAATCGGAAGAGGATCCCAAGGAATTAGAGGCCGGGAAGTATGACTTATCGTATATTGCCCTGGACGGAAACATCGGTTGTATGGTAAATGGAGCCGGACTTGCCATGGCGACGATGGATATTATTAAGCACTACGGAGGATCCCCGGCAAACTTTTTGGATGTGGGGGGCAGCGCCACCAGGGAAAACGTGGCCAATGCTTTTAGGATTTTGTTATCCGACGAAAATGTAAAGGGGGTTTTTGTAAATATTTTCGGCGGCATTATGAAATGCGATGTGATTGCCGCAGGAATTGTAGAAGCCTTAAAAACTGTGGAGATGAATGTGCCCTTAGTGGTACGCCTGGAAGGCACCAATGTGGATAAAGGTCGGGAAATTTTAGCAAACTCCCAGGTGGAAGTCCTCAGCGCTTTTTCCATGGATGATGGAGCGAAAAAAATAGTAAAAGCCACTAAGAGCCCTCAATAACCGTGCAGCATAAAGGAGGATATCATGAGCATTTATGTAAATCGAGAGACAAAGTTGGTAGTACAGGGTATTACCGGTGCAACGGCGAAATTCCATACAAAACTGATGAAGGAATACGGAACCAATATTGTCGCGGGAGTAACTCCGGGCAAAGGAGGAGAAACCGTGGAAGGCGTCCCGGTATTTAATACAATGAGGGAGGCTGTAAAGAAAACCGGTGCCAATGCTTCGGTAATATATGTTCCCCCAGGCCTGGCGGCCGATGGGATTTTAGAGGCGGCAGAATCAAAAATCGGTCTGGTAATCTGCATCACAGAGCATATTCCCATCGGGGATATGATTAACGTCAAAAGATACCTGGAAGATAAGGAAACGATACTGATTGGACCTAACTGTCCCGGGGTAATTACCCCCGATGAATGCAAAATCGGGATTATGCCCGGATATATTCACAGGAAAGGGCATATCGGTGTGGTCTCCCGTTCCGGCACCTTAACCTATGAAGCGGTGCACCAGCTCTCGGAACTGGGCATGGGGCAATCCACGGCGGTGGGTATAGGGGGAGATCCGGTAAACGGAACAAGTTTTATTGATGTACTCAAGGGCTTCAATGAAGATCCCGACACCCACGGGGTAATCATGATCGGAGAAATTGGAGGAACCCAGGAAGAAGAGGCGGCGGAATGGGTTAAAGAAAATATGAAAAAGCCTGTAGCCGGATTTATCAGCGGGGTGACCGCGCCTCCCGGAAAACGCATGGGGCATGCCGGGGCCATTATATCCGGCGGAAAAGGCACGGCAGAGGAAAAAATCAAAGTGATGAAGGCCGCAGGGATTGCCATAGCCGATACGCCTTCCACCATGGGTAAAACCATGGCTGAGCTTATGAACAAATAAAATTTTAAAATTTATTTGCAAATCGGAAAAATTAATTAATCAGTAAGCCGGCACAAATTTTTTATTGCCCTATAAAAGGATGGTCCACTCAAACATGGTGTCGGTTCATAATCCGATGCCATTTTTTTGTGTGAAAATGGGATCTATGCGGTATATATGTTGATAGAAACAAAAATCCCCATCAATCCACAAAAAATTTGTTGGAGAAAAAAGGAGGAATTTCAACAAGCATCATTGAATTAATAAATAAGAGCATTAATAAATAAGAGCATTAATAAATAAGAAAAATCATTCCTGTTATAATGATTGAACTACTGAGGATTGTTTTATTTTTTCAGCTAAAGCAACAGCAGTATTCAATAAAAAAAGAAAGGAGCCGGCCCTTGAAAAAATATATAATGGCCCTCGACCAGGGAACAACCAGTTCCCGCGCGATTTTATTTGACCGGGAGGGAAAAAATATCGGCACTTCCCAATCGGAATTTCAGCAGTTTTACCCAAAACCCGGATGGGTAGAGCACGATCCCATGGAGATCTGGGGTACCCAAAGCGGGGCAGCAAGGCAAGTCTTAGAGGTCGCAGGAATACGTCCGGAAGAAGTGGCTGCCATAGGAATTACCAACCAGCGGGAAACCACGGTTGTCTGGGACAAACATACGGGAAGGCCCATCTACAATGCCATCGTCTGGCAGTGCCGACGAACCTCGGGTATCTGCGACGACCTTAAAGCTCAAGGACATGAAAAACTTATCCGGGAAAAAACCGGACTGGTGGTGGATGCCTATTTTTCCGGAACTAAAATTCAGTGGATTCTGGATAATGTTGAAGGGGCCAGAGTCCGGGCGGAAAAGGGAGAGCTGCTCTTCGGCACCATTGACAGCTGGATTATTTGGAATTTAACCCGGGGGAAAGTACATGTGACGGATTACTCCAACGCCTCCAGAACAATGCTTTTTAATATCCACACCCTTCAGTGGGATCAGGAGCTGCTGCAGCTGTTAAATATCCCGGAGGCCATGCTGCCCCAGGTGAAATCCTCCAGCGAGGTTTACGGCGTAACCGATGAACGGACCTTTGGGGGGGCTAAAATTCCCATTGCCGGTGATGCCGGGGACCAACAGGCGGCGCTGTTCGGACAGGTGTGCTTTGAAAAGGGCATGGCAAAAAACACCTATGGCACCGGTTGTTTTATGCTGATGAATACGGGGGATGAACCGATAGCTTCAGAAAACGGGCTGCTGAGCACCATTGCCTGGGGAATAGACGGAAGGGTTACCTACGCTTTGGAAGGAAGTATTTTTAATGCGGGTTCCGCCATTCAGTGGCTTCGGGACGAGTTAAGACTCATTTATGACGCGGGGCAGAGTGAGTATTACTCTAATTTAGTAGAGGATACCAACGGCGTTTACATGGTTCCCGCCTTTACCGGTTTAGGAGCGCCCTATTGGGATATGTATGCAAGAGGGGCCATTGTAGGGCTGACCCGCGGGGTAAAGCGGGAGCATATTGTGCGGGCGACCTTAGAATCCATTGCTTATCAGACCAAAGATGTGCTGAGGGCTATGGAGGAGGATTCGGGGATAAAGCTGAAAACCCTGAAGGTTGATGGGGGGGCCTCCTCCAATGACTTTTTAATGGATTTTCAGGCGAATATCCTGGATGTACCCGTAAAGCGAACGAAGATTTCAGAGACCACCGCTTTAGGAGCGGCTTACTTAGCGGGTCTGGCGGTGGAGTTTTGGAAGGATCAGCAGGAAGTTCAAAACAAATGGGAGATTGATCAGGAGTTTGAAAGTACCATGAATAACGATGAGAGAGAAAAGCTTTACCGGCAGTGGAAAAAAGCAGTGGAGCGTGCCAAGGGCTGGGAATCAGAATAATAAGCTTAAAAGATTCCTCAATAAAGTTCGTGCTTAAAACAGGAACATCGAATAACAGCCCCAGAAAGGGTGTAGAAAATGCAGGAGCCGGAGAAAAAAGCCTTTGAGCTTGGGGTAAGGTATTTATCCTATCGAAATCGAAGCGCTAAGGAGATCAAAGATTATCTTAGAAATAAAGAGTTTGATGAAAAATCCATCAAAAAAGCGCTGGAAAAGCTGCAGTACTACGGGTACCAAAATGATGAGACTTTTGTAAAAGAGATAATTCGCCAAAAAGGAGAGGCATCGGGAAAGGGCCGCGGGATGATAAAGAAGTACCTTTCCGATAAAGGGATTGATGAAGGGTTAATCGAAAGGGGATTAAGAGCGCATTATCCCCCGGAGTTAGAAATGGACGTTGCCCTAAGACAGAGCTTTAAATTTTTTAAAACCAAGGAAAAACTCCCGTTAAACCAGATTAAGTCCAAACTTTCCCAGCGCTTAGCCTCCCGGGGATTTTCCTTTGAGATTATTAAAGAATGCTTAGACCGGCTCTCCCAAAGCCAAGAGGTGCAAAATACCATGAAAGAACAGCAGCAGGCGCATTTTGAAAAAGCCTTGGCGGAAGGGATAAAGGCTAAGGAAAAGGGAAAGAAAAAGTATAAAAATGATTATCAGCTATACGGAAAAATATATGAAACCTTGATCCGAAAAGGGTTTGAACGGGAAATGATCCAGCGGGTGATCGAAGAGTTAAAAAAGTAAAGGGCTCATAAAAAAACAGCCATAGGGCCTTTTCTCTCGGAAAAATATTGACAATGGGAAAATCAAATGGTATATTTAAGAAAATTTCATAGGAATCTTCAGGGCAGGGTGTAATTCCCGACCGGCGGTAAAGTCCGCGAGCCACAGTGTGGCTGATTTGGTGTAATTCCAAAACCGACAGTAAAGTCTGGATGGAAGAAGAATGGAAATGGATAAGAAAATCCGCAAAAGGATTTGTCGAGTCTATTTGTTCATGAGTAAAATTGTTTAAAAAACCAACCTGAAGATCCAATCTTCAGGTTTTTTTATGGGAATTTTTACTAATTTTAAATATGCAGCAGGAAGCGGAAAAAAAATACCGAAGGATGTAGGAATTATAAAGAATCGAGGGTATAAGGTAAAAAACCGAGAATACTAATTCAAGCAGGAGGATATAGTCTATGGATCAGCAAGATCAGCAATATATGAAACAAGCTATGGAACTTGCAGAAAAAGCCCGGGGAAGGACCGGTCCCAATCCCTTAGTGGGTGCTTTAATCGTTAAAAACGGGCAGATTATCGGAAAAGGATATCATCAAAAATATGGAGGTCATCACGGGGAAGTCAATGCCTTTAACGCTCAGACAGAAACCTCAAAGGGAGCGACGCTGTATGTCACCTTAGAGCCTTGTCATCACTTCGGGAAAACCCCTCCCTGTGTCGATCGGGTAATCAAAGAGGGGGTAGGCCGGGTGGTAATCGGACTGAAAGATCCCAATCCCCTAGTGGCGGGAAAAAGCATTGAAAAGCTGCAAAAGCATGGGATCGATACCACCGTAGGGGTACTGGAAGCAGCGTTAAAAGAGCAGAATCGGATCTTTCTCAAATACATCCGCAGCCAAAGACCTTATACGGTAATTAAAACCGCCATGAGTCTCGATGGAAAGATTGCCACCGCCTCGGGGGAGTCCCGGTGGATTACCGGAGAACAGGCCCGGGGATACGTCCATGTCCTTCGGGATCAGATGGCGGGAATTATGGTGGGGGTCGGTACCGTTATTGAAGATAACCCCTCCCTTACCACCCGTTTTTCCCATAAGGAGGGGGCGGATCCCCACCGGATTATTGTCGATACCCGGGGGCGGATTCCCGTTACCTCCAAGGTCCTTCATCTGGAATCGAAGGCAAAAACCATTATCGCCTCTACGGAGTTGATGGAAAAGGATAAGAAAAAGGCTTTAGAAGACCTCGGAGCCACGGTTATCATTAATCCCATCAAAAATGAACGGGTTGATCTGAAGTATCTGTTTGACAGACTGGGAGAAGAAAAAATTGACAGTATCCTAGTCGAAGGAGGCTCCACACTGAACTTCAGTTTAATAGAGGAAGGTTTGGTGGACCGGATCATCAGCTTTATCGCTCCAAAAATTATCGGAGGGGAAAGTGCAAAAACCCCGATTGGGGGCCGGGGCATTCTTCGAATGGAGGAAGTGATTTCGCTGAAAAATATCCAGTATCGACAATTTGGAGAAGACTTTATGATCCAGGGAGATGTTTAGGGTATCCGTGTTGCAACGGTATGCAAAATAGCAGTTCCATTTGAATGAAAAACTGGGAAGGGTGGTGAAGAGATGTTTACTGGAATTATTGAAGAGGTAGGGAGTCTTCTTTCCATTGAAAAAGGGGGAGAAGCCTTCCAGCTAAATGTAAAAGCAAAGAAAGTACTGGAAGACGTAAAGCTCGGTGACAGCATCAGCACCAATGGCGTGTGTTTAACGGTGGTGGATTTCAGCCGGGACCGTTTCCGAGCGGATGTAATGCCGGAAACCTTACGAAAAAGCAATCTGGGAGACTTAAAAATCGGAGATGCTGTGAATTTGGAAAGGGCCATGGCCATCGGGGATCGATTCGGCGGACATATGGTCTCGGGACATATTGACGGAATGGGAAAGATTGCAAAATACCGCAAAGAAAAAAATGCCACGTGGATCCGGGTGGAATGCGACCGAAGTCTTCTTCGGTATATGATTCCGAAGGGATCCATAGCCATAGACGGCACCAGTCTTACGTTAGCCGAGGTGGATGTTAAGGGTTTTGAGGTTTCCATTATTCCCTTAACCGGGGAGGATACCACGTTACTGAATAAACCCCTTGGAGCAAAGGTAAACCTTGAATGTGATATGGTAGGAAAATATATTGAAAAGTTTATGGGAACCACCGGGGAAACCTCCTCCAAAGACACTCCGGGAGGTCCGGAAAAGCCCGTGGGGACCAAAAGTGAAGGGATTACCATTGAACGGCTTAAACAATTAGGTTATTAATTTGAAGAACATAAATCTAAAAAATAAAGGATGATGAAAATGGCGATATTCAG
>SKOH01000185.1 GCA_007120165.1 Clostridiales bacterium
AAGCATGTAAATGAATGAAGTATGTAAATAAAAAAAGGGTAAAGACCGAGGTCTTTACCCTTTTAATTTCAATAAAAGACTTCAAAGATTATTGGATGGATCCTACGGACAGTTACTAAGTTAAGCCTTTATTTTGATGGACTCTCCTTCTGCGGCTGCGGCTGTGGCTGTGGTTTCCGCGGTTTTATCGCTGAAAGAATCGATCATAAGGGCGATTGCCCCATCTCCTGTTACGTTGCAGGCGGTACCGAAACTATCCTGAGCCATATAAAGGGCAATCATTAAACCTTGCTGGGCTTCGGTAAAACCGAGGATTGTGGAAAGCAGACCCAGGGCTGCAATGATGGCTCCGCCGGGCACGCCGGGAGCCGCAACCATGGTGACCCCAAGCATTAAAATAAACGGTAGGAAGTTTATAAATTGGGGCGTCTGATCTCCGATGATCAGTACTGCTACGGAGCAGGCTACCAGGGTAATCGTACTTCCCGCTAAATGAATCGTTGCGGAAAGGGGAATCACGAAATCTGCAACCCGTTCACTGACCCCGTTGTTTTTTGCGCTTCTCAGGGTTACCGGAATCGTTGCTGCACTGGACATTGTTCCAAGAGCGGTAGTATAAGCCGGTATCATGGTTTTAATCGCAAGAAATGGATTTCTACCGGTTCTGGTTGCCGCAATACTGTACTGGATTACGATATATCCCAGATGCATAAGAATAATCATGATAAATACTTGACCAAAGACCTGCATGGTCTGAAAAGCTTCTCCGGAAGCTGCCATATCGGCAAAAATTCCTGCAATATGAATCGGTAGGAAAGGAATAATAACTTTGTTGATAACGCCAATAATGATAGCACGGAATTCTTCCATAAACTTAAACAGGGTTTCCTGAGCTTTTTCATGTCGTAAATGATTAATGCCAAGACCGAAAATAAATGCAGTAACCAGCGCCGTCATAACACCCATGATCGGGGGAATGCTCAGTTCGATAAAGGGAGTTAAACCTACGGCATCAGGATCTCCTGCGGCCCCGTCAGCGATGATTCTGGGAATAATCGCGATGGAGATTAAAAATGCCACGATCCCGGCGGAAACGGTGGAAAGGTATGCGATCCCCGCAGTTCCGGCTAACAGCTTTCCGGCTTTTGCGCCAAGTTCTGCGATACCGGGAATGATAAAGCCCAGGATGATTAATGGTACAATATATCCCAACAGGCCGCCGAAAATACCGGTAAAGGTGTAAAGCAGTCTTCCTACCCATTCCGGGAAAAACATGCCAATCAGGATACCGGCAATAATACCAATGATCAGACGAGGTAATAAACCGATCTTTTTCATAAAATCACTCCTTTTTTTTATAGTCTTCAAAGTCTTTGTAGTTCCTATTTTATAGAAGATTTGAGATGGGTGCAATAGAAAAAGAAAAGATAAAAAAAACTTTATGAAAAATAATTATATTTACTCTTAAGAGCAGGTGTTAAATTCGATAATATCTGCTTTTTTCGATAAAAATCTTGACAATTTGATCAAAAGGTTTTACGATAGGAGAGGATGAAAAACAGGTTACAAAAAGGGGTAAGAGCTTTGTGGACGAGTTTTACATGGAGATGGCATTGAAGGAAGCAGAAAAAGCGAAGGATTTGGGGGAAGTACCCATTGGTGCGGTGCTGGTAAAAAATGGCCAAGTACTTGCCACGGGGTTTAATCTCCGGGAAAAGCAGCAGCTGGTCACAGCCCATGCGGAGATGTTAGCAATCCAGCAGGGAAATCAAAAGCTTCAAAGCTGGCGATTGACAGATACCACCCTCTATGTTACAATGGAGCCCTGTGTGATGTGCGGCGGCGCCATCATACAAAGTCGAATAGCCCGAGTGGTGTTCGGTGCCTATGATCCAAAAGGCGGTGCCTGCGGATCGGTGATCAACCTGTTTGAACAAAAAGGCTTTAACCATGAAGTACTGGTTACCGGAGGAGTACTGGAAGCCTCCTGCAGTAAGATGCTAACGGATTTTTTCCAAGAGCTTCGAGTAAGAAACCGGAAACGTAAGGCATTAAAAAAATTGGAACAACCGGAACAACAGGAACAATAAGCATTCATATTTGTGGAGAGGTGTCCGAGTGGCTAAGGGGCACGCCTGGAAAGCGTGTAAGGCTGAAAGGCCCCGCGGGTTCGAGTCCCGCTCTCTCCGCCATAATTAGTTATTAAATTTACTGTGCTAGATGGGGAATTAGCGGTGCCTTGTAACCTGCAATCCGCTATAGCAGGATCGAAGCCTCACCGAGGATTGTTCACTGTAGGGCAGCCCTTAGTAAGTGGTGTTGACCGTTGGGTCTTACGCAACGGAAGCTCATGAACCCCGTCAGGTCCGGAAGGAAGCAGCGGTAAGTGATCCCTTTCGTGTGCCGTGAGGGCGCCTAATTCGAGCTAACTGCTAAGGTAACGCCTATGGTGGCAATTCGAAGTGAGGTGCACAGTATTTATATTTTAAATAAAACTAAAGCAAACCCCTG
Source organism: Clostridiales bacterium (assembly GCA_007120165.1). Taxonomy (GTDB): domain Bacteria; phylum Bacillota; class Clostridia; order Peptostreptococcales; family T1SED10-28; genus Isachenkonia. The sequence continues at coordinate 2,512 of SKOH01000185.1, forward strand.
AAATCCTTGGATTTCAGGGGTTTTTTCATCAAATAATTTTAAACAGGATAATTTTAAACAGGATACTAATTAAAACAGGATAATATCCCCATTGGTGGTATAAGCCTGGACATCGATGGTATGCTCCATCTCTTCAAGATCCTTACTCCGTCCGTTGATTCGAATATTATTCCGATCCTGTTGATCTTCGATAAGAACCAGCTCCGGGCCTATTTCAATGGAGCCGTTTTTTGTTTGTGCAAGGATCCGAATACCATAATCTTCGGGAAGGGGATCAAAAACCTTTATATTTCCGTTGGTGGTTTGAATATGCAGGCGCTCCAGCCGTTCATAGGACAGCTCATCGATACCGATATTACCAAGTGAGGTTTTGAAATCCAAGGTCTTGGCATCCAGGTTTTCGCATAGGATCTTTCCGTTTTTTGTCTGGAGAATTAACTCCTCCCCATGGACCCGATGAAGTAAAATTTTGCTGTTTTTGGTTTTAAGCTTTCCAAGATCTTTAATGGTACTTTTATGGAGCTGAATGGCTCCGTTTTGTGTCTGCACGTCCAAATGCTTTCCTTCAAAATCCTCAATAAAAACGGAACCGTTTCGATTTACCACTTTTAGGGAATCAAAGAGCACCTTCGGCAAATAAAGGGTAAGGAAACTGTAAAAACCTTTTTCAATTCTCGGGGACAGCTCCAGTCCCTCTTCGTCGACGTGGGCTTCATAAATCAGACATTCCTCTTGGTAATTCTCAGCATTCATCTGTATTTTTGCCTTCAGCTTAATACAGTCCTTCTCCCAGGATTCCACCTTTACTTTCCCGTTAACCGAAGATACCAGCACCCGGTAATTGGTTAAATCGGAAATCGGAACCTCCAGGGTTTCGTGGAAGGTTTCCCTTTTGCTGAAAACATCGTACTGCTGAAACTCCTGGGATTCTAAAGCCTCCTCCACGGAACGGAGAATCTTGTCCGCAACGGAGGTGGAGGTATGGGCGATAAGTCCCCCCAAACGGTTCATTTTTTTACTGAAATCCTCCCCGTAATTTTCGAACCGGTCTTCCAGTTCTTCAAAATTCTCTTCAAAATCTTTCTTAAAAGCCTTTTGTTTTTCCTGGAAGGTTTCCTCGGCACTGCCTAGGGATTCATTAAACTTCTGTTTGGCTGATTTAAAGGTTGGCCGATCTTTTTTTTCCTCCAGGGCGCTTAACAGTTTTTCCGCCTCTTCCTCGGTAATCTTCCCATCTTTTAACAGTTTCAAAATAAGCAGACGCTCTTCCTTCATTACCGTACCTCCTTTATAAATAGGTCCTGTCGTTGGTGTTTATATACCCTTGGAAAACCGGTATCAAACGAAGCTTATGAAAAATGTTTTCCTCCCGGTGTGTTGTTGAAAACCCTAAGAATTGATATACTAAGAGGAAGAATACCAACAGTAATTAGGAGGGAAACCATATGAATAAAGAAATAGATTTACGGGGCAAACAGTGTCCGATACCGGTGATCCAAACAAAAAAAGCCCTGGAGAAGACCGGGAGCGGTTCGATTGTCACGATTGTGGACAATGATACGGCGAAGGAGAATATATCGAAACTGGCAAAAAGCATGAATTTAAAAGCGGAAATCAAAGAGGCCAAAGGAGACTTTTACATTGAAATATATAAACAGGGAGACATCCAGATTTCCGAAGGTTTGGAATTTCCTTCGAAGAGCGCAAAAAAGGAGGATTTAACGATTTTAATTACCAGGGATACCCTGGGAGAAGGGGACCGGGAGCTGGGAGAGGTTTTGATGAAAGGGTATATCTATACCCTTACGGAAGCCACAAAAACCCCGCGAAGACTGTTGTTCTTAAATGGAGGGGTTAAACTGACGGTGGAAGGTTCCCTGGTGATCGATCACCTTCGAAAACTGGAGGAAAAAGGGGTCGAAATCCTATCCTGCGGCGCCTGCCTCGACTATTATAAAGTGAAAAATCAGCTGCTGGTCGGAGGTATTGGCAACATGTACGATATCGTGGAAAAATCCAATGGGGCAGCGAAAACCATCACTTTATAGACGGGAGGGCTGATTATGCCGATAAAACTGGAACTGGGAGATGAGGTCACGTTAAAAAAATCCCATCCCTGCGGTGCCGATACCTTTAAAATCCTTCGAACGGGAGCGGACTTTCGCATCGAATGCCTAGGGTGCAATCATCAGATCTGGATTTCCCGAAAGGATTTGGAACGGCGAATTACCAAAATCAATGGAGAAAAAAAGGTAAAATAATAAACAGGCGGCAGTAAGCTTAGTAAAAGCCTTTGATAAGTTTCCAGACAGAGGGACTGAAAAAAACAGCCTGAAAACCTTTAATAGAGGTTTTCAGGCTGTTTTTTAATCCATCAGTAATGATCGGTATCAATATGAAGATGTTTGCCGAAGAGTTGATAAAATTCGGTTTTAAAGGGCTCAATACTGAAAGCCTCGATGCCGATGGCCTCGGAAGAAAGCAGGGTGACGGTAAAGTCTTCCTCTTCCAGAAAAGTGGAGATCTTCGTAAGCTCGCCGTATTGATTGCGATCCAGCATCTCGGAAATTTTCAAAAACATCCCAAGAATTTCAATGATTTTTCTTTCCCCGGAGGTAAGTCTCTCTGCGTAGGCGTCTTGAATATGGGACATTTCAGCATCTCTATGCTCTCCTGCAACAAAGGCGGACAGGATGGTTTCCTGATGGGTAAGACCATATACCCGGGAGTGAAGGATTAAATAAAAACTGTGATTATGATGGCTGTAATAGTCCACATGCATCCCAAGATCATGAAGCATGGCGGCGGTTCGTAAAATCCGTTCGTATTTCGCCGGCAGATTATGAACCCGCTGCAGGGCTCGAAAGAGTTTAAGGGAGATGTAATGAATTTTTTCCGCATGGGCGATATTCATATTGTATCGGCCCAGGGTGTTATACAAACTGTGTTCCAATACATCCTTAATCGGCATGGGCTGGGGGTAAAGATCCTGTAAAAACTTTTCGAAAAACAGGCCTTCCCGAAGACCGCTGCCGCTTAGAATAAACTCCGGAGGAGCCAGCACCTCCATAAGGGATTGAAAGGGAAGAAGCCCCCCGAGGATGATATCCCCTCGACCCTGATCCATACCGGGGGTCTCGATCCGGGCCTGACAGTTTTTCCCTGCCAGATCATCCACAACGCTTAAAGCCTGGGTCGGTGTCAGACGAAGATTGTGAAGTCTGGCAAGTCCAAATTCGTACTTTTGCTGAGCCGCTCTTCCAAGACTTCTCAGGGTGCCGCCAAGGCCAAGAATCGGAAGCTGCTCGTCCTTTGTCAACCAGGATATTTCCTTCAAGGCGTCCTGGACAAAGGATAGGGTTTCTTCCCGGGAAGCAGGGGAGACGGTGTCCTCCAGCTGAAATTTTTCCGTAAGGGTAATGGCGCCAAAGGGAAGATTGACGGAGTTTTGAATTTTTCTATTCAGGACTTTGGAAATTTGAATACTGCCGCCCCCGATATCCACCATGATAAAATCTTCAATGGACAGAGTATTAATTACGCCGAGATAGCTGTAATAGGCTTCCCGATCGGTGGAAAGCACCTGGAATCGAATACCCGTCTCCTTTTTGATACGCTTCAGCACTTCCTTTTGATTGCTGCTTCGCCGTAGGGCGGCGGTGGCTACAGGAATGAGCAAATCCACATGATAGGAGTCCACAAATTTTTTAAATATTTTCAAGGTGGAAAGACTCCGGGTTAAGCTCTTTTCTTGAATGCGTCCGTCCCGGCTCATGCCCTGGCCGAGGCGTACCATACTCTTTGCCTGGTCTATCAGCCGGTAAGCTCCGCGATCATCCACCGCAACGACAATCATTCTTACGGAGTTTGATCCTAAATCAATTATGGCTACTTTCTTATCCATGAAGATCCCTCCTTTGATGTGTTTATTATTGATGTTTATACCCTATTTACCCGGGGCAAACGTAAAATAAAAGAAGTTTGTTTTTCAGAGTTTTGAAATGCAGGCTAAAAATCCGGGAAAAAAAATTGCAAAGAAAAACAGAGCATGATATAATGAATTTTCGATAATGAGAAATCATTTCTCTGCTCTTTTTTAAAAGAGCCTAAATGTCCAAAGGGAGGTGTAAAAGAATGAAAAACTATGAGTTAATGTACATTCTTCGGGGAGACCTTGAAGAAGAAAAACAGGAAGCGATCCTTGAAAGACTACGGGGAATCATCGAAGCCGATGGTGAAATTGAAAACGTAGATGATTGGGGAAACCGAAAATTAGCCTATGAAATTGACAAGAAAAATGACGGTCACTACATGCTAATCAACTTCAAAGCCGGTACAGACGTGCCGAAAGAACTTCGACGGGTACTGGGTATTACAGACGGCGTTATGCGTGTAATGATTGTAAAACTAGACAAGGAATAAATCGAAGGTGGTGGAATAAATGAATAGTGTATCTTTAGTCGGTCGTTTAACAAAAGATCCGGAACTTCGCTTTACTGCTACGGGAAAAGCCGTTGCCACCTTCAGTCTTGCAGTAAACAGAACTTTTTCAAAAAGTGACGAAGCGGACTTTTTTAATATCGTAACCTGGCAGAAAACTGCGGAAAACTGCGCGAATTACTTAGCCAAAGGACAACAGGTGGCGGTTTTGGGAAGACTTCAATCAAGGAGCTATGAAAACAAAGAGGGTCGACGGGTTTTTATTGTGGAAGTCGTTGCCAATGAAGTGGAGTTTTTAGAGCGACGGGAAAAATCCGGTGGGTCTTCAAATTCACAATCCTATCAGAAACAGGAAAAACAGAATAATCACAGCAGTGATATCGACACTTCCGATGTGGATTTAGATGAATTTCAGGCGATAGATGATGACGAAGATATTCCTTTTTAATTGAGAGGAGGATATACAATGGTAAATAACAGAAGAAAAAGAAAACCTAGAAAAAAGATCTGTAATTTCTGCGCCAACAAGGTAGAGCAGATCGATTATAAAGATATTCAGACGTTGAAAAAGCATGTGACCGAACGAGGTAAGATTTTACCTAGAAGAATTTCCGGTACCTGTGCCATTCATCAGCGACAATTAACCCAGAGCATTAAAAAAGCTCGACATATGGCATTACTGCCCTATACTGTAGAGTAAATCCAAAGCAGCCGAAACCTTCGGCTGCTTTTTGTTTTTCTATTTTTGTTTCTACTAAAGTCCGGTGAGCAGCTTCAGACAAGGCATAGTAAAAAAAATGATAACTCTATAAAAAAAGGGGTATACCAAAAGGCAAGAAGTAAATTCAACCCTGCCTGTTTGGATATTTTGCTGCCCTTTAAGGGACCAAGGTTATAAAAGCCATGATCAAAGTTTAGGAAAGGGAGGGCCTTAGAGTCCTGGAAGTTGACAATTTCAACGGGATGGTGTAGAATTGTTTAAACATACAGGAAATTTTGAATTTATTTATAATTTCCATAAATCTATAAAACAAATTTATATAACAGAAGAAAGGGGTTAATATTATGCCAATACCAGCACTGAATATTAAGTATCGAGAGGATAAAGGAGGAAAAAGCGCACACCTTGCAAGAAAACAAAAGAAGGTACCGGGAGTGATCTACGCAAAGGGGATGGAAACCCGAAGCATTCTTGTGGATGAGCGGGAAATGGAAGCCCTGCTCTATCGTCACGGAGACTCTACCCGTTTAGCGTTAAACCTTGAAGGAGAAAAACATCTTGGAATCATTAAAGACATTCAGCGAAGCAATAAGAAAAAATATATGCTTCACGTGGACTTTCAGGTATTAAATGAAAAGGAAAAGTTCAAATTCTCCCTTCCCATCCATGTTCATAATAAAGAGGAAATGGAAAAAGGCGAGCAGATCGTACAGTTCCAGATGGATGAAGTGGAAATTCAAACCCTGCCAAGGTATTTCCCTGAAGATATCTTTGTGGATTTAACAATTCTAAAGGAAAAAGATAATGTAACCGTTTCGGACCTGAATATCTTTGATGATGAAAACATCGAAGTTTTGGATGATCCGGAAACCGTTATTGCAACCTTGGTATACGCAGCACGGGAAGAAGAGGAAGAAGAAACCGATGAAGAGGAAGCTGCGGAACCGGAATTGATCGGCGAGAAGAAAGAGGAAGAGGAGTAATATAGATCTCTTCTAAAGTAAACTTCCAGCATCCTGATTTTTAACATTCTGTGAAAGTTTAAGCTAAGACCCTATGGGTTTTAGCTTTTTTTTTTATAAATAAAAACAAAAAAGATGTTTAAAAGAAAAGCTGGGGGGTAAATATAATAATCCAGATAGATAATATCTGTTGACAGATCCTGTTGCGGATGTTATTCTATTTTCTGTTGTCATTAGTGACTTAGCCGACGGAGTTTTAAAAATAAAACTTATTTTAAAAAAACCGTTGACAAGATATCCACTACCGTGGTATATTAGTTAAGTCGCCAAAACGAAGGGCAACCTTCGAACGACGACAAACAGTTCTTCGACAATTTAAAACAGTATAGACAAGCCTCGAAAATTCCTTAGTTTTTTAAAACTAAGAATGCTGATAATATCAGCTTAAATTTCGAAGTCAGTAATGAAATACGGATAAATGTCTTGGAAAAGATATTTAACAAGCCATGTTTCATGTTGAGCTTCAGAACAAAACTTTTATATAAGAGTTTGATCCTGGCTCAGGATGAACGCTGGCGGCGTGCCTAACACATGCAAGTCGAGCGG
>SKOH01000122.1 GCA_007120165.1 Clostridiales bacterium
GCGGGTTCGAGTCCCATCGCCAGCTCCACACACATGCGGGTGTGGCGGAACTGGCAGACGCACTAGACTTAGGATCTAGCGCTCCGGCGTGGGGGTTCGAATCCCTTCACCCGCACCATAACTTTTTACTGGTATCAATTATACAAGGGCTCATAGCTCAGCTGGTTAGAGCGCACGCCTGATAAGCGTGAGGTCGGTGGTTCGAGTCCACTTGAGCCCACCATTTTCACTTAAAACAGCATAGTTAAGCCCAAATAGCTCAGTCGGTAGAGCAGAGGACTGAAAATCCTCGTGTCCGTGGTTCAATTCCGCGTTTGGGCACCAATTAACAAGGGAAACTTCCCTTGTTTTTTTATGTTTAAATAAAAAAAATCAGGATAACCAGAGCACCGTAATTCCATTAAAGGGCATAATTTTTCTAAACCCCTCTGAACCTATTGAGATTCTTTGGGATTTGTGAAATAATATATAAGTAGATAGTAACGATATAGATAAGAGGTGTTGAGATTGAGAGAAGCTTTTGAAATTGCACAGAATATCGGACTCAAGGATTTAATTGATATAGGAATCGTCGCTTATGTTTTTTATAAAATTTATATGCTGATTAAAGAAACCCGGGCAAAACAGCTGGTTAAGGGTATTGTAATTTTACTAGTGGTGACCCAGTTAAGCGAATGGTTCCAGCTTCATGTAATGAATTGGATTCTTATAAATACTATGACCGTAGGACTCATCGCGTTACTTATTGTTTTTCAGCCGGAGCTGCGTAGAGCACTGGAATATATCGGACGGACTAAACTGTTGTCTAAATCGATGCAGGACCTTGAATATCAGCAGTTAGAAAATATTGTGGATGAAATGATGGAATCCATAAGTTCTTTGTCCCGTCAAAAAATCGGGGCATTGATTGTTATTGAAAAAGATACAGGGCTCAGCGAAATTGCTGAATCCGGTACGATTTTAGATGCGGATATCTCCCGGGGACTATTAATTAATATTTTCATGCCCAACACACCGTTACATGATGGAGCAATTATTATTCGAAATAATAAAATACTGGCTGCAGCGTGTTTTTTACCGTTATCCGATAACCCCAGTCTGAGTAAAGATTTGGGAACAAGGCATAGGGCCGGGGTTGGGATCTCAGAAAAATCCGATGCCTTTGTCATTATGGTCTCGGAAGAAACCGGAGCGATCTCCGTTGCTCAGCACGGTAAACTTAGCAGATTTTTAGATACCAAAACCTTAAAAACCCGAATTGTCAACACCATGAAGCCGGATAGGGCAAAAAAATCCTGGCAATACTTCAAGCTGAAATGGAGGCAAAATCATGAAAATGATCAACCGGATTCAAAATAACATCAAAAGATGGTTTGGTCAGAATCTTGGAGCAAAAGTCATGGCCATTTTAGTTGCTCTTTTTATGTGGATTTATGTAATGAGCGTGATCAATCCCACAATTAACGACAGTGTTAATAATATACCGGTTGATCTGTTAAATATTGAAGAATTGGAACGGGCGGGTATAGTAATTAAAGGGGAAGATAATCATACGGTAAATGTTAGAGTAACGGGAAGAAGTGATCAGGTATATCGCCTTTCCCGTCAGGATTTTGTAGCAACAGCGGACCTGTCGGGACATAGAAATATCGGGGCCAATAACGTTCAGGTTACCGTTAATGTAGATGCCGATGTGGAAGTGGAGTTCAATCCCCGCTATATTCGTGTGGAACTGGAAGAAGTCGTACGACGACAAAAGAATGTTGATATAAATATTCTCGGAGACCCGGCCACGGGCTATGTGCTTGGAGAACCAAGAATTACTCCTTCCGCAATTTGGATTGAGGGCCCGGAGAGCAATGTAAATTCCGTAGACGCGGTAATTGCCGAGTTGCAGCTGGATGAGGACAACCGTGACGTGGTGGCCAATTTGACCTTGAAACCGGTAGACTCCAGAGGAAATGAAGTTACCGGAGTCCGATTAGAGTCGGAGGTAGTGGAAGTTATCCTGCCGGTGGAGCGAACCAAAACTGTGATCATAGAGCCGAACCTTGATATAGAAGCCCAAGAGGGTTATGCCATCAGAAATACCCGGGTTACCCCCAGAAGTATTATGATTCAGGGTCCGGAAGGACAGCTGGAGAATTTAACCAGGGTGGAGACAGAACTCATTGAACGGACCGATCTGACAGCGAGCGAGAGCATAGAAGTGGAGTTATTACTTCCCGATGGGATTTCTCTTTATAATGAACGAACCATCACGGTGGAAATTGATGTTTCAGAGATCGTTGAGGAGGAATATGAACTTTCAACCGATAGTATACGGTTCGATAATTTAGGGGATGGGCTTTATATTATTGATGAAGAAATTCCCGAGGAGATCATTATCACCGTTAGAGCTCCTGAGGAGGTAATTGAAAAGATCAATCGTAACTCGCTGGTCCTCGTACTGGATCTGGAAGGATTGAGACAAGGGGAGCATAGTATTGAGCCCATCATAGAAGGCCTTGATGATCTGGGAAATGGGGCTGTGGACATCACAATTGTTCCTGCAGAATTTGTAATAGAATTAGTAACTGAAACGACAGATAACGAAATCATTGACGATAATGGCGATATCAACGGCAATGGGGCATTAAACGGCAATGATGAAAACAACAACACTGAAGACGTTGAAGAAGTGGAAGAACCAGAAGAAATTGAAGAGCCTGAAGATCCCGGGGATACCGAAGAGGATGAGGAAAATGACACAATCAACCAGATCGAAGAAGATATAGAAAATGGCGGAAATGCAGAAAATGACGGAAATAATCAATAAAACTGGAGCCTCGAGGTGAGGATTTGAAAAAAGAAATTGAAGTGATATTAAACAGCACCAATGATGCAATAATTGCAGTGGATCGGGATGAAAAAATAACCCTGTTCAATCGTGCTGCAGAGAAGATTACCGGTTACCCTGCCTCAGAAGTTTTAAATAATAAGGTGGGGGACTTTATCAAAGAAACCAGACTCCCTGAAATACTAAAAAACGGAGAATCAGAACTTAATCGTAGGCAGGCCCTGGGAAATACCATTATTATTACCAATCGAATACCGGTAACCGACGAAGAAGGGATAATTATCGGTGCAGTAGCCATATTCCGGGATATAACGGAAATGGCGGATTTAAACTATGAAATATATCAGCTGAATGAAATGCAAAGTATGCTGGAAGCTATCTTTAATGCGACCCAGGATGCCATATCCGTATGCGACGAAAAAGGGATGGTTGTAATGGTCAATCCGGCGTATACGGACCTGACGGGCTTAAAAGAAGAGGAGATCATTGGTAAACATACGTTGAATGACATTGTTGAAGGGAAAAGTGTCCACTTGGAGGTCTTAAATACAAAAAAGGCTGCCAAAAGAACACGGCTTCGGGTAGGAAAACATAAAAGAGAAGTGATCTCCAGTGCGGCGCCTATTATCGTAGACGGGATTCTAAAAGGAAGCGTAGGGGTCCTTCATGATGTGACCGATATCAAAAGTCTTACGAAGGAATTAACTGAAGCGAAGAAAATCATTCGTAAATTGGAAGCAAAATACACCTTTGATGATATCATTGGCGACGATGAGAAGATGTTTCAGGTATTGCAGAAAGCAAAAAAAGCGGGGATCACCCCGGTTACCGTATTACTGCGGGGGGAAAGCGGAACCGGTAAGGAGCTTTTTGCTCATTCGATTCACAATCTTTCTGATCGTAAATATAATCAGTTTGTAAGAGTAAACTGTGCAGCGATCAGTGAGAGCTTATTAGAAAGCGAACTTTTCGGCTATGAGGAAGGGGCTTTTACCGGAGCCCGTAAGGGTGGGAAAATAGGGCTCTTTGAAGAAGCCCACGGAGGTACCATATTCCTGGACGAGATAGGAGAAATCCCCGTAAGCACTCAAGTTAAACTGTTGCGGGTGCTGCAGGAAAAAGAAATTATGCGGGTGGGGGGCACCAAGCCGATCCCAATAGATGTTCGGGTAATTGCGGCTACCAATGCCCATCTGGAAGATCTGATGCGAAAGGGGAAATTTCGTGAGGACCTCTATTACCGGTTAAATGTATTTCCTATTGTGATACCCCCATTAAGGGATCGAAAAGCAGATCTTTATCCTTTGGTAATGTATTTGGTAAAAAAATTCAATCTGGAATACGGCAGAAATGTTAATGAAATTTCAGAAGAAGCTTTAAATCATTTAAAAAGATATAACTGGCCGGGTAATGTGCGGGAACTGCAGAACTTTATCGGAAGAACCCTGGTCAATATAAAATATCAGGAACGCTTAATTTTAAAGAAGCATTTACCGAAATTTTTTGACAATGATGATGGGGGTATCTCTCCGAATGAAAACACTCCGGAAGAAGAGGTTGTGATTCAAGAGGAACTGTTAAAGCCGCTAAAGGAGATTTTAGCAGAGGAAGAAAAAAAAGTTATTGATCGGACCTTACAAAGAATGAATGGAAATCGTAGTGCTACAGCAAAAGCCTTAGGATTATCTCTTCGGAATCTTTATTATAAAATGGAAAAATATAAATTATAAGCAATGAAAAAAATTGCACGGTTAATGCAATTTTTTTCATTGCTTATATGCAATTTCTTGCACCTGTTAATAATAAAGCGGCCTTTCCCCCTAAAAGTATTTCTTTGCCATTACCCGATGGCAGGGGAAAGTCTAAGGATAGGGAGGCTTTAAAATAAAATTCAGGAATAGGGGGTTTTGGCATAATAGTTGCTTCTAGTATGTGTATGGAAAGTTAAAGTCTATGAAAGAGGTGAAATTTGTGAAAAAGTATGTACTGGCCATAAATCCTGGTTCTACTTCTACAAAAGTTGCGATTTTTGACGAAGAAAAATCAGTGATGAAAAACACGATTGATCACTCAACGACAGAACTGGAAAAATACGATAATATTGCAGAGCAATATGAACTTCGAAAGAACAATATCCTTCAGTGGATGGGGGACAAGCAAATAAGTACCGAAGAGCTGAAAGCGGTGGTAGGCAGAGGCGGACTGCTTCGACCGATGCCCGGAGGTACCTACAAAGTTACGGAAGCCATGGTAAAAGACTTAAAAATCGGTTATCAGGGAGAACATGCTTCAAACCTTGGGGGCTTAATTGCCAAAGCCATCGGAGATCAAGAAGGAATTCCATCTTTTATTGTGGACCCGGTTGCGGTAGATGAGTTTACCGAGGAAGCAAGGATTTCAGGAATCCCGCAAATTAAAAGAAGGTCCTTAGGCCATGCCCTGAATATTAAGGCCGTAGGTCACAGAGTGGCGAAGGAACTGGGGAAAAGCTTTCAGGAGGTAAACTTGGTGGTAGCCCATCTTGGTGGAGGAATTTCTGTAGCCCCGGTAGAAAAAGGAAGAATTTTAGATTACAACAATGCCAATGAAATGGGACCCTTCTCGCCGGAACGAACGGGAGGTTTACCCGTCGGAGATTTGGCAAAACTATGTTTTTCCGGAGAATATGACCATAAAGCATTAAAAGCCAAACTTCGAGGGAAGGGCGGTATGAGCGCGTATCTGGGAACCAATGATGCCCGAGAGGTTGAGGACCGGATGAATGCGGGGGATAAAAAGGCAAAACTGGTATATGATGCCATGGGATATCAGATCGCAAAGGAAATCGGCAGTATGGCCACGGTACTGGAAGGAAAGATTGATGCAGTGGTTGTTACCGGAGGGATCGCCCACTCCGATTATTTAATGGATTTGATTAAGGAACACGTAGGATTTCTTGGGAAATTCTTTGTCCATCCCGGGGAAGATGAAATGAAAGCCTTAAATGAAGGCGCTCTAAGAGTAATCAATAACGAAGAAACAGCAAAAATTTATGAAAAAGAGGTGAATGTAAATGATTAGAAATTTCGATGAAGTAATGGAGATTGCCAAAAAGAGAGGTCCAAAGAAAGTGGCTCTGGCCTGTGCTGAGGATTTGGATGCGTTAAAAGCGATTAATGAAGCAAAAAAAGTGGGAATCGTGGAAGCCATATTGGTAGGAGATGAAGAAAAGATCAAATCCAACGCTGAAAAAGAAAATATCGATATCACTCAATATGAAATTGTTAATGAGTCGGATACTGTAGAGGCTTCCAGAAAAGCCGTTGAGTTAGTTTCCACAGGAAAAGCCCATATGGTGATGAAAGGATTAGTGGATACATCAATTATTCTCAAGGCGGTTTTGGACAAAGAAATCGGTCTAAGAACCGGAAATCCTCTATCTCACGTGGCTTTATTTCAAGTGCCGGGTTTTGATAAAATGCACTTAGTAACCGATGCGGCAATGACCATTGCTCCGGATTTGGAAGGAAAAAAAGCACTGATTAACAATGTGGTCCCGGTAGCAAGAGCGTTAGATATTGAAATGCCCAAAGTTGCCGTGATTTGTGCAAAGGAAAAGCCGAATCCAAAAATGCCTGACACCATGGATGCTCGGGCCTTACAGGAAATGAATGAACGGGGAGAAATTAAAGACTGTATTGTGGGTGGACCCCTGGCGCTGGATAATGCAGTATCGAAAAAAGCTGCAGAAATTAAAGGCATTGACCATCCCGTTGCAGGAGATGCGGATATATTACTTACCGGGGATATTGAAGCCGGTAATGTGCTTTATAAATCCATGATTTATTTCGGCCAAGCCAAAAATGCGGGGGTAATTGTTGGTGCAAAAGCCCCGATTGTATTAACGTCCAGAGCCGATAGCGATGAAGCAAAGCTTTATTCCATTGCCCTTGGTGTTTTATGTGCAGCAGAATTCTTTGATAAGTAAATCAGTTATTAAGAAGGTTTAAAGGTTTTGAATCAGCAGACCCAAAAGGGCTGTGCAGGAAAGAATTATAAAACAACAGTACACTGTCTACAAAGTACTGCTTAAAAGATGTTTCTAAAGGCAGTGAAATCTAAAAAGAGGTGAAATAATGAACGACGTAAAAAGAATTTTAACGATTAATCCCGGTTCCACATCCACTAAAATTGCCATCTTTGATGATGAAAAACCGGTTTTTGAAGAAGTACTAAGACATCCTTCCGAGGAAATCGGAAAATATGAAACGATCTTCGATCAATATGAGTTTCGGAAAAACATTATTTTAGAAACCCTGAATGAAAAAGGGATCAACCTGACGAAGCTTGCTGCTGTGGTAGGCCGTGGAGGGCTATTAAAGCCCATCGCCGGCGGAACCTACCGAGTGGACAGCAACATGCTGGAAGATCTAAAGGTTGGGGTCCTGGGCGAGCATGCTTCGAATCTAGGTGGAGTCCTAGCCTATGAAATTGCAGAACAGTTGAATATTGAATCCTTCATCGTGGACCCTGTGGTGGTAGACGAAATGCATGATATTGCCAGAATTTCAGGGATGCCGGAAATTGAAAGAAAAAGCATTTTCCATGCTCTAAACCAAAAAGCCGTTGCCCGACGAGCCGCAAAAGATTTCGGTAAAAGTTACAACGAAATGAACTTGATTATTGCCCATCTAGGGGGCGGGGTTTCCGTCGGAGCTCATCAAAAAGGGCAGGTTGTGGATGTTAATAATGCCCTGGACGGAGAAGGTCCTTTTTCTCCTGAGCGGTCCGGAGGCCTGCCTGTTGGAGACTTGGCAAAACTTTGTTTTTCCGGGAAATACACTCATAAAGAAATCAAAAAACTGATTACCGGAAAAGGCGGTTTGGTTGCCTACCTTAATACCAGTGATGGTCGGGAAGTAGAGCAGATGATCAAACATGGTGATAAGAATGCCGAAATCGTTTATCAGGCCATGGCTTACCAAGTAGCAAAAGAAATCGGCAGCTGTGCTGCGGTGTTAAAAGGTGAAGTAGACGCAATTGTGCTTACCGGAGGCATTGCTTATGATAAGATGTTTGTAAAGTGGATTGAAGAACGTGTATCCTTTATCTCTAAAGTATTAGTATACCCCGGGGAAGATGAAATGATTGCCTTAGCCCAAGGTGGACTTCGGGTACTCAATGGAGAAGAAGACGCGAAACTATATAATTAGGTGATATCAGTGAAAAATAATAGAATTCGAATTATCATTGGACATTACGGCAGTGGGAAAACCGAGTTTTCCGTAAACTACGCCATTAAACTAAGGGAGGACTTTGATAAAGTAACCTTAGCCGACCTGGACGTGGTAAATCCCTACTTTAGATCCCGACAACAGGAAGAGATGCTGACAAGCAAGGGAATTACCGTGATTGGAAGCAGTATTAAAGGATCCGGTTCCGATCTTCCTGCGATTTCCGGGGGTGTTTTAGGACCCCTGCAAAGTGAAGATACTCAAGTGATACTGGATGTAGGGGGAGATTCGGCTGGTGCAAGAACCTTAGGCCGATATGAAGAGTATTTTACTGAAGGAAATTATGACATGTTTTGTGTAGTGAATGCAAACCGGGAGCAAACTTCCACAGTGGATGGGATTCTTCGACACATATATGCCATCGAGAAGACGGCGAAGGCAAAAGTGACGGGGATTGTAAACAATACCCATTTATTATGGGATACCACCGTAGAAGAAGTATTAAAAGGACAGGAGCTTTGTAAACAAGCAGCGGAAAAGCTGAATGTGCCCATTAAGTTTGTTGTGGCTATTGAAGAGGTAGCAAAGAAGCTGCCTTCTGACATAGAAGGGGAAATTTTCCCGATAAAGATGTATATGCGAGAAAAATGGATGTAAATTAAGGGAGGGTAAAACAATGGCAAAAGGTAAAGTATATTTTGATGATGATATTTGTAAAGGTTGTGAGCTTTGTACTACCGTATGTCCGGTGGACATTGTGATCATGGACAAGGAAAGAATTAATGCAAAGGGCTATCACCCAGCAACCGTAAGTGATATGGATAAATGTATTGGTTGTGCCAACTGTGCAACAATCTGTCCTGATTCAGTAATTACCGTAGAGAGAGAAAAAAAATAAAAAAAATTGTAAGGAGGGAATAAATAAATGTCTAAAACGTTAATGAAAGGGAACGAAGCATTAGGAGCAGCCGCGATTCAAGCGGGATGTAAATATTTCTTCGGATACCCTATAACCCCACAAAATGAATTGCCGGAATACATGGCAAGAGAACTGCCAATGATCGAAGGAGGAGCCTTTGTTCAAGCAGAATCTGAAGTTGCAGCAATTAATATGATCTATGGTGCCGCCGGTGCAGGGGCACGATGTATGACCAGTTCCTCTTCTCCCGGAATGGCCTTAAAGCAGGAAGGGATTTCTTATATCGCAGGAGCAGAGCTGCCTTGCGTAATCGTAAATATTTCAAGAGGTGGTCCAGGACTTGGAGGGATTCAACCTTCCCAAGCAGATTATTTCCAATCCACTAGAGGAGGGGGAAATGGAGACTATCGACATTTAGTATATGCTCCAGCCACTATTCAAGAAGCGGTAGATTTAGTTATGGAAGCTTTTGATGTTGCGGATTACTACCGAAATCCGGTTATTGTAATCGGTGACGGAATGATCGGTCAAATGATGGAACCTGTAGAATTTAAAGAACTGAAAAAACGGGACCTGCCTGTAAAGGACTGGGCAACCACGGGAACCAATGAAGAGCGAAAGCCAAACATCATCAACTCTCTGGCTCTGGATCCTGCAGAACTGGAAAAGCATAATCAAAAACTTACCAGAAAGTATAAAGAAATGGAAGAAAAAGAAGTGCGGCACGAAGATTATCAGGTTGAAGATGCGGAATTAATCTTCGTGGCTTACGGAACAACTTCAAGAATCACAAGAAATGTTGTGGATTCCCTAAGAGAAGAAGGGATCAAAGCAGGTATGATTCGTCCGATAACTCTATGGCCTTTCCCAACCGCAGCAATTCAAAATGTACCGGCTTCCGCGAAAGCACTATTAGCGGTGGAAATGAGTGAAGGACAAATGATCGATGATGTAAAAATCGCCATTGAAGGAAGACTTCCTGCATACCATTACGGTCGATCCGGTGGAATGATTCCGGTTCCTGAGGATATCATCGAAAAGGCTAAGGAAATCTTAGGAGGTGTTAAATAATGATGCAGGTAGTATACGAAAAAACCAAAGGTTTAACCGATAAGCAAACCCATTATTGCCCAGGATGTACCCATGGAGTGATCCATAAACTCGTAGGAGAAGTATTGGTAGAGCTCGGGGTTCTCGGAAAGACGGTAGGAGTTGCACCAGTTGGTTGTTCAGTACTGGCTTATGACTACTTTAACTGTGACATGCATGAAGCGGCTCACGGCCGGGCGCCAGCAGTGGCAACCGGAATTAAAAGAGTATTGCCGGACCACACGGTATTTACGTATCAAGGGGATGGAGACTTAGCGTCCATTGGTACCGCCGAGATTATTCATGCGGCTCATCGAGGAGAGAAATTCACCACGATTTTTGTTAACAATGCAATTTACGGAATGACCGGAGGACAAATGGCCCCTACCACGTTAATCGGACAGAAGGCGACTACGTCTCCCTATGGAAGAGACCAAGCCACCACCGGTATGCCTCTGAAAGTTTCTGAGATGCTTGCAACGATCGATGGAGCAGCCTTTGTTGAACGGGTATCCGTTCACGATGTTCCAAATATCCGAAAAGCGAAAAAAGCGATCAAGAAAGCCTTCCAAGTTCAAATTGAAGGAACCGGTTTCGGGATTGTAGAAATTCTTTCGACCTGTCCTACCAACTGGGGAATCACACCAGTGGATTCCCTAACCTGGTTAAAAGAAAATATGATTCCCTACTATCCGCTTGGAAACTTTAGAACACCAGAGGAGGTAAAATAATATGGCTGAAGAAAAAATTATCATGGCCGGATTCGGTGGACAGGGAGTAATGTCCATGGGTCAGCTGTTAACCTATGCAGGAATGATTGAAGAGAAAAACGTATCCTGGCTGCCTTCCTATGGCCCGGAAATGCGGGGAGGAACTGCAAACTGTGCGGTAATCGTATCCGATAAGCAGGTAGGCTCTCCAATTATTACCAATGATGCTACGGCAGCAATTGTTATGAACCGTCCCTCCCTCGATAAATTTGAAGATGATATTCGAAAAGACGGAAAACTGCTAATCAATTCTTCGTTAATTGAGAAAAAAGCTTCCCGGGAAGATTTAACGGTGTTTTACATTAAAGCCAATGATATCGCCAATGACCTTGGTAATGCCAAAGTGGCCAACATGGTAATGCTTGGGGCTTACTTGGAAATTACAAAGGTTGTCAAAGTAGAATCGGTTATCGAAGCGTTGAAAAAGGTATTCGGACCGGCGAAGGAACACTTAGTACCATTGAATAAAGATGCCCTGGAAAAAGGTGCGGAAGCAGTACGATAGTATTTGTAAAAGAATAGAATTTGTGTTGGGTACACAGGTTCTATGGGAAATGTAGAAGACAAAAAAACAAGGATCCTGCAGGATCCTTGTTTTTTTAATAGACTAAACTTATTTTTACATATATAAAGCTTATTTTCTACAAACCATACTTCCAAGTGGGTATATATAAAGATTACTGTGTGTAATATGGTTTCTGAACGGTATATCCGCTTAGCTGCAGGGTTAGTAGTCTAGGCTATTGGATACTGAGGACATTTTCTGCCGTCAATCAGATAAAAACAACGTGGTTTACAGCGAAGGCAGGGATTTACCGACTGTCCTTTTTCACCCTTTAAAATCCACTGGGAATCTACCAATATTCCACGACCAACCGCAGCAAAATCCGAAAGCTCCTGTTCAATTAGCGCTTCCGCTTCCTTAGGGGTCCGGATTTCGCTGACCACGATTACCGGTATATTTACGGATTTTTTTGTCTCTGTGCCGGTATAGACAATCCAGCTATAGGGAAACCCGTCCGGTGGCTGAGGAAGGTCTTCTTCCTTGGCAATTCCTGCGGAAATATGAAGAAGGTCCACGCCCATTTTCTCTAACTCTCGGGAGATTTCTATGCCCTCTGCCAGGGTGGGGGTATTTCCCCCGTGGCGATAACCGATGATAAAGTTCTTAGGAAGATTGTCTTTTAACAGTGTTAGAAGTTCCCGAACAAAGCGTAACCGGTTATCGAAACTTCCGCCGTAATCATCTTTTCGAAGATTCGTTAAAGGGGACAAAAACTGATTGATTAAGTAGCCGTGGGCACCATGAATTTCAATGCCGTCGTAACCGGCTTTTTCGGCTCTTAGGGCTGCTACTAGAAATTCTTTTTGGATGCCTTTAATCTCACCGATGGTAAGGGCTTTTGTACTGCGACCGTCACTAAGCTCATATTGTGACGGCGCAAGGGGTTCTAGGGTAACGGATTTTGGGGCTTTATCCCCTGCATGGTGGATTTGCAGCAAGGATTTACTGCCTTTCCTTTGTATGGCCTGGGAAATTTTCGACAGACCCTGGACCTGCTCATGATCCCAAATGCCCAGTTGACTGGATGCTAAGCGACCGATCTTTGAAATTGCGGTGGCCTCCACAACCACCAGACCTACCTGACCGATACCCCGTTTTTCGTAATGCCTGATATGTTCTTCGGTAACCAGTCCTTTTTCATCGGACCAGTTAAAACAGACCATGGGGGGCATCACCAGTCGATTAAGAAGTTGATGTTCTTTTAATGTAATTTGTGAATAAAGTGATGGCATGTATATAACCTCCTTATATTATTCCCTTCATCGAAAAGTTATTTGATTATTTTCTAAGGAGTCTACGATGACTAGAGACTCGACTAAAATCCCTTTGGCCCGAAGCTGTTCTCCTCCTTTTTGAAAACCCTTTTCAATAACCACACCGGCTCCAACCAGATTGGCCTTTGCGCCGTCAATGATTTCCATTAGTCCTTTCATCGCTTCCCCGTTGGCAAGAAAATCGTCCAGAATTAAAATATTTTCCCCGGGAGAAATGTACTGTTTTGAGACCCGTATTTTGTAAGTTTTCTCCTTGGTATAGGAATAAACTTCCCCTTCATAGGTGTCGGGGTCAAGGTTTTTTGACTCCAGTTTCTTTGCAAAAACCACAGGGACATCAAAATACTGGGCGGCTATGGCCGCAATGGCAATCCCGGAAACTTCCGCCGTTAGAATTTTATCCACGGGAAGATGAGAAAATCTTCGATGGAATTCCTTACCGAGGTGATTCAGCAGGGAAATATCCAGCTGGTGATTTAAGAAGCGATCCACTTTCAAGATACTTCCGTCTCGAACATGGCCCTCGGATAAAATCTTTTCTTTTAACAGATCCATATAATTCCTCCCTATTTTAAAATTTGTTATTCATTATACTATAGGTGGAAATAAAAAGCGACTTTGGTGTCGAACAATGTCATAAAAGAGAGAAGGGTATTAGGAAGGAAGGCTTAAATTAAACGGGGAGATAAACAGTGATTGAGTTAATTTTTTAATTATGATAAAATAATGAGCAAAGTGTTTCGTATAAACCAAAAAGCACAGGAATGAGACAAATAGTCAGATGGGGGAGTATAAGTATGGGAAAATTATTTGGGACCGATGGTGTCCGGGGAATAGCCAACAAAGATTTAACTCCGGAGCTTGCAAATCAATTAGCCAAGGCTTCAGCGGAAATATTTATTAAAAATGGAAACGGTACCGTGGTAATTGGAAGAGACACCCGGATCTCCGGGAATCTACTGGAAGCCGCCATGATTTCCGGCTTTTTAGCCATGGGGGTCAACGTTATTACGTTAGGGGTTATGCCCACGCCGGCTGTGGCTTATGCTACGAGAAAACTAAAAGGAAATATGGGAGTCGTAATCTCTGCATCCCATAATCCTTATGAATACAATGGAATAAAATTCTTCAATCATGAAGGCTTTAAACTGCGGGATGAAGTGGAAGCGGAGATTGAAGATTACATTTTCAATAATAAGTTCACCAATGATCGTCCCATTGGGGATAATATCGGTAAACTGATTGAGCATCAGGACCCGGAAAAATTATATGGGGATTTCGTGGCCTCTACCGTTCAAGAGGATTTTAACGGCATGCGAATCGCCATGGACGTCGCCCATGGAGCGGCATATAAAGTAGCCCCGAGAACCTTTAGAAACCTGGGAGCTGAAGTGTTTGTAATCAATGATCAGCCCGATGGGATAAATATCAATGATCACTGCGGCTCTACCCATCCGGAGGTGTTAAAGGATGTGGTAATTGAAAACCAATGTGATTTCGGAGTTTCCTTTGATGGAGATGCCGACCGTTTAATTGCCCTGGATGAGACCGGCGCCGTAGTGGACGGGGACCAGATTATGGCCATTTGCGGAAGTTATTTAAAAAGAAAAGGAGCTCTTAAAAAAGATACGGTGGTGGCTACGGTGATGAGTAACATCGGTCTGGGGCTAGCTCTTAAGGAAAACGGCATAGCGCTGGAAAAAACCAAAGTAGGTGACCGCTATGTACTGGAAATGATGAGAGAACAGGGCTTCTCCTTAGGAGGAGAACAGTCCGGTCATTTAATCTTCCTGGATCATAACACCACCGGTGACGGCCTTCTAAGTGCGTTAAAACTCGCAGAGATTATCAAGGACCAAAACCAGCCGTTATCTCAATTGGCAGCGATGATGGACCGATATCCCCAAACTTTGGTGAATGCTAAAGTGCCCAATGAATTTAAGGACTCCTTAATGAAAAATGATCTTATACTGCAGGAAATTCAAAAGGCAGAGGGAATTTTAAAAGAAGAAGGAAGGGTACTTGTCAGACCTTCCGGTACAGAACCCCTGGTGCGGGTAATGATTGAAGGGAAGAACTTACAGCAGATTGAAGGGTTTGCTCAAAGGATTGCCATGCTGATTGAAGACCAGTTTTAACCTTCCTTCGATATAGTGAGGCAGTGAAAATATCGGGGTTTTCAGAGTAGGAAGCCCCGATAATTACTTTAAAGGTGGTGAGGCTTATAGAATTCTTATGATAAAAAATGACGGCTAACGAAAGTGCCGGCAGAGAATTTAGAAAAATTTTCAGGTAAAACAGCTCGACAGGTTAAAAATGAAAAAAAGCATCACTGTCCAAAGCGCCAGGACTTAAAAAGCCGTTAAAGGTTTTTGAGTTGACGAGGATCAGGGTTATCGAAGTATCGGCGGATGCTCTGCGGTTGTTCACGACCGGAACCAGTCTTTAAAACCCCGAAGCGATTCAGGAAACAAAGAGACTGTGGTGAGGAAAAAGTAAAAAGGAGAAAACATATGTGCGGAATAGTAGGATATATTGGAAAAAAAGAAGCGTCTTCCATATTAATTGAAGGACTTCAGAAATTAGAATATAGAGGATATGATTCAGCAGGACTTGCCATTTATAATAATGGAGAAATCAGCGTTCAAAAGTATAAAGGTCGTCTAAAGGTCTTAGAGGATCATTTAGACAAAAATCCTATGGGAGGATCTTTAGGGATCGGACATACCCGTTGGGCGACCCACGGGGAACCCAATGATTTAAATGCCCATCCCCATACCGCGATGAACGGACATATTGCGGTTGTTCATAACGGGATCATCGAAAATTACGGAAAACTCACGGAATGGTTAATGGAAGAGGGCAAGGTTTTCAAGACCGAAACCGATACCGAAGTTATTGCCCATTTGGTGGACTATTACTATCAGGGAGATCTGGTGGAAGCCGTAAGGAAAGCCACGAGTAAAATGGAGGGCGCTTATGCCATCGGTGTAATCAGTAAAAATGAACCGGAAAAACTGGTTGCGGTTCGAAAAGACAGTCCCCTGGTCATTGGAATCGGGAAAGAGGAAAACTTTGTGGCCTCGGACATTCCGGCTCTTTTAAAGCATACCCGACAGGTTTACTTCCTAGATGACGGAGAAATGGCAGTCCTGACGGAAAAAAGCATTGAGATCTTTAATGAGCTGGGCCAAGAGGTGGTAAAAGAACCGTTTCAGGTAACCTGGGATGTGGCTTCCGCTGAAAAAGACGGATATGAGCATTTTATGATGAAAGAGATCCATGAACAGCCCAAAGCCATTAAAGACACCCTATCCCCAAGGCTGAACGATCAGGGATTTATCGAGATCAATGAATTTAATCTGACAAAAGAAGATATTGAAGGCTTTGACAAAGTCCTGGTGGTGGCCTGCGGAACTGCTTACCATGCAGGTCTGATCGGAAAATTTGCATTGGAGAAATTTGCGAAAATTCCCGTGGAGGTGGACGTGGCCTCGGAATTTCGATACCGGGATCCCTTTGTCACCGACAAAACCTTATTCATCGCCGTCAGTCAATCGGGAGAAACCGCGGATACTTTAGCAGCCCTTCGGGAAGCAAAGGCAAGGGGGGCCAGAACCATGGCCATTACCAATGTGGTAGGGAGCCGTATCTCAAGAGAAGCCGATGATGTGTATTATACCTGGGCAGGCCCCGAGATTGCAGTGGCATCGACAAAAGCGTATATAACCCAATTAGTGGCCTTTTACACCATCGCCTTGGACCTGGGCCTTAAAAAGGGCACGTTAAAAGAAGAGCGCTACCATCAGGTGATTACAGAGTTGAAGGGCTTTACAGAAAAAGCGGAAGCCCTGTTGCAGTATAAAAAAGATATCCAGTATTTGGCTGATGAACAGTTCAACAATACCAGTGCTTTTTATATCGGCCGGGGGATTGATGATGCCGTAGCAAAAGAGGGATCGTTAAAATTGAAGGAAATCTCCTATATTCATTCCGAGTCCATCGCAGCAGGGGAGCTTAAGCACGGGACCATTGCTTTAATCGAAAAAGGAACCTTAGTGGTGGCCTTAGCAACCCAGGACCATCTGTATGATAAGATGCTCTCCGGTATTCGCGAGGTTAAAGCAAGAGGCGCATACATTATTGCCATAGCCAAGGAAGGCAACCAGGAAATATACAAGGCTGCGGATGCGGTAATAACCATACCGGATACGATGGATGAATTGACCCCGATCTTATCGGTAATTCCGCTGCAATTGCTGTCGTACTATATTGCCGTTGCCAGAGGCTGCGATGTGGACAAGCCTAAAAACTTAGCAAAAAGTGTGACCGTAGAATAATACAGTTAGATTTAGCATAA
Source organism: Clostridiales bacterium (assembly GCA_007120165.1). Taxonomy (GTDB): domain Bacteria; phylum Bacillota; class Clostridia; order Peptostreptococcales; family T1SED10-28; genus Isachenkonia. The sequence goes on from SKOH01000122.1 coordinate 17,030, forward strand.
TCATCCCAACAGAGGAACCGAAAAGCGGTTTCTCTGTTTTTTTATAGCTGATAAAATGAGATTGATCAGCGTTTCCGAGTTTGATCCCAATACTCTTTACCAAAGGATTGACCTTCCCGCCGGAAAAGAGTATACTAGAGGAAGTGTGCAAAACGATAAAATGTAATGGAGGAATTCGATTGATTAATGTAACGAATGTAAGTTTAAGATTTTCTGATAAAAAACTATTCGAAGAGGTAAACATGAAATTTACCCCGGGGAACTGCTATGGGGTTATCGGTGCCAACGGAGCAGGTAAATCTACTTTTTTAAAGATTCTATCGGGAGAGGTGGAACCCAACAGCGGCGAGGTTTCCATGACACCCGGGGAACGGATGGCGGTACTGAAACAGGACCACTACCAATTTGATGAAGAAATCGTCCTGGATATTGTCATGATGGGCCATGAAAGACTTTATCAGATTATGAAAGAAAAAGATGAGATTTATGCCAAAGGGGACTTTACAGAGGAAGACGGAGTACGGGCCGCTGAACTGGAAGCGGAATTTGCAGAACTTGACGGCTGGGAGGCAGAGGTTACCGGAGAGAAACTGCTGATGGGTCTTGGAATCAGCAAAGATCAGCACTCGGAGCAATTGAAAAACCTTGACGGTTCCGATAAGGTTAAGGTGCTGCTTGCCCAGGCGCTGTTTGGAAATCCGGATACGTTACTGCTCGATGAGCCTACCAACCATTTGGACTTTAAAGCGATCACCTGGTTGGAAAACTTCCTGATGGACTATGAAAATACGGTTATTGTGGTTTCCCATGACCGGCACTTTTTGAATACCGTATGTACCCATATGGTGGATATTGATTTTAACAAAGCAAAAATGTTTGTGGGAAATTATGATTTCTGGTATGAGTCCAGTCAATTGGCCCTTCGGATGATGAAGGATCAGAATAAGAAAAAGGAAGAGAAAGTAAAAGAGCTTCAAAACTTTATTGCCCGATTCAGTTCCAATGCCTCAAAGGCAAAGCAGGCAACTTCCAGAAAAAAAATGCTGGATAAATTAACGATTGATGATATCCAACCCTCCACCAGAAGATACCCCTTTGTCGGATTTACCCCTGATCGGGAAGCCGGGAAAGAAATTCTTAGTGTGGATGGAATCTCTAAAACCATTAACGGAGAAAAAGTACTGGATAATATTTCTTTTACCCTTCGAAAAGGGGATAAAGTAATTTTATTGGGAGAAAGTGCCGTAGCTAAGACTACCCTAATGGAAATATTAATGGGCAACATGGAAGCAGACACCGGTTCCTATCAATGGGGAACCACTACTTCCCAGTCCTATTTACCCAGTGACAACAGCGAGTTCTTTGAAGGCTTAGGCTTATCCCTGGTTGACTGGTTGCGACAATACTCCGAGGAGAAGGATGAGACCTATATTCGGGGATTCTTAGGGAAAATGCTTTTTTCCGGAGAAGAGGCGATGAAAAAAACCGATGTATTATCGGGAGGAGAGCGGGTGCGGTGCATGCTTTCCAGAATGATGCTCTCGGGAGCAAATATTTTATTGCTGGACGAGCCTACCAATCATTTGGATCTGGAATCCATTCAAGCGGTAAATAACGGTTTGGCTGCCTTCAAAGGAACGCTGCTGTTTACTTCCCACGACTATAAATTTATTGAAACCGTAGCCAATCGGATCATCGAAATCACCCCAAATGGTATTGTGGACCGAATGATGAGCTTTGATGAATACATCAATGATGATAAAATTCAAAAAGAAGTCAGTAAGCTTTATAAAGCAAGCTAAGAAGTGCTGATTGAGTAGTAATAAATAGTAAAAAACAAAAGAAAAGATCCTCTATAAATCAGAGGATCTTTTCTTTTGATGAAATATAATTATTTTTTAATTTTCAGTAGGATTATGGAAGGTTTCAAACCCCTTACATAGCCTGTAAAGCCTCTTCTCCTACAAAGGAATTTAATTCTGAAATGATATGGTATAAAGATTTTAACGCTTCCGACGGTAATGCATCGACACCGTTTTTCTCTGTTTGACGGGACTCCACAAACTGGATCCGCTTAAAAAAGTTCGTCATAAAAGCTTTTCGGTACTCATCATTTCTAAGGTCCGCTTCAAAACCTTCAATATCCATGATTTCAAACTCTTCAAAGGGTTCCCATTTTCGGAATTCCGCCCGGTTTTCCACAATGGATTCGATGATTCCTAAAGTGATTGCAGGGGTGACTTTTTTGTCCATAAACTCCCCGGTATTGATGATGTAGCAGTCCACCCCATCAGCAATTAATGTTTTAAATAAATCGTAATCGATGCTTAAGGGATAGGTACGGAACGGGTTTGCATAGGGTTCTGCAACTAACTGATTAGGATCCACACCCTTGGCCAGTCGTTCCGCTGAGGTTCTGAAGGTGGCAAGGGTTGCTCCCATGCTAGAACCAAGATCGGAACCTTTAACTTTTAATACCGGCGGCAACGTCGGGTCTTTCATGATCCAGAATAAGGCATCTACCGGTTCTTCTAATCGGTCCACCCGATTTTTGGTCCATAATTTGGATTTGATCGCTCGGCCGTTACCGTTTCGAATATCCTCGGTAACGGGATAAACCTTTCCGTCATCATACATAATGGCTCCATTGTTCTGGGTGGTTAAAATGTATTTGTTATCTTCGCAGTCCATGGGATAGTCCGCGGTTTTATCAAAATAGGTGGGCTCTAAGGCCACAGAGGTTTTATTTTCAATATCCACAATAAAAGCATCGTCATGAAGCACGGTTACGTCATATTTATTATCATGTTTGGCGTGGGTAATGGTGGATTTTCCAGATCCGGAAAGTCCAAAGGCGGCGATGGTAAATTTCTTATCATCCAGATTATAACGTTTCATGCCTCCATGACAGGCGGCGTAGCCGTTTCTTGCTGCTGTACCCCAGGCGAGGGTTAACGTTCCTTTTTTATACTCACCGAAGTACTTCATACCCAGCAGTACCGCACAGTTATGCTCGGGATCAAAAAATGTAAGGCCGTAAGGGTGGTCCGGATGAGACCAGTCCGGGTCGGCAAAAACAATAATATCGCCGTCGGGAATTTCTTTTGAAGATTTATACATTTCCGCATACTTTTCATTAATATATTGGAAGTTTAATAACCAGCTATAAAGAATATTTTCATGATTTTCAGGAAGGATTAAATGAGCTTTAATCATAAATTCCGGATCCAGCCCTACAAGGGCCTCTCCATGGTACATTTTCTGGTAGCGGGTATTGTAAATAGCCTCACGGATGAGTCCTGAATACTCGGTAATATCCACATTGGGTTCGCCGACAATTTTACGGGCGGCGGCACACCGACCAAAGGCCGTACCGTCGTTGAACAATAGCGCATTGGTGCCCTCCTGCAGGCCTATTTTTTCCGGCTCATACACGGGAATTCCAGTGAGTTCAATTGTTCCGGGACTGTTTTTTGCTAGGTGGTGGGCTTGGGATACGGTCTTTACCAATTCCACATTATTTCCATGTAAAGCGGTTTGAATGGTTACGCGAATTTGGGATTTCACCTGATCAAAACTTTTTCTGCCGTCGTATTTATACTTCGTGCTCATTGAATAACATCCTCCTTGTTTTCAAATATGGGATTATTAAAACCCTATTGGTAAGCATTAACAATTTTTATTATAGAATAAGTATAGCTTATATGCAAGGGTTTTGATGAAAAAGAATAACACATATAAAATATTTTTTTATAGAGCTTGAATGACGGGTTTTTTATTGTAATACAGCGGCTTCTACGGTAAACTTAGTAGTGCGATAAGTTTTAAAAATTTTCAGGGTTATCAAAATTATAGCGTAAAGAGAATTTCCAGGACACAGGAATGAAATGTGAAAAGTAAATGATAGCCCCTACAAACTGAAAATGATAGAAAGGATGAATAAAATGATCGGGAAGATAAAAGATTTACAGCCGATTATTTGGGATAATCCAAAGAAAAAACCGGCAGCCATAGCACTGGAAAATTTCAGTCTGAAGTATGAGGATATACTGGACGCGGAAAAACGTCTGCAGCGCTTTGCTCCCCTAATTCATAAGTATTTCCCCGAAACATTGGACGGAATAATTGAATCTCCCTTTGTGGAACTAGCGGGAATGAAAATTGATCTGGAAAAAAGTTATGGTAGAAAGATTAATGGGAGACTTTACGGGAAATGTGATAATCAGTTGAAGATTGCAGGGTCTATTAAAGCCCGGGGGGGAATTTATGAGGTATTAAAGTTTGCAGAAACCATCGCGTTGAATAATCAATGGATCACCGAGAAGGATAACTACGAAGTTTTAGGAGAGGAAAAGTATCGAAAACGTTTTTCTCAGTATAAAATTGCGGTAGGTTCCACCGGAAACTTGGGCCTTAGCATCGGGATCATATCCGCTACCCTAGGCTTTGAGGTGACCGTGCATATGTCAAAAGATGCAAAACCATGGAAAAAGAACCTGCTGCGCCTAAAGGGGGTAACGGTTGTGGAATACCTGGAGGATTACGGCAAGGCCGTGGAAGAGGGTCGAAAAGCCTGTATGGGAGATGAAAAAGCCCACTTCATTGACGATGAGAACTCTAAGGACTTATTCTTAGGATACAGTGTAGCCGCTTTAAGACTCAAAAAAGATTTAGAAAGAATGAAGATTACTGTGGATGAAAAGCATCCCTTAAGAGTGTATCTTCCCTGTGGTGTGGGAGGAGCACCGGGAGGCATTGCCTTTGGTCTGAAAACCATATTCAAGGACTTTGTAGAATGCTACTACGTAGAACCCACCCATGCCCCCTGTATGCTTTTAGGCCTTATAACCGGAAAAAAAGAAAAACTGCATATTAGAGATTACGGCATTGATAATATTACGGAAGCCGACGGCCTGGCTGTGGGAAGACCGTCAAAAATGGTATCAGACCTCTCAGAAACGTTGATAGATGGAGGTTATACCCTGGAAGATGAAACCCTGATTCGTTTGATGAAAACCCTATACAGCATCGAGAAAGTAAAAATTGAACCCTCCGCTGCAGCCGGTTTATTAGGACCATTATTATGGGAGGATTCAAAAGTCACCACCCATATTGCCTGGCTGACCGGAGGGGATTTGATTCCCGAAAATGAGTTTAAAAAACTCCTGGAACGATAAGTAACCGGTAATCTAAACTTATTTACGTACTTTTGTTAAACTCTTTTGTCATTGGGTATCAACTGTAACGACTGCAAAAAAAACAGAAGGGAGGAACAGTATGCAAACACTATTATACAGCTTTATTGCAGGAGTCTCCACGGTACTGGGGGTATTTGTCTTAGTAATCTTCGGAAATCCGTCAGAAAAGATTCTTGCCACACTGCTCGGCTTTGCAGGCGGAATTATGCTTGGGATATCGGTATTTGAATTAATGCCTGAGGCTTTGGAACTGGGGACTATGACCACCACCATAATCGGGTTTTTATTAGGAGTACTGATGATGTTTGGGTTGGATAAAGTGGTACCCCACTCCCATTTATCCTCTGCCGATGACTTGGAAGTAGAGAATCCCGAACGGTTAAAACGTATGGAAAATCCGATACTGCGAACGGGTTACTTAGTCTTATTCGGAATCGCCCTTCATAATCTGCCGGAAGGGCTGGCTATTGGTGCCGGACTTGAATCCAGTCCGGAGCTGGGTATGGCAATTGCCGTGGCCATTGCCCTTCATAATATCCCCGAAGGTTTAGCTATTGCCGGACCGTTAAAATCCGGTGGAGTCAGCACCGGGAAGCTCTTATTATTTACTTTTCTTGCGGGACTGATGACGCCCTTAGGCGCGGCCATCGGACTTTTGATTTTTAATATATCCCCGATTTTCGTCGGAGGATCCTTAGCCTTTGCGGCGGGAGCCATGGTGTATATTGTTAATGATGAGTTGATCCCACAAGGACATAAAATGCACAGTCATTTATCCAATGCCGGAATTATTGCCGGGCTGCTAATCGCCTTTTCGCTACTCTAGGAAAGAAGACAAAAGCAGTAAAAAAATTTACAAAGTTGCCTAGATTTGATAAAAACCGACTAGCCTTCAGCTTAGTCGGTTTTTAATTGGTCTCGCTCATTAAAGAAACTTTGGGAACCTAATTGTACAAATATAATAACAGTGAGGGAAACGCTGCCCAGAATCCCCAACATAATCGCGATCTGGTAGGCAATGGCGGTAACGGGAGATACCCCGGATAGAATTTGTCCCGTCATCATTCCGGGGAGAAATACAATACCCATACCCATCATGGAATTTATCGTAGGTAATATCGCCGAGTCAAAGGCGCTATCCACCACTTCTTTCGCCGCCTGTTTCGGGGAAGCCCCTAACATTAAGGCGGATTCCACCCGGTATTTCTGTTCAGTCATACCGTCCAGCAGCCGATTGATTCCAAGGGAGATTCCGGTCATGGAATTTCCGATCAGCATCCCCGCTATGGGGATAAAATACTGGGGATCGTACCAGGGTGATATTTGGATAACCACGAATAAAAAGAATAAAAGACTGGAAAGGGTGCCAAGCAACATGGATAGGGCCACCACCTGTTTTAAGGCTTTATTTAACGGGCGGTTTGCTCTTTGGAAAATATTATAAATAGCAAAACTCTCCATGATCAGAAGAACCAGAATTGTCAAGAAGGGGTTCATACTCTCAAAGAGATACACCAGTACATAACCCACAAGAATCAGCTGTAGAGTCATTCGAATGCTTGCGATCAGAACCTCTTTTTCCCGGGCAATTCCTTTAACCTTCAGGATTACCATCAATATTACAATGAAAATATAAGCCGCCGCTACTTGAAGCAGACTTAAATCAATGATCCCATTCATAGACGCTGCCTCCTTTGACTTCCAGTATTCGATCGCCAAAATTCTTTGCTAAGGATTTAGAATGGGTGACCATTACCAGGGTTTTTTCGTTATTTTTGGCATAATCCACAAAGGTTTTAATTATTAGACTTTCGGTATCATCATCCAGAGCCGAGGAAGGCTCATCCAGCAGCAAAACCTCCGGTTCCATAAGCAGTATACGGCCAAGGGCTAAACGCTGTTTTTCCCCTCCGGAGAGGTTCTCGGCATCCTCCCGGAGTTCTTTTTTCAGCTTCACCCGCTGCATTACTTTTTTCAAAGTACTTTCAGCAGGTAATGGCTTCTCGGAAAATTTCAGGCCGATTGTCAAATTGTCCTCAAGACTCCCTTTAAAAATCACAGGGGCTTGCGGGAGCATCACAACCCTTCGGCGAAGAGAAATGGGGTCCAGGGTAAGCAGATCCTCTCCCCGAAAGGCAATAGAGCCTTTATCCGGTGAAATCAGGTGATTCAGCATGCGAAGAAGCGTGGTTTTGCCGCTGCCGCTCTCCCCGACAATGCATGTAATTTCCTTTTCATGAATGGTAAGATCAGAAATGCGGAGAATATTTTTATAACGAACATTTTCAAATGTAAACATACTAGGAACCTCCTAATTTGAAATATAGCCATAAGGGTAAGGGAAACCTTTAAATCGCCCGGGCGTATTTCAGGCTTAATTCAAAAAAATATTCTTGCCTATTATTAAAAAATTATGTACAATATACTTAATAGTTAAAAGGGACATTAACTCAGTTGGGAGAGTGTTAGCTCGACAAGCTAAAAGTCACAGGTTCAAGTCCTGTATGTCCCACCATAAATGTTTATACCCTCCTAACCGAAGGATTAAAGCGGTTAGGAGTTTTTTATTGTCGGGTAAATTTAAAGGCTTCCCAGGAAGTACTGCACCAGTAAGCTTACCACTACCACCAAAGTGGATATGGTGATCCCATGAATTAACGGTTTGATGCCGGATTTGGAAAGCTCCTTGAAATTGGTTTTTAAGCCGATGGCTCCCAGAGCCATGACCATGAAAAAGCGGCCCAGCGTGCTCAAAGCATCCCCCACTACAGCTGGGATCCATCCCGTAGAGTTCAGGCCCACCATGGCCAGAAACAGTAAAATAAACCAGGGAAAAATTTCTGATATATGGACGGAAGAACTATGGGTCTTATTTTTCCTGGCGATTACGGAAAAGATCAGGACCACCGGGATAATCGCCAGGGTTCTTGTGAGCTTTACAATGACAGCATAATTTCCGGCGATTTCTGAAAAGGCGTATCCTGCGGCTACTACGGAAGAGGTATCGTTAATGGCCGTCCCCGTCCATAGTCCAAATCCTAAATCGCTTAAATTCATGGCCTGGCCCATTAATGGGAAAAGCACCACCATAAATACATCGAAGATAAACGTAGCGGAAATGGCGTAGGCAATGAACTGGTCTTTCGCTCCAATGACCGGGGCAACGGCAGCAATGGCAGAACCTCCGCAAATTCCCGTTCCCGACGAGATCAATCCCGAAAGCTTCCAATCAAGGCCTAAGAGTTTGCCAAGGACATACCCTCCGAAAAATGCAGCAAACAGCGTAAAGACCATCACGATCAGAGAAAAACGGCCCACTTCCAGAACCTGATGAAAGCTTAGGGAAATCCCCATAAGGATTATGGCAAAACGCAGAACTTTCTTTGAAGTAAAGATAATGCCTGTATGGAATCCTTCTTTGCTGGAAGACCAGGGGTTGAGCAGCATTCCGATAAAAAGCGCAATCACTCCGGCACCAATTAAGTGAATTGGAAGCAGGTTGGAAAGAAACCGTGAAACATAGGCAATTAAGAAGGTTAGCAGTAAACCCGGGGTTATCTTTTTAAGAATGTACATGTTTTCACCTCTATAAGTTAGGGTTATAAAACCCTTTGTTTTACTAGACTATGGATAATCTATAATAGTTTATCATAATTTAAGGGAAAGCAAAAGAATCTAGGGGCTTCTGTCAAAAGAACGAATGATTTTTGACAATACTTGTGACCGGTACCTGAATTATCAACATAGCAAGCCGGCAGAGTACTACCGTTTGTTGTGGCAAAATGAAAAATGTAAAACTTACTCTTAGTACTTAGTCTTAATTTATGATATAATGATATATACTTTCATAGAAGTACCAATATATCCAAAGGAAA
>SKOH01000095.1 GCA_007120165.1 Clostridiales bacterium
AAGATGGCCATGAAACATCACCCGGACCGCAATCCCGACGATAAGGAAGCGGAAAATAAGTTCCGGGAGGCCAGTGAAGCCTATGAGATACTTAGTTCGCCGGAAAAACGTCAGCGCTATGACCAGTTCGGTCATGCCGGAGTGGATCCTCAGGCAGGGGCCGGCGGCTTTGGCGGAGGATTTGGCGGTGCAGGCTTCGATGATATCTTCTCGGATATTTTCGATATGTTCGGCGGCGGATCCGGAAGATCCCGGCGGCAGGGGCCAAGAAAAGGGGCGGACATTCAACAACAGGTAACCGTTACTTTTGAAGAGGCGGCCTTCGGAGTTGAAAAGGAAATTAAATTCTATCGTCAGGAAAACTGTGAAACCTGTGACGGAAGCGGTGCAAAACCCGGTACCGACGCAAAAAAATGTTCGGAGTGCAACGGTACCGGTGAAGTGAAATACGCGCAAAACAGCCCCTTTGGGCAAATCGTCAATGTAAGAACCTGTCATAAATGCGGCGGCGAGGGAAAAATTATTGAAGAAAAATGCCCCACCTGCCGGGGAAAAGGAAAAGTTCAAAAGGAAAAGAAAGTTAAAATCAAAATCCCCGCAGGGGTGGATAATGAATCCGTGATCCCCCTAAGGGGTTACGGTGAACCGGGCACCAAAGGCGGCCCCCACGGGGACTTATATATTGTGGTTCGGGTAACACCCCATAATCTATTCCAGCGGGAAGGAGACAATGTAATCTGTGAAATGCCCATTACCTTCGCCCAGGCAGCCCTGGGGGATGATTTGGAAGTGCCCACGCTGGAAGGAAAAGTCAAGTATAAAATGCCGGAAGGTACCCAAAGCGGTACGGTTTTCAGACTGAAAAACAAAGGTATTGTCAATCCCCATGGATATGGAAAAGGGGATCAATACATCCGGGTGATTGTGGAAGTGCCGAAAAAGCTGTCTTCCAAGCAAAAAGACCTGTTAAAGGAATTCGCCTCAGCCAGCGGCGAAGATGTGCATGAGCAGCGAAAGTCTTTTATTGATAAAGTTAAGGATATGCTGACTTAAGGAAAAAATCACTCTTCGGAGTGATTTTTCTGTCCTGGGAAAAGATCGGCGGCGCCGGCAGATAAAGGAGTTTCGGTTGCTCTGGAGCTGAATAATCGGTTATAATATAAACAACGACAAGTGAGGATGTGATGTAAGTGGAATGGATGGAACTGAGTATTAGAACCACAACGGAAGCCACAGAGGCGGTGGCGAATATTCTTTACGATGCCGGCGTAAAAGGGGTCGTTATTGAGGATCCCAAGGATTTCGATTTCTCCAATCAGGATGCGAAAACCTGGGATTATGTAGAGGAACAGGTCTACACCTTTGACTTTGAAGGAGCTCTGATTAAAGGATATTTACCGAAAACCGACGGGGTGGCGGATGAAATTCAGCTGATAAAGCAGTCCATTGCTTACCTTCCTCATTACGGGCTGGATATCGGTGAAGGGACCCTGGAAGCCAAAGAGGTAAAGGATGAAGACTGGAGCAATACCTGGAAACAGTATTATAAACCCACAAGGATCGGAAAACAGATCATCATCAAACCGGAGTGGGAAGAATACGAAGAAAAGCCGGGGGATATCGTAATTGAAATGAATCCCGGCATGGCCTTTGGCACCGGTACCCACGAGACCACCGCCATGTGCATCGAGGCGCTGGAAGATGTAGTAACGACGGAAGCGCTGGTGTATGATATCGGATGCGGCAGCGGGATTCTTGGAGTAGCGGCGGCAAAACTCGGTGCGAAGAAAGTGGTATCCGTGGATTTTGATCCGGTGGCTGTGGAGGTCTCTTTGGAAAATGTGGAAAATAACCGGGTGGCGGAGCAGGTATCGGTATATCAGGGGAATCTGATGGATAACATCGATCAAAAAGGGGATATTATTGTGGTCAATATCATCGCCGATGTGATCATGACCATGGCCCCGGATTTTCAGCACTACTTAAAGCCGTCGGGAACGCTGATTACCTCGGGAATCATCCTGGAAAAAATTGCGCCGGTGAAAAAGGCCTTAGAAACCCATAATATTGAAGTTTATAAAACCGTGGAAAAAGGGGAGTGGGCAGCCCTTTACGGTCGTGTAAGGGAGGCGTAGCCGTGCATCGATTTTTTGTAGACAAGTCCCCTGGGGACGAAAACATCGTTAAAATTACCGGAGATGATGCTAAACATCTGGATAAAGTGCTCCGGCTGAAAACCGGAGACCTGATCGAAGCCGTAACGGAAGGACGGGAATATTTAGCAGAAATTATCACAATGGATGGGAAAACCCATGAAGTCCGACTCTTAGAACTTATGAATTCCAAGCGGGAATCCCCGGTACGAATCACGCTCTATCAAGGCTTGCCGAAGGGTTCAAAAATGGAGCTGATTATTCAAAAGGCAGTGGAACTGGGAGTGCACCGAATTGTACCGGTGATGAACGAGCGCTCGGTTGTACAGCTGAAAACCCAAAAAGATCAGCAAAAAAAACAGGAACGGTGGCAAAAGATTGCCTATGAAGCGGCAAAGCAAAGCAAACGCCTGATTATTCCGGAAGTACTGCTGCCGATGGAATTCAACGAGTCGATGGAAAACCTCCCAGAAGCGTTTCAACTGGCAGCCTATGAAGAAGAAAGAACGACGGGGTTGAAAAATTTACCCTTTATCAATAGAATAAAGGAACAACAAAGCACTTCTCCCTCCATTGGCCTATGGGTCGGACCGGAGGGAGGCTTTAGCGAAAAAGAAATTGCTGAAATTAAAGAAAAAAACGGTCACACGGTGACCCTCGGTCCGCGGATCCTTCGCACCGAGACGGCAGGACTTGCACTGATTGCAATGGTGCAGTATGAATGTGGAGATTTAGGAGGTTAAGGGATTGAAAAAAGTAGCTTTTCACACCTTAGGTTGTAAGGTTAATCAATATGAGACCCATGCAATGATGGAACTGTTTAAAAACGCGGATTATGATATCGTCACCGATAAGGATTTTGCCGATGTATATGTTATAAATACCTGTACCGTAACCAATGTAGGGGACCGGAAATCAAGACAGTTTATACGGAAAATGAAAAATTTGAATCCCAAAGCCGTAGTGGCCGTAGTCGGCTGTTATGCCCAGGTGGCTCCCGAGGAAGTGGAAAATCTGGAAGGGGTCGATATTGTCATCGGGACCCATGGACGTAAGGAAATTGTTCGTCTCGTGGAAAATAAAGATGAAGACCGGGGCGGCCAATTTGTGGGAGATATTATGCAGGTATACGAATTTGAAGACCTGTCGCTTACGGAATATGAAGGGAAAACCCGGGCCTTTATCAAAATCCAGGAAGGCTGCAATCAGTACTGCACCTACTGCATCATCCCCTACGCCAGAGGGAATATCCGCAGCCGGAATAAGGATCTGGTCTTAGAGGAAGTCAATCGCCTGGCAAAGGCCGGTTATAAGGAAGTAGTGCTGACGGGAATTCATATTGCCTCCTATGGGAAAGATCTGCAAGAGACCGATTACTTTTTGGAACTGCTTCGGGCGATCAATAAAATCCCTGGAATTCTACGGATCCGTCTAAGTTCCCTGGAACCGAATTTGATAAACGAGGCTTTTTTACAGAAACTGCAGGCAGTAGACAAACTCTGCCCCCATTTTCATCTGTCCCTGCAAAGCGGCTCGGACTCGGTATTAAAGCGGATGAATCGAAAGTACACCGGGGAAGAATACCGCCAGGCGATTTTCTTAATTCGACAGTACTTTGATAATCCGGCTCTTACCACGGACGTAATCGTGGGCTTTCCCGGCGAAACCGATGAGGACTTCGAAGATACCTATGATCTGGTGGAAGCCTTAGGATTCTCTGAAATCCATGTATTTAAGTATTCGCCGAAAAAAGGGACCCCCGCGGCAAAATATAATGACCAGATTAACGGCACGATCAAACAGCAGCGAAGTGAAAAACTGATCGCGCTGGGAGAGCGTTTGAAAAAGGAATATATGGCCTCCTTCATCGGCGCAGAGGAAAAAGTGCTCTTTGAGAGTTTTGACCCTGAAGAAAAGGTGAGTACCGGTTTTACCACCCGGTATGTGAAGGTCAAAGGTGCGGCAAATAGAAATCTGTCGGAGGAAATACAGTCGGTAAAGATCCTAAAGATTACCGAAGAAAAGAAGGAATTTTTTGCCGAATGTCGAATAGGTTAGTAAAAGGAGGTGTTTTCTATGGATTGTATTTTTTGTAAAATTGCAAACAGGGAAATAGACACCGAAGTGATTTTTGAAAATGCAGAGATACTGGCTTTTGAAGATCAAAACCCCCAGGCGCCCACCCATATCCTGGTAATTCCCAAAAAGCACATATCGAATATTCAGGAGATGGCAATAGAGGATCAACAGCAGCTCCTTCCGGAAATCTTTCAAGCCATTCAGCAAATTGCCGATGAGAAGGACCTGGGTAAAGGATACCGGGTAGTCAATAATTGTAAACATAACGGCGGTCAGACCGTTCCTCATCTTCATTTTCATTTACTGGGAGGACGGGTTATGCAGTGGCCCCCGGGCTAAAGGTAACCGGCTATTATAAGGTCATAGCCCGCCGCTTAGCCGCCAAAAAATTGTCTTGCATATCACAAAGATATACGGTATAATAACTAGGTGTTTATCCCACTTGCATAATGGCGAAAACGCTATGGAAAAAGCACATTGGTTGCTATCGGAGGGAGGGTTAATAGATGTCTGAAATTAAAGTGAACAACAACGAGAGTATCGATAATGCGCTTCGAAGATTCAAAAAAGAGTGTTCTAAATCGGGGGTTTTAGCGGAAGCTAAAAAACGAAAGCATTATGAAAAGCCTAGTATCAAGAGAAAGAAAAAAGAAGAGGCTGCAAAGAGAAACAAGAAGAAATATTAGTCTTACGAAGAGGTGAACCAATGAACCTTAATGAAAAACTAACTGCGGATTTAAAAGCAGCCATGAAAGAAAAAAATAAACTGAAAAAAGATGTAATTATTATGATTCGCTCCGACATCAAACAGTGGGAAGTCGATAAACGACAGGATGTTAGCGATGAAGAGATAATTCAGATCATTTCAAAACAGGTAAAGCAACGTAAAGATTCCATCGAAGACTTTGAAAAAAGCGGGCGGGAGGATTTGGTAGAACAAAACCGAAAGGAAATTGAAATTCTACACACCTACTTGCCAACCCAACTTACGGAAGCGGAAGTTCGAGGCATCGTAAAAGAGGCTATCGTAAAGGTGCAGCCGGAGTCGAAAAGCGATATGGGGAAAATCATGGGAATGGTTATGCCTCAGGTCAAAGGTCGGGCGGATGGAAAACTTGTAAATAAAATCGTCAATGAAGAACTAACTTTCAAATAATAAATACAATTAAAACCCGGAGTTTTCCGGGTTTTATTATTTTTTGAGAAAATAGGTCTGGGGGGATCAGTTTCAAAAAAACTATATGGAAAAATATTATTTACAATTTAACGGAATCCCCCAATAACCGCAGGTTTTATGTTATAATGATTCATAGAATAGTCTGAAAAAAGAGGAGGGAATCCATGAAAATTAAAGGAATACTATCCTTCGCACTAATTTTGATTTTTGCCTTTTCATTAAATATTGTCGAAGCCCAAGAGGATCCGGGAACCGTATATGTTATTCCCATTGAAGGAGAAATAAACGCCGCGGTTTATCAGTATGTCCGCCAAACCATCGAAGAAGTAGAGATGGATCCCGACGCCAGTGCCATTATATTTGAAATTGACACGTATGGAGGCCGGGTGGACGCTGCAGAGGACTTAAGCCCGATGATGATGGGTACAGACCTGCCAACCATTTCCTTTGTCAACACCAGAGCAATTTCTGCAGGCGTACTGATCACGATATCATCGGACTATATTGTTATGGCTCCGGGGAGCAATATCGGATCGGCGGAAACCATCCCGGATACGGAAAAAGTACTTTCCAGCTGGGTGGCAAGCCTACGGGGGGCCGCACAGGAAACCGGCAGAGATCCCCAAATTGTAGCCGCCATGGCGGACAATTCTTTAGTGATTGAGGGGCTGGTAGAAAGGGGACGACTTTTGAATCTTACCGCTCAGGAAGCCCTGGATATCGAATTTATTGATTTGCGAAGCAGCAGTTATGAAGAAATCCTGGAACACTTTGAAATTCCCTATAATCAAATTGAGTCGATGGAAATGCCCTTCCGGGCACGAGTTTCTCAATTTGCAACCGGTACAACCGTGGCCCCTATTTTGCTTTCCTTGGGGTTTATGGGACTGGTATTTGAAGTTTTTACTCCGGGACTTGGTGCCGGAGCCATCATCGGTCTTTCTTCCTTTAGTCTGTATTTTATCGGAAGCTTACTGGCAGGAGACTCCGGTATCCTGGCCATTATCTTATTCGCCGTAGGAATTATACTTCTACTGGTAGAAGCCAGCATTCCCGGTCTCGGGATACCTGGAATTTCAGGAGGGATTGCCATCATCGCAAGTATTGTGCTGTCAGCAAGCAGCCCGGCGGCTGCTGCAGGATATATTCTTATTGCCATGGTCCTTACAATTGGAACCTTTGTTTTCATGCTGAAGTTCGGGCCAAAAAACAAGCTGTTTGACAAAATCACGTTAAAAAGCTCTGAAAGAGTAGAGGACGGATACACATCCTCCGATCCTTATGTAGAGTACATCGGTAAAACCGGGGTAGTAGTCAGTTATCTAAGACCTTCCGGTACCGTGAAAGTTGACGGAAAACTGCTAAATGTAGTTACTGATGGATCCTCTTATATTGAAGAAGGAGCAAAAGTGATTGTCACAAGAACCGAAGGCAGTAAAATTTATGTAAGCAGAATTGAAGAGGAGGGAATGTAAATGTTAGAAGAGTTTTTACCAATTATAGTCCTAATAGTTGTCATCTTTATCGTCGGATCCGTACTACTTAGTTTTATTCCGGTAGGCCTTTGGATTACCGCGTATTTCTCCGGAGTAAAGATTGGAATTTTCTCGTTAATCGGAATGCGTCTTAGAAGAGTTCAGCCCAGAAAAATCGTGGCACCGCTGATTAAAGCAACCAAAGCGGGCCTGGACCTGAACACCGATAAACTGGAAGCCCACTTTTTAGCCGGTGGGGATGTAAACAGCGTGGTGGATGCCCTCATTGCAGCCCAGCGGGCAGAGATCAACCTGAACTTTGAACGTGCCGCAGCGATTGACCTGGCAGGACGTCAGGTTTTAGAAGCGGTACAGGTAAGTGTAAATCCGAAAGTTATCGAAACTCCAAAGATTGCCGCTGTTGCTAAAGACGGTATCGAAGTGATGGTACGGGCTCGGGTAACGGTTCGTGCGAATATCGAACGTCTTGTAGGGGGAGCGGGAGAAGAAACGATTATTGCCCGTGTAGGGGAAGGTATCGTAACCACTGTAGGCTCCTCTGAAACCCACAAAAAAGTGTTGGAAAACCCGGATCTGATTTCAAAGACCGTACTGCAAAAAGGTCTGGACGCCGGTACCGCCTATGAAATTCTATCGATTGACATTGCCGACGTAGACATCGGACGAAACATCGGGGCGCAGCTTCAGATGGATCAAGCCGACGCCGACAAGCGGGTGGCTCAAGCGAAAGCCGAAGAACGACGGGCAATGGCCGTGGCCAAGGAACAGGAAATGAAGGCGGAAGTACAGGAGATGAGAGCGAAGGTTATCGAAGCGGAAGCGGAAGTACCAAAAGCCTTATCCAAAGCCCTCCGGGAAGGAAATCTTGGAGCGATGGATTATTATAATATGAAAAATGTAATCTCCGATACTACGATGCGGGAAGAAATTTCAAAAATCAATAAGGATGAAGCCTATAAAGAAGATGAGTAATGATGAAGAAGTAAATAGTATTCTTCAAAGGAGAGGATCCAATGAATCCTGAAGTAATTATCGTATTTGTTGTATTGGCGATTATCAACTCGATTTTTAATAAAAATAAAGTGCAAAAGAAACAACAACAAAAACGTAATCAGCAAAATCAGCAGCAGTTCGGCCAATCAGGACCGGATCAGAAACAAAAAAAGCCTGATTCCCGAAATTCCGATGATTATGGCCTCAGTGAACGAAGAAAAAGCCCTTCTGGGGAGAATGGGGAAAAGACCCGACAACAGGCACCAACTCAGCGGCAAAGACCCCGAACCTTATTGGAAGAGGTGCTTCAGCAGTATAATATCTCTGAAGATGACCAATCTTCGAAACCGAAAAAAGAGGCTCCAAAGAGCGTTGAGGTTAAAGCTGAGACATCCAAAGAAGAGGACCACTATACGGACTATTCCAGACGGGACCTGCCGAAGAAGTCCCGAAAGAAAAAAGAAATGAAGCCATACTCTAAACGTCCGAAAAAAGGTGTGGAATCCGGAGAACTCACCGGTGATTTCTTTGAGAAGACCAGTGTTGAAAAAAGTGAGATCGGCGCCCAAAGTTTTGACCAATTACTGACATTTGATCAACAATCCCTGGCTCGGGGAATCATTATGGCAGAGATTCTTGAAAAACCAAAGTCCATGAGAAAAAAGAAGGTAGGTTAAGCGGCAGTTGGCAATGCCGTAAAAAGAAGGTGGATTCTTCGGAATTCACCTTCTTTATGTTTAAAACAGCGGATGTCACAGGGAAAACTAAGTACTTAAAACAATGGTAATAACAACATTCTTATGATATGATATTGTGTAAGAAAATATGTCATGAAGTAGGATGATTTAGACATAATAAGGAGGAGTTTGTTTGACAAGGGAGATTCAAAAAAACATTGCCCTGGAAAGGGAAGATCATTCCGGAAAATTATTTGGGAATTATGATGAGTATGCAAAAATTATAAATGAGAAATTCCAGACGAAAATGCTCCTGAGAAACGGAGAAATTGTTCTGTTAGGAGAAGAATCCAAGGTATCCAAAGCGGAAGCGATGCTTTATGAAATGATTCGGGTATTGGAAAATCAAGGGGATCTTACTACCCAGCGGGTTAAATACATTGCGGACTTGTTTGCCGAAGGCAATGGCAACGAAGCGAAATCTCTAATGGATGGTACCGTTCTGATTAATGCAGCGGGTAAACCGATTAAGCCGAAAACCTTAGGGCAAAAGCAGTATCTGGGAAATATTGAAGAAAATGATTTAACCTTCGGGATCGGACCGGCGGGGACCGGGAAAACCTATCTTGCGGTGGTAATGGCGGCAAAGGCTTTTAAGAATGAAGAAGTAAAGCGAATCATCCTGGTACGTCCCGCTGTGGAAGCCGGAGAAAGTTTAGGCTTTTTACCCGGAGACTTAAAGGATAAGGTAGACCCTTATTTACGTCCGCTGTACGACTCATTATTTGACGTGATGGGTGTTGACAAATTCCAGCGTCTCCAGGAGCGGGAAATTATCGAAGTGGCCCCCCTTGCTTATATGCGGGGAAGAACCCTGGATAATGCCTTTATTATTCTGGATGAAGCCCAAAATACGACGATTCCCCAAATGAAAATGTTTTTAACCAGAATCGGATACGGTTCCAAGGCCGTGGTAACCGGGGATGTTACCCAAATCGACTTGCCCAGAGGGCAGGTATCCGGTCTGAACCATGCGGTAGGGATCCTAAAGGATATCGAAGGAATCGGATTCAGCCACCTGACTTATCGGGACGTGGTAAGACATCCATTAGTGCAAAACATCATCAATGCCTATGAACAAAATTCACAGAAAAAGACGGATTAATATAGGAGTAGCCGATGGGAGTATATAATGAAATAATTTACAAATTAAAAAATAATCCGCTTAAAAAACTCCTGGCCAAAAAGACCGTGCAGTATATAATGCTGGCAGTTCTTTTACTGTTGGGAACCCTGAGCATATTTATTATCAGTCTCAGTCCGGATAAAGTAGATGTCAACCTTGGTCAGCGGGCGCCCAGGGATGTATACGCCACCAAAACCATCGAAGACGTCCGGACTACGGAAAACTTACGAAATGAAGCAGCCAATTCTATAGATGCACAGTTTCGGATAGACTCCAGTGTGCGTACGGAAGTGCAGCAAGAAATTGAAAACACTTTCCAGCTGTTATATGCATCAAAGGGTGATGATAACCTATCGGAGTCGGAAAAGTCCGAAGCAATTCTCGAAGAGAATACGGTTAATCTGGGAGAAGGGATGACCTTAGGGGTTCTGGCCGCTTCCAGAGATTCTTTGGAACATCTGGAACGCTATTTATACGAGATCGCTGCGGAGAAATTAAACGGCGGTATTCGTCTGGAAGATTTACCTACAGTAAAGGCTTCTGCGGAAGAATCTCTTCGCAATCTCACGGAATTTAATGAACCCCTTCAGGTTTTCGGCATCCGGGTGTTTAATCAAAGTATACGGCCGAATGAGTTTTATGATGCTGACAGAACCGAAGAACTGAAACAACAAGCCCGGGAAGAAGTGGACAGTGTTATTGTCTCCCAGGATGAACGGATCCTTCGGGAAGGGGAAAGAGTATCCGTCAGTCAAATGCAAATGCTGAGGGAAATGGGGCTGCTTGGGTCCGACGGCGGATTGGATTACCTGCTGTATTCAGGAATTCTGATTATTGTTGTGGTCCTGCTGCTGACTATGGTTTTTTATCTGCTGATATTTCAAAAAGAGCTGATTTATAATTCGAAACAGCTATTAATGCTGATACTGATTATATTACTCACTTTAACGGTTTCAAAAGTGTTGTCATCGATTACGGTGTTCATTATGCCTGTCACCACCGCAGCCATGCTTTTGGCGATTCTAATCAATCCCAAGGTGGCGATTTTAACCAATATTATCTTATCTATCATGACAGTGCTGATTACCGGAAACTCCATGACCTTATTAATAATGCTATTGATTGGAGGCACCCTGGGAGCCTTAGTAGCCCACAGAACCGAGCAGCGGGGCAATATTCTTCTCTCCGGTTTTGTTGTCGGGGCTGCGAACTTTTTAGTGGTCATCGGAATTGGCTTTATTAACAGCAACGAGATTAACGAGATTTTTATCCATGCAGGATACGGGGCCATCGGAGGAGGCTTTGCCGCCGTACTCACAATCGGGACCCTGCCTTTTTGGGAATGGGCTTTTGAGATTCTCACCCATTTAAAACTGATGGAGCTTTCCAATCCCAATCAGCCACTGCTAAAAAAATTACTGTTGGAGGCGCCGGGAACCTACCATCACAGTATTATTGTGGGCAATTTAAGCGAAGCCGCCACGGATGCAGTGGGAGGAAACGGTTTGCTTTCAAGGGTTGGAGCCTTTTATCATGACATCGGTAAAACCCGACGGCCATATTTCTTTAAAGAAAACCAATTCGGAGCGGACAACCCCCATGACCAAATAGCACCGGCCAAAAGCACGAGAATAATTACCGGGCATGTCCGGGACGGCCTGGCAGTAGCAACGGAACATAACCTTCACCGGGATATCGTGGAGTTTATCAAGTCTCATCACGGCAATACCTTAGTGGCCTATTTTTACCATAAGGAAAAAGAAAGGGCAAAAGACCCGTCAACCATCAAGGAAAAGGCCTTCCGTTATGAAGGTCCGAAACCCGACACTAAAGAAACCGCCATTGTAATGCTGGCAGATTCGGTAGAAGCCGCAGTTCGCAGCATCCAAGGGCCCAACAGGGAAAAAATTGAAGAACTGATTGAAAAGATCATTCAGGGAAAACTGCAGGACGGGCAGCTACAGGAGAGCCATTTAACGTTAAAAGAAATAGAACGGATTTAAAAAGTCTTTATTAATACTTTAATGGGGATCTATCATGAACGGATTGAATATCCCGAAGAAGAGGAAAATAAAAAATAAAGGGGATAATGCCAATGGTCGTAGAAATCAGTAATCGCCAACAGTTACTATTACCGGATCAGGGAATGAAAGAATTATTTGAGGAAATTGTTCGAAAAACTCTGGCTTATGAAAACCTGGAGGAGGATTATGAAGTGAGTTTATCACTGGTTACCGCCGAAGAAATCAGGGAGCTGAATCATCAGTACCGGGGCAAGGACCGGGCCACTGATGTTCTTTCCTTTCCGGCGGATCAGCAGTTTCAACCGGAGGAAGAAAAAATGCTGGGGGATATTATAATTTCCACAGAAGCGGTAATAGAGCAGGCTGAGGAATACGAACATACCATTGAACGGGAAATGGCCTACTTGTTTATCCATGGTTTGCTGCACCTACTCGGGTATGACCATATGGATACGAAAAGCAAAGAAACAATGAGGGAAGCTGAAGAAAAAATACTTAATCAAATGGAAATTACAAGAAATTAGGTGAAGAGCCATGAACCGTGTCCGTAAACTGATTGACAGTTTCAATTATGCCTTTGAAGGTATACTGTATGCCTTTAAAACTCAACGAAACATGAAAATTCATTTTGGTGTAGCCATTATTGTCCTGGTTATGAGTCTGTTTTTTGATCTCTCAAGAGAGGAGATACTATTACTGTTCTCCACGATTTCCATGGTGATCATTACCGAAATGATCAATACCTCCATTGAAACCACCATTGATTTAATTACTGATAAATACCATGTATTTGCAAAAATCGCAAAAAATGTAGCCGCAGGAGCGGTACTGATTGCCGCCATCAATGCGGTGATAGTCGCCTATATCATATTTTTTCATCGATTCAATCCCCTTACTTACGGCGTTCTTCGTCGTGTTCAGCAGGCACCGATCCACATAACCTTTATCGCTCTGCTTATTGTGGTTTTTTCAGTAATTATTGTAAAAGGACTTACCGGCAGAGGAACCGCCCTTAAAGGGGGCATGCCCAGCGGCCATGCAGCCTTGGCTTTTTCGCTTTTTACGGCCATCACCTTTATATCGGAAAATATGCTCCTTGCCACGCTCTCCCTGATCATGGCGCTGCTGGTCTCACAAAGCCGAATTGAGGGGAAAATTCACAGCGTATTTGAAGTGCTGGCCGGTGCTTTGTTGGGTTTTTTAATTACTATTGTAATCTTTCAGATATTTGGGTAAATAATCAATAGGCTACGGAAAATTCACAGCGGAAAGGAAGTTATCCTTTGAAAATAAAAAATATCTCTTTGATTTTATTAGCACTTATACTGATTTTTCTGGTAGGCTGCAGTAATAACAAAGAACCCGAGGAAGGTATTGAAGAGGAAAAGTTGACCGGCGTTGAAGGGGAAGACAAAGAAGAGGAAGCAACAGAAGAAGCAGGAGAGGATTCATCCGGAAACCGATCGCCCTTAAGCGGTAGGGTGGTGGAAGAAGAACTTCTGAACAGGCCGGTTGTAGGAGTAATGTTCGATAACCATCCCAATGCCAGACCCCAGGCAGGCTTTTATGATGCGGAAGTCATTTATGAGTTTTTTGTGGAAGGCCGTGCAACCCGTTATCTTGCCTTCTTTTTAATGAATGATCCCGAAATGATCGGACCGGTTAGAAGTGCCAGGCCCTATTATCTTGAAAAAGCCATGGAATACGATGCGGTGTATGCCCATGCCGGGGCAAGCTCCCGGGTCACCGAAGAGATTGCTGCATCGGGGATACAAAATGTCAGTCTGTTAGGTCCCGGAAGCAGTGCTTTTCGAAGGGAACCCCACCGTAAAGCGCCTCACAATGCCTATACCGATATGGATAGCCTTCGCAGCACCGCTGAGGACTTAAACTACCGGGAAAGTTCGGATTTTGAAGGCTTTTTGTTTTCATGATGCTAAAACAGCCCCGGAAAACGGGGAAGCCGCTGAAGTTTTCGAGGTACGTTACCATGCAAGTTACCTGGCGGAGTACCGTTACGATGAAGTGAAACAGGGTTATCAGCGGTATTACGTGGGCGAGCAGCAATATGATGAAACCCACAGGGATGACGATCAAAAGCCGATTATTGCCACCAACGTACTGGTGCAAATTGTACCGGCACGGCAAATCCCGGGGTCCAGTTCCGGAGTATTGGAAATGGATACCATCGGCAGCGGAAAGGGTTATTATTTTACGATGGATCAGAGGATAGAAGTCCTTTGGGAAAAAAATTCAAACCAAGATCTTACCCGTTACTATGATCTGGATGGAGAGGAAATCCATTTAAATCCGGGACAAACTTGGGTACAGGTAATTTCCAATGAGGAGCAGTTAACTATAAAAAACCGGGAATAGAAGGAGGAAGGCTATGACGAAAAAACAATTGATTCAGGAAGCTTTAAAAGCCCAGCAGATGGCTTACGTACCCTATTCAAATTTTCCTGTTGGGGCGGCGGTACTAACCAGATCCGGGAAAGTATACACCGGCTGCAACATTGAAAATGCTTCTTTCGGCGCCACGAATTGTGCCGAGCGCACGGCACTCTTTAAAGCCATTTCCGAAGGCGAAACTGCCTTTGACAGTATCGCCATCGTCGGTGATCCAAAGGCCTTTACGGCCCCCTGCGGGATTTGTCGCCAGGTACTGGTAGAATTCGGACTGGATATTACCGTTATTCTGGCAAAGTCCGAAGAGGATTTTAAAGAGTATACCATGGAAGAGATCTTACCCTTATCCTTCACCCCGAAGGATTTAGAAAATAAAGGAGGAACAGCATGAGCTATCAGTCAGGATTCGTAAGTATTATCGGAAGACCCAATGTGGGAAAATCCACAATGATGAATCAACTAGTAGGAGAAAAAATCGCAATTGTTTCCGACAAACCCCAAACTACCAGGAACCGGATTCAAAGCGTTTATACCGAGGAAAATTTACAAATTGTTTTCCTCGACACACCGGGGATTCATAAACCGAAAACAGAGTTGGGAGAATTTATGGTAAAGACTGCCAAAGCCAGCTTAAGGGACATGGATGTGATCCTGTTTATGGTGGATGAGAGTGACCGCTTAGGCGGCGGGGACATGTACATCTTAGAAGAACTGAAAAAGTTTCAGACCCCGAAAATCCTTTTGATCAATAAAATTGATAAAACCGATCAGGACTCGGTAAAAAGTATCGTAAAGCAGTATGAAGACATGAAAATCTTCGAGAGCATCATTCCCATTTCAGCTTTAGAAGGAGTGGGGCTTCAACGAGTCATCGACGAGATCAAAGAGTACCTTCCCGAAGGACCCCAGTACTTCCCCGAGGGAATGATTACCGATCAGCCGGAACGGGCAATTGTTGCGGAACTGGTTCGGGAAAAAGTGCTTCATTATACGGAGCAGGAAATCCCCCACGGGGTAGCGGTGGAAGTGGTTTCGATGAAGGAGCGGCCGAATAAAGCGCTGGTGGACTTGGAAGTCAATATTTACTGCGAGCGAAACAGCCATAAAGGGATTATCATCGGGAAAAACGGACGAAAGCTGAAAGGCATCGGAAAAGCCGCCCGGGAAGATATTGAAGGTTTTCTCGGAACGAAGGTTAATCTTCAGCTTTGGGTAAAGGTGAAGGAAGGATGGCGAAATCAAAACAATATGCTTCGAAACTTCGGCTATCGGGATGACTCCTAAGGGCCGCCTATGCTGGTAAAAACCGAAGGCATTGTACTAAAAAACATGAAATACAAAGAAAGTGATGGAATACTAACAGTATTCACCCGAAAACTGGGCAAGGTATCCGTCATGGCCCGGGGGGCCAGAAGTTCTAAAAGTCAACACCTAGCCGGAGCACAGCCTCTTTGTTACAGCGATTTTGTTCTATATAAAGGGAAGTCCATGTATACGTTAAATAATGTGGACCCGATTCATAATCACTATAAGCTCCGGGAGGATCTGGACGCCTTAACCATCGCCTCGTTTTTCATCGAACTGGTGGATACGGTCACCATTGAAGGTCAAAGCAACAATCGACTTTTTACCCTTTTTGTAGAATCCCTGGGAGCTTTGGAACGGAAAGAAGGGGATTTATCGCTGCATGTTTTACGGTTTCTGCTGCAATTTCTTAAGTTCAGCGGGTATGAACCTTATTTAAAAGGTTGTAATCAATGTGGTACGGTAACCTCCCCTCAGTGGGTATTGAATATGGAAGAGGGAGGACTGCTCTGTCAGCAGTGCAAGGGAAGCAGTCCCGGAATGGCAAAGCCCCTCTCGAAAAAAGCCATTCGATTGGCTAATTTTTTAATGGTCATTGATATCGAAGACTTAATTGAGTTAAAAGTGCATCCGAAACTGGCTGAGGAACTGGAAGAAGTCATGAAGCGGTATATGATGATCCATTTGGATAAGACCAAGTTTAAAAGCCTGGAATTTCTCAGTAAAATTCGAAAGAGCTATTGACAGGATTTATGATCTTTGGTATCTTTAAGAATAATCAAATAGCGACGCAGAAAAAGAAAAGTAGTTTTCGGTAGTGCTTCAGCGAGTGGAGGATCGTGTAAGCTCCATGCAACCCGAAATCGAAGGGCGCTTTGGAGTCGCAGTACTTAAAGGGGATGCTACGGCATCAACTAGGGTGGAACCGCGGAAATCATCTTTCGTCCCTAATCATCGGATTAGGGGGGAAGGATTTTTTTATGGGAAAGTAAATAACTGCCAAAAGAATTATCTTTACTCTGACAAAATAACTACCTGAAAAGTATACTCTCAGCAAAACTAAAACAAGAGGAGGAAGTTACTATGAAAGAAAAAACCATGGAAGAAATTGTAGCACTGTGTAAGTCCCGAGGGTTTATATTCCCAGGGTCGGAAATTTACGGCGGCCTGGCAAACACCTGGGACTATGGTCCCTTAGGAGCGGAACTGAAACGTAATATTAAGGATGCCTGGTGGAAAAAATTCATTCAGGAAAACCCCAACAATGTGGGATTGGACTCCGCCATACTGATGAACCCGGAAACCTGGGTAGCTTCAGGACATATCGGAGGTTTTAACGACCCTCTAATCGACTGCAAATCCTGCAAAGCAAGATTTCGGGCGGACCAGATCATTGAGGAGTATCTTCAAAAAGAAGATAAGGAAATGAGTGTTGAAGGATGGACAAATGAACAGATGGTAAACTTTATTAAAGAGGAAAAGATTGCCTGCGAAAAATGCGGTAAAGTCGACTACACAGACATACGTCAGTTCAATCTGATGTTTAAAACTTTCCAGGGAGTAACTGAAGACTCCAATACGGAAATCTACCTTCGACCGGAAACCGCCCAGGGCATCTTTGTGAATTTCAAAAATGTTCTAAGAACTTCCCGGAAAAAAATCCCCTTCGGAATCGGACAAGTGGGAAAATCCTTTCGTAATGAAATCACTCCGGGGAACTTCACCTTTCGAACCCGGGAATTTGAGCAGATGGAACTGGAATTTTTCTGCGAACCGGGAAAGGATTTGGAGTGGTTCGATTACTGGCTGGATTTTTGCAAAAATTGGCTGCTGGATTTAAATATGAAGGAAAGCAGCATTAAGCTTCGGGAACATGACAAGGAAGAACTGTCCCATTACAGCAATGCGACAACGGATATCGAGTTTAAATTCCCCTTTGGATGGGGAGAATTATGGGGTATTGCGGATCGTACGGATTTTGACCTAAGACAGCACAGCAATCACTCCGGTGTGGACCTAGAGTATCAGGACCCCCATACCAATGAAAAGTATGTTCCCTTTTGTATTGAGCCTTCTTTGGGGCTGGACCGGGTAGCCCTTGCTTTCTTAATCGATGCCTTGGAAGAAGAAGAGGTGGAGGGAGAAATACGGACGGTATTAAAGCTGCATCCGAAACTTGCACCGTATAAAGCCGCCGTCTTGCCCCTGACTAAAAAATTAAAAGATGAAGCGGAGGAACTCTTTTCCAGTCTGGCAGGAAAATTTGCCGTGGATTATGATGAGCGGGCCAGTATCGGAAAGCGTTACCGACGTCAGGATGAAATAGGCACACCCTTTTGCATCACTTACGACTTTGATTCTAAGGAGGACCATGCGGTCACCGTACGAGACCGGGATACCATGGAACAGGAACGGATTAAAATTGTAGACCTGGAAGCCTATCTTGATCAAAAACTAAAATATTAATAAACGTTTACTAACAGGAACCTGAAAAGATTTAAAGTCCTGTAGTAAGGGAGAAAGAGAAAGGGTAACGGCGTCCAGCGGTTGCTCTTTTTTTTGTTTCATGTTATACTATTTATATGAATGACTGTCAGTCATTTTTCATAAGTGTTCTATTGTTCTAGACGTTAAGGTAAGGATAAGCTGCCAATAATAAATCCGGAAAGGAGGCTTTACAGATGAAACGAGAAAAAACGGAGAAATACCAGCAGTTCCTGGATGCCGCCATCGATTTAATCGGAGAAAGAGGCTTTGAAAATACTTCGGTTTCAGAAATAGTAAAACGCACCGGTCTTGCCCAGGGAACTTTTTATCTTTATTTCACCTCCAAGGCCGCCCTTGCCCCGGGGATTGCTGAGAGAATTTTAGAGGATACTATGAATCGGGGCGTTAATAACGGATTAACAGAAATTTCAAACAGCGAGGATTTTTTATCAGCTCTGATTGATCTGGTATTTGAAGTTACCGATGACTATCAACAGATTATTACCTTCCTATATTCCGGCATGAGCTATTATCACTCTCTGGAAAGCTGGGAAGCGATCTACGATCCCTATTACCGTTGGCTAGGGGAAATGTTTGAAAAGTTTCAGCAAAAAGGGGAGTTGCGCAGAGATCAGGATACGGCCACGATGGTTCAACTTACCATAGGGATTATTGAGCATGGGGCGGAAACCTGCTATTTATTCAAAAGAGACCAAGGGGATGTTGAAAAAATAAAGAAAGATCTGATGAATTTCATCCTTAGAGGATTTAAAAACTAGAACTTCAAGATCATTAATAGTTTTAAAAAGATGGGATACAGTGTATATCATCGAAGTTAAGTAATATAACAAAAAAGAAAGGGTTTAAAAAGGTATGAAAATAAAAAATGAAAAACAATTAATTATAAGCTCCATTCTAGGAGCCTTAGGATTTGCCCTTGGGGGCATTATTTTAGGAAACATGGTGGATTCCCAGATGATCATCTTTGATGGTCTTTATTCTTTTATCAGCTTAGGGCTGTCCATGTTATCCCTATGGGCCATGGGAAGCGTCAGTAAGCACAAGAATATTCAATTATTCAAATCCGGAAAGCCAATAACTGTGAAGGTCGATACCGCTGTAGTCTTTATAAAGTACAGTGTAATCCTGTTCATTGTAACCGGCTCATTGATAACGGCAATAAGCGCTTTATTGGACGGGGGACGGAATACTTCTCTGAACTATGCTTTATTGTACTCCATTATTTCTACAATCGCCTGTTATGGAGTGTACGTGATGCTTCGAAATCCTTCAAAAAAGAAAAACTCCGCCCTGCTCCGGGCAGAGGCCCACCAGTGGTTGATGGATACCTGGGCGAGTCTGGGTGTATTGGTTGGATTTATTATTGGATTTATCCTCAGCCTCATTCCCGCGGCCTCCTTTTTGGTGCCTTACACGGATCCCTTTATGGTAGTTCTGGTATCCCTGTATTTCATCCGCATTCCGATAAAGGAAATTCGAAAAAATTATTTACAGTTAACGGCAAATTAGATGTTTTAACGGTTTCCGCTCATGTAGCAGACAATAAATGAACTTGTTCCCGGTAATTAAGAAGATTCTGTATTTCAGGGTTTAGCTCGTCAGTCGATCGTGGTATACTTTAAAATAGAGTGTAAAGCTAATCCAGGTACTTAAAGCAGGTACTGGAATTAAAGAGGAGTGTAGTGGATGAGGACCCTGTTGATTAATGGAAAAATATATTTGGAAAAAGGGAGATTTGCAGAAGCCCTGGCGATAAAAGAAGGGTTAATTGACGATGTAGGTACCACTGAAAAAATCATCACCACCCGCAGACCCGAGGATGAAGTACTGGACCTTCAAGGGAAAACCGTTCTTCCCGGACTGAATGACAGTCATCTGCACTTATTTTTGCTGGGAGAAGCCATGGCCAGCTGCAACTTGAACGGAGCGGCCTCCATAGAAGAGATGATTGAAAGGGGAAAAGTATATTTATCCCGAAATCATGGAGAGTTGGGAGTCCACGGTCGGGGATGGAACCAGGACTTTTTTGAAACCGAGGATAAGAGACTGCCTACCCGGGAGGATTTGGATTTAATATCTACGGATATTCCCGTGGTCTTTGAGCGGGTTTGCGGACATGTGGCTGTGGGCAACACCAGGGCAATGGAACTTGCGAAAATCAATGAAGACACCTTTATTCCCGGCGGAACTATCGAACGCAGCCCCGAGGGAATATTAAGCGGGGTAGTTACGGAAAATGCGACCCATGTCCTGACAAGAGCCCTATCCCAAAAGGATAAAGAAGCGAAGAAAAGTCAGTTTATCCAGGCGGGAATCTACGCGCTTAGCCAAGGGATTACATCGGTTCAGTCCTGCGACGTGTCGGGACCGGATTTTCAAAAAACCTTTGATTGGATACGGGAAGTTTACGAAGAAAGAAGCCTTCCCCTTCGATACCGGCATCAATTCAACTTTCAGGAAATTCACGATTTTCGCAGCTACTTGGACAGTGAATTTAGAGAAGGGAAATACGATGAAAGCTATTTTCAAAAGGGTTCCTTAAAGCTTTTTAAGGATGGTTCCTTAGGGGGAAGAACCGCTTTTTTAAGTCAGCCCTATGCCGACGATTCTACAACCCGGGGAGTAGAAGCTCTGTCAGATGAAGAGCTGCTGGCTCTTTGTAAGCTTGCCCAGGAACATGGGATTCCCGTAATCACCCATGCCATCGGCGACGCCGCTGTGGAGAGTGTTTTAAATACCTATGATAAGGTTTTAAAGGGAGAGAGAAACCGGCTACGTCACGGAATCGTACACAACCAGATTACCACAAGGGAACAGCTGCAGCGTATCCTGAGAAGCGACATCGCCGTAATGGCGCAGCCGGTGTTTTTGGATTACGATCTGCATATTGTAGAAAAACGAGTGGGGGAGAGCTTGGCAAAAACTTCCTACGCCTTTAATACCCTTTATCAACAGGACGGACTCATCAGTATTGGTACCGACGCCCCGGTGGAAGACGCCAATCCCTTTCGAAATATTTATGCCGCAGTAACTCGTAAGGATCAGAAGGGGTATCCTGAGGGAGGCTATCAGCCGGAAGAACGAATGACTGTGGAAGAGGCAGTGGATGCATATACTCATAAAAGCGCAAAAAATCAATTTCAAGAGGATGTTAAGGGAAAACTGCTTCCCGGATATTATGCGGATTTAATTGTTTTGGATCGGGACCTGTTTACCATAGAACCTTCTGACATATCTGATACCCAAGTGGAGCTGACCATGGTAGATGGTAAAGCGGTTTATCGAAAGGAATAATTCTTAACAAAAAATTAACCTTAATACCGGTAAATTCCCAGGCCTTTGCCTTGACAAAACCCCTCAATCCTAGTATTATGTAAACAGTGAGTAAAAACAATGACAGGGAAATTTAAGAAGGACAAAATTAAGGAGGTCCACCTATTGAGCAGAAATTCCGAATACTATGAGATTACTAAGGATATTTTAAACCATGAGGCCTTTATGCAATCAAAGCACATTCGTCATCATGAAGGAAGCATTTTCGACCACTCTTTGGAAGTGTCCTTTCGGTCTTATAAAATAGCAAAGAAATTAAAGCTGGATTATCGTGCCATTGCCCGGGGAGCTCTGCTTCATGACTTTTTTCTGTATGATTGGAGAACCAAGGGCAACCGCAACTTAAAATATATGAAAGAATCCCATGCGGTCTCCCATCCAAGGGTCGCTCTGGATAATGCAAACAAGTATTTTGATGTAAGCGAGGTCGAAGCCGATATCATCAAGAAGCATATGTTTCCTACCACAATCGTTCCTCCGAAATACAAGGAAAGCTGGATTGTTACCATGGTGGATAAATATTACGCAGTAAAGGAATATCAGGAAGGGTTTTTCAACAGACACAGCCTGCAGCTTCGGTTCTATCAATTACAACAAACCTTAAGTTTTCTTTCCGTATAAAAACCGGTTGCGATTCCCAAATACCGTTGTATTAATAACAAATTAAATGACAAAGGAGACCAGCGGGGTCTCCTTTTTTGATGGTTGATTTATATATTTATGAATTCGATACTTACCGGTTTAAAATGGTTACAAAGAGCCCTTCCAATACGTCCAGGGCTTTTTCATGGAGTTCCCGGTCCGGGGATGCACAAGCTTTCGCATCCACGATCAGTTTTACTTCGGGATACAAGGTTTTTAATATAATTGCATTGGACAGCACGCAGATATTGGTAACGACCCCCACAAGTTCAATGGACTCCAGTTCATCTTCATAAAAATCAAAACACTGTTCATGAAGTTCTTGGGGATGTATACCAAAACTTCGTTTTTCCAGAGGCTGAGCCCGAACCTCGTGTAAGCAGGTTTTGGTCTTGCCGTACACTTTATGACCCTCGGTTCCCTTGATGCAGTGTTCGACGGGAAGGGACTCTCCCTCTAAGCTTTCTAGATACTCATCATCATGGGTATCCAAGGTATAAAACACCTGATGACCTTTGTAGCTTATAATTTTCTCGCAAATCTTCGACTCCAGCTCCTCGGCTTCTTTAAATCCCAGGCTGCCGGTGACAAAATCATTCTGATAGTCGATGACCATTAAAACTTTTTTCTTCATGGTAACTCCCTCCTATCCAGAAAAAAATACTTCTTAACTATAGTATAGCAGAAAATTAAAAATAATTAAAACATGGGAGGATCTGCGGGCTATAAAGGCTCCAGACCATAATGATCCAGTGCGAAATTGACTTCATGAAGATTATAAATCTGATGTTCAATACAATACCGAACAATCAGATCCAAAACATGGCTGTTGGAAAAACTGTAACCGGCTGAACGCAACAGGATCTCTGCTTCCTGTATCGTTAAATGCAGGGAAAGACACAGGGCGAAGGCGGTTTTTTTACCCGGTTGATACGCAGGATTTGATCGTATTTTTGAAAACAGTTTCCGGTCCAATCCCGCTCTTTTATACACCTCCGTATCTTCGAAGCCTTTTGAGTCCACAAAATGGAGGAGCTGCTCTGAAAAACCCGGGCTTCGACGTTGCTGAATATAACTGGCGACCTTATAGCTTGCAGCGGTTTCAAACACCATTAGGGCATCCTTATAGTGTTTGCTAATGTATTCTTTTACATCCGTTAACCAATGAAGTGTACCCATAATTTCCTCCTACACACCAAGTTTCTACTCAATCATCTATATCTATATTATAGCGGATACTGAGTACATACGAAAGTACCAGGTTTTTGGATCTTTGGAAATTAATATTAAGAAATAAGGATATATCCATCAAGAACCGCTGGAGAAAGCCCTTAAATCATGATAGAATAAGCATAAAACCCAATTAAAGAGGTGGCGTTAATGAATCGATTGGCAGAACAGATAAAAAGAGCAAGGGAGCAGGCAAAGCTTTCGGAAAAAGCTTTGGCTAAAAAGTGCGGAATCTCCGAAAGTTATCTTCGGGACATAGAATCGGGTAAAAAAGTAGTCAAAGAAGATATCGCAGAAAATATTTTAAAAAAACTTGGAAAAACCATGGATTTTATCAGTATGGCCGAGGAGCCTCCTAAGGAAGAAATCAAGGGTTCTCCGATACGTAAAAAAGAAGCGGTGAAAGAACTGCAGAATTACGACTTAAACCCCACGGGGGCTTGGCAGAAAGCCTTGGGGAATCTGGTAAAAACCTATCCGATACAGCGTATGGATACGAAAAAGGCAGTGGGAGAAAAATCCTTGTTTTTAATGGGGAATAAAGTGGAAGGGTATCATCCCGATAAATTGTTTTTTATTGAAGTAACGGACAATACGCTGCAGGGTTTTCGAATTAAAAAAGGGGATGTGGTAACGGTCCTTGATACCCAGGAAATTGAAAACGGCGCTTTTTATCTAATCAATGGGGAAAAGGGGCGAATGATCCGAAAACTGCGCAGGGACGGTAGTGGGAAAGTCTCACTGTTTCAAGGATTAGAGGGTGAAAGCCCGGTGGTTAAGAAAAAAGAGCAGGTAAAAATCATCGGTAAATGCATCAAAGCTGAGTTTTCTCTATAAAGGGAAAACTCTTTTAAAATTCATTATAAATGTGATAGCCATCACAGCTTAACTCTTTGAGAAATGTTATCATTATGGTAAACCTTTAAGAAAGGATGATTATAATGGATAAAAAAAGAGACAATCAAAAGTCAATGGAGGCCGTACTAGATAAGAATCGAAAAAAAATAGACGGAATTATGGAAATAAAAGTGGACTACTTAAAAAACCGGATTACTATGGAAGAGGCCAAACTGAAGCTTCGAAATCAGGTGGAGTTTGTGACACCCGAAGAGTTTGCCTTATGCGAACAGCAATTGTCAAAATACGGGATCAGTGATGATGTAATTACCAAGCGTATCGATGAAATCGTGGAGATATTTGATGGAATTCTTCAATCCAAAGAGATCTCTGTACCCGATGGACATCCGATTCATACGTATTTATTGGAGGTCGAAGAGATTCGAAAACTGGTCGATAAAATGCAGCAGCAGCTGGAACAGAAATTCATCAAAAACCAGTGGCTGGAGCTTTATGACCAGCTGGAAGGTGTGCATATTCATTTTGCGCGAAAACAAAATCAGTTGTTCCCCCGATTTGAAAATAAGGGTTTTGACAAGCCCTCAAAGGTAATGTGGACGCTGGAGAATAAGATTCGGGACAGTATTAAATTTGCAAAGGAAGCCCTGGAGAAAGATCAACAGGAGGTCTTCGTGATTCTTCAAAAGGAAGTAAATGTACTATTGGAGGATATGATGGATAAGGAAGTGGAGGTGCTCTACCCTACAGCCCTTGAAATGATTTCGGAAGAAGAGTTCGTTGAGATGTATAAAGGGGATCAGGAAATTGGATATGGATTCGGGATTAAGCCTAAGGATTTCAGCGGCACATCCAATAAAAGGGATAAGGTTACCGATGGTGACGAAAAACCGGACAGTATATCCTTTATGGAGGATTTTATGAATCTGTTGGAAAAACACGGGCTTTCCACATCTTCAAAGACTACGGATCAGGTGTTGGACGTGTCCCGGGGTAAGCTGACCTTAGAGCAGATCAATTTAATCTTTAAACATCTTCCCGTGGATTTATCCTTTGTGGATGAGAATGATCTGGTAAAGTTCTATAGTGATACCAAACATCGAATATTTCCCCGAAGTCCCGGTGTCATCGGCAGAAAAGTGGAGAATTGCCATCCCAGGGAAAGCCTGGATACTGTAATGAAAATCGTAAAAGCTTTTAAATCCGGAGACAGGGATCAGGCAGAATTCTGGCTGCAGATCGAGGATCAGTTTATCTACATTCTTTTTGTTGCCGTAAGGGATGAAAACAAGAACTTTAAAGGGGTTCTGGAGATTATGCAGGACGTTACCAGAATTCGAAGCCTTACCGGCTCCCAGAGACTGCTTTCCTGGGAGACCGAGGAAAATGAAGGCGTGGAATCGGCTCTTGGGGAAGACCGAAAAAAGGAAAAAGCCCCTGAAGACGAGGGCTATATTGATAATCCCCCAGAAAAGGGGACCCTGGTGTTAAGGAACGATACCTTGATTAAGGATCTGATAAAGGAATATCCGTTTATTAAAGAAGAACTTCTTAGTCTGTCTCCCAAATTCCAGAAGTTGAAAAATCCGATCCTGTTTAAAACCATGTCTTCCGTTGCCACTCTGGAGATGATTGCATCCCGGGGAAATCTGGAGGTGGAGGAGCTGATAGCCGCTCTGGAAAAACGGATTGAAAAAGAACGGTAAAGCAATATCCGTTACTTTATGATATACTGAGAATTGTTAGTTCATAAGTTCTTAATAAAGAACAATTATCAAAAATAATGGAGGTATGATATGGAAAAAAACCTAAACCTTCTGTATTTGGGAAAATGTGAATACGAAAAAGCCTTGGA